>JAKFVC010000122.1 GCA_021732415.1 Planctomycetaceae bacterium
AGCCCCTCTCCCCGGAGTACCAGGGCGAGGGGAGCAGTTTCCTTCAATTATTCAGCTGATTAGTGATTGAAAGCGAACTCTGTCGAATTAAAAAGACCCCACAGAATGTCGCCGTAGACCATCAACGGAACGTTCCCCGCCTGTCGGTTTCGGGCTTCTTCGAGTCGCTTTTCGGTCGCGGCAATTTGCTTTTCGAGGTTGCCCAGGGCTTCCGCTTCCTGGCCGTCCTCTTTCAGCTTTTCGTATTCGTCTTTGTAGTTTTTGAGTTGGTCCTGCAGCCGCTTGTAGGCCTGATCGATCTGGGCACTCAGGCCGGCCAGCTTGTTTGCTCGGTCTGGGTTATTGAGGTCTTCGTTGACGATCACGACGAGCGCCGCGGTCTCATCAGCCGTTGGTTTTCGGGACAGGGCGAGGACGTAGAGCTCTTCAATGATCTTTTCCGGGGGCAGCTTTGCGGCGAGCAGGCTGGGGATCAACTTGCTGCTGGCGACCTTCTGGGTGATGGTGTCGCCGTTGACGAGGTGGAGTGCCTGTGAGAGGTTGGCTTCTTTGTTCACTTCGCACGAGCAAGCTGATTCCCGGGGGGCTCGGCCGAATGTCGAGAGGAAGAAGTTCGTCACGTTGCCGGCATAGAGTTCGACGGCACGCGTCCCCTGGGGAGACGATTGGAAGCGGTCTTCGGTTCCCGTGATCCTCGTGATCGTGTCGAGGAGAACCTCGGCCTGCAGGCGGCGGATATAGCTGTGCGAGAAATAGGACTCGTCAAGTTCGTTGGTCGGATTGGTGGCGACGGAGAGTTGATACGTGCGTGAGTTACAGATATCGCGAATCAGCTTCTTCTTGTCGAAACCATATTCGGTCAGTTTCTGGCCGAGGGCTGCCAGCAATTCTTTATTGCTGGCGGGATTGCTGATCCGGACGTCATCGACCGGATCAACGATGCCTCGCCCGAAGAAGTGGGCCCAGATGATATTGGCCATAGTCTGATTGAACGCGGTGTTTTCTGGGGCCGTCAGCCATTTGGCCAGGGCGACCCGGGGGTCCTGGCCTTCGACTTCGGGGGTATCGCCACCCAGGAACTTGGGCTTCATTTTGCGGCCATCGACAGGATGTTCGACGGTGTTGTTGCGGTTGTTATTGAAGATGACGACCTCACGGCCTTCGACGCCGCGCTTCATGTTGACGCCGGCGAAGAAGCTGGCAAACCCGTAATAGTCGTTGAGTGTCCAGCGGTCGAAGGGATGGTTATGGCACTGAGCACATTGGATGCGCGTGCCGAGAAAGACCTGCGCGAAGTCTTCGGCGGTCTTTTGCGGTGTCAGGCGTTCGGACGCCGTATAAAGATTGGAAGTCGGTTGCTTGATGTTACTGCCGTTGCCGACAACCAGCTCGGCCACCATCTCATTGAGCGGGCGGTTCGCGGCCATCTGATCATGGACCCATGCGGCATACGCCCACATGGCCTTGGCATCGCGGCCGTACTGCGGTTGATTGCCGACCGCGCGAATCCGCAGCAATTCACCCCACTTCATCGACCACAAGTCGACAAACTCTTCGCGGTCGAGGAGTTGATCGATCAACTTGGCCCGTTTGTTCGGATCCGAATCGGCCACGAACTGGTCGTACTCGGCACGGGAGGGTGGCAGACCGATGAGGTCGAGTGTCACGCGTCGCAGGAAGGTTTCATCATCGCACAGTTCGGAAGGTGCCAGATGCAGTTTCTTCAGCTTGTCGAAGACGAGCGTGTCGATGAAATTGGATTGGGGTGTGTTGGGCCAGACGAAGTTGTCGTCGGTGGGCAATACGAGCACTTCGCTGCCGACGGTGAACTTATTAAACCGGGCGAAGACGAATGCACCACCGCGGTTGTTGCCCTTGACGATACCATCCTTATCGATGCTGACTACCGAATCATTGTTAGTCATAAACAACGCCAGCTTTGTGACATCACGCACCGATCCGTCCGAATACTTCGCGGTGACGACGGTCGCCTGAGTCTGGTCCTTGCCAGCGAACACCGTCTTAGAGGGCAAAAGTTCAATACCGACGGGTTCCGGCGTGTCGCCGTTGTCATCAGGAGCACCCGCCTCGATCCAGCGGAGCAGAGTCCGATAGTCATCATTCTCCGTCGTAAACAGCTTACCCCCGGTATGAGCGACTTCCCCGGTCGTCTTTTCGAGCATCAGGCTTTGGGCAGGCACGGCCAGATCAATTCGCCGCCCGACGAACTGCCGAGTCAACCGGTAATAGTCGCCAGTCGGATCGTAACCAAACAGAGACAGCATGAATCCATCTTTGCCGCGGGCAGCTCCGTGACAACTGCCGCTGTTGCAGCCCGACTTCATGAAGATCGGCATGACATCCAACCGGAAACTGACATCGCGCGAAACCGCGGCGTCCTTGACGGTGATCGTCACCTCGGCGGAATGCTGCCCGAGTTCCACGAGGAGTTTGGTTTGACCGTCGCCCTTGGGGGTAACCATCCGCCCGGCGATATCAGCCACTTTGGTATCAACCGCCTTGACGACGACAGCAGCGGTAACGTCCCGGGTAATCCCCTGATCATTCACCAGTTGCACGGCGATCATCTGGCGATCATCTTGACCACGCAGGGAGATTTCCGAAGGGAAGACTTTCAGTTGAGTGCCGGCATCAGCGAATACGGATGTCGTCGAGGCGAGAAGGCTGAGCCAGCACAAGGCTAGGAGATGAGATCGCATCATGTTGAATTCCGAAGTTCTGGCTCTAGTTTGCTCGCGACTCTGTTTAGAGGTCCAACGGCAGTTTTCTCGCACCATGTATCACCGCCACAATATCAATTCGATCTTCATAAATCCGGTAGATGATACGGTAGGATTTTGCAAAGACCTCACGAGACATAGGCGAGTTATGTTCAGGCACGATACTGCCCAACTCGGGCGAGTTTGCTACGGTTTCAGCTTTGTGAATGATTCGGTCGACAAACCTGTGAGCATTCTGGATGGAGTCCTGGGCGATATAATTATGAATTGCGCGCAAATGGTCGCGTGCGGTTTCAGTCCAACGGACTTTCATTTCGGAAGTCCCAAGTTCTCGCGGAGCTCTTCGGTGGAAAGAGTTCGTCCCGCCTCGCTATCCCGGATCCCATTTTCGATTGCAGCCCGAACATAAATTTCGTCCATGAGGTCGTCCCAATCAGCATCATCGGGCAGCTGATCAATCATCCGCCGAGCCTCTTCTTTGATATTGGTTGTAGGCATATGGGGCCTTCGTTGTCTGGGCATTAATCGCAGTGTGTAATCATTTCATCGCAGCTTTGACGCCGCGTTCCGCATCAATCCGCAGTGTACCAGATCCACTCAGTTGGCGAACCGCTTGACCTTCTTCAGTGACTGTCAGATCAAGGGTGATGCCTTGATAGCCGCCGGTGAGGCAATCTTCCGTGGCCTTCAGCGCAAAGGTGATCTCTTTATCCTCGGGGCCGATTTCGCGGATGGGTTCGACCAGTTCGACACCGCGTGGCAGACGCGCCAGGGTGGCTTTGGCTTTGCCCTCGAACGGCTTCAGATGGTTCAGCTTGACGGTTACGATACTCGTCTTGCCCCGTTCGATTGAGGCGCGAGCGAACTTGGCTTCGATGTGCGGTTCAGCAACTAGCAGCTTGAAGGGCTTGGTCGATACGTAGGTCCGACTGGCTGAATCGCGATAGGCGGGACGTTGAGCGCCGCTCACGGCCGAAAGGGTCACTTCATAGGCCCCGGCCGTCGCATTACGGGCGGCACCGAGAGGGTATTCGCCTTCGGACTTGTCGGTTCGGATCGTGACCGGAGTTCCGGTTGAGACGCCGTTGGGCTTCCACTCCATCACAACGCTGACCGGTTCGTCGAAACCCGGTGCGCGAGTGATCCGGAACTTTAAGGACATCTCGCCGTTCTGGACGAGTGCGGATTTGGGCTCGTCGATGTCGATGGAGAACGGTGCCGGTTCGGTGACTGCGATGGCCAGTTTCTCGAACATGTTGAAGAGGTAATAGTCGTTATTGTTAGAGGAGTTCATCGGGATCGATTGGCGGAAGCCACTCGCCAGAGTTCGTTCCGCGGGCTCGGTCGCCGTGGTCGATTCCTGCTTATCCTTCTTCTCGCCTTCGGCTGGTTTGGCGGAATCGCTGACCGGACGAGCGACGATCTCAATGAACTTGCCCTGGGGTTTGGTATCGGGGGCCGCTTCGAAGACGACTGAGACGCGAGGCATGGAGGGAGTGATTCGAGGAGCGTGCATAGTCATGCCTTCGGGCAGGCCGATTGCCACCAGTTCCAGTTCCCCGTTGAAGGGTTTGTTGGTATTGAAAATCGAGAGTTGAGTGCTGTAGCGTCCGCCGCTCGGCACGCTGATCGATTGCCGTGCCTGGGCTTGGAAGGCGGCCTCGCCATCCTGCGGGATATAGACGTAGACCGCGTCGGTTTCGGGTGAGATTTCGACTCGATAAACGAAGTCGGCACCGCCACTATTCCGATCGTCTTCGACACCCAGTACGTATTCCGCGTCAGCCGGGGCGGTGAAATCGAGGATGGGATCGAGGGTCTCACGGTTCATTCCGCCGTAGGGGGCATACCCGAGCTGGTTGGGGCGGGAATCGGTGGCCCGTTGCGGGTTGCCTTTGCCTCCGGCCTGTTGAATCCAGATGGTCGGATCCAGCGGCGAACCAACAGCGTTGGCCAGGCAGTGGATCCTGAAACGCTCACCCTTTTTGGCGGCGAACCGGAAGCAGTCCACATCGCCGGGCTTGTCGATGATGCCGTTGAAGGCGATGGGGAGAGTGGCGGCCGATTGGGCAGTAATAGCGTCGACCAAATCATTCGGCTCGTTTTCGAGGACGTTGCCGAAGGGGGAGACTCGTAGTGTGTTAGGGGTCGGTGCGGGGATGCTCGTTTCCGGATCGATTGCCACGAACCGCAGGTCCGCCGTCGGAGTTGCCGGCAACTTTACCGTCTGCGACGAAGGGCCCTTGGGGTCGCCCAGGATTTGAACCGACAACTCCTGCCCGACTTGGCCTCCCGCCGGATAGAGACCAGTGGGGCGAATGAACGTCCCCACATGCAAGCGGTAGATATCGCCGGCAGCCGAGTACGTCGAGTGTCGCACTTCGACGAAGTAGACTCCATCACGAGGAGCCACGAGCGACACGACCGGATCTTGCAGGAAGAGGGCCGAATCATCGGCTGCGATCAGGCGCTTGCCGTCAGCATCGAGCACAGAGACGTAGAGATCAGGGATACCTCGGTCGACACCCAGCCGAGTCGCTTCGATCTCGGCCGAGATCCGCTGCCCCTGCTTGGCTTCAATCCGGTAAGAGTCGACATCGGTCGGATCAAGCATGGCGCCGAGCACCGTGCTGTTCAACGCCACGGTCTGAGCCGTTTCACGTGCGTCATTGCGGGGTTGTCTGGGCTGTTGTTCGGTCTCATCGATGAGCGGGAACGGTCCGACAAAGAAGCGTTGGTATTCGCTGATCCCGGTAGCCGTCCGGAGTCGCATCCCATGCAGGCCAAGTTCGCAATCGTCCGCGATCTTCAGCTTGACGCGGATCCCCGAGCCCTTTTCGATGCGGTTGCGTCGGCCGCGAATCTCGACTTCGCCTTCCATCGGCTCGAGCGACTCGACTGTGATGCCGGGCTCATAGACCATGACTTCTTCAGGCTTACTGAAGTGCTGACCTTGGAGGACGACTTCGACTGTCGTGCCACGCTGGGCGCCGGGCGGGACGATACGAGTCAGGCGGGGTAGGCCTGCTTCGGCTGTCTGTGATACTAGGCCGACCAAAGCGAACGCAACGACGGAGAGTGTGAGTGTATGAGAGTGTGAGAGTGCGAGAGTGTGAGGGGAAGAAGGATTATCGCGTGTCATAGGATCCAGTCTTTCGCGTTTGTGACCATCAATTCAAGTTTGCCTAGGACCGCGTCGTATTCACGATACATGTCTCTAGCCACTTTGCGATCGAGGTACTTGCACTCGGCAGCAAATTGAAGCCAAGTTTGAGTCTCAGCGGCCTCTGCTTCACAGTCTCCGAGTTTACTTATGAATGCTGCTTCGTATCGACGCTTTCGCCAGGCTTCTGCCAAATTGGCACAAACAGATCGCGATGATCGTCGGACCTGATCGGTCAACGAATAGCGCTCCTCTGGCGGAAACGATTTGGAAGCATGAAAGATCCGCATCGCGAGATCAAATGAGAGTTTGTAGACCTCCAACTCTGTATGACGCCGAACAAGTTGACGCCGCACAGGGTTCATAGTGACCTACGAGGATGCAGTCTCTAAGTTAGCGGATTGTTCCATCGCCGCGAAGCAACGATTGACTATCACTTGCCGCGAAGCTGACCTCTCTCATACTCCCACACCCTCATACTCTCATACATCAAAACTAACCCACCAACTCTTTGACAACCTCGCCGCCATCGATCACTTCGATCGGCCGGCCACCGGGAGCCATCAGTTCCTTGTCGGCGTTGATTCCGATTTGCTGATAGACAGTGGTGAGGACGTCTTCGATGCGAACCGGGTTCTCTTCCGGTTCGCTGGCGGTGCTGTTCGAGGAGCCATAAACCAGACCCCGTTTGAAGCCACCACCTGCAAGGGCTACAGAGTAGACTCGCGGGAAGTGGTCGCGGCCGGCAGTTGCGTTGATCTTCGGGGTTCGGCCGAACTCGCTGGTCACGAGGACCAGCGTGCTGTCGAGCATCCCGCGATCATCGAGATCGCTGATCAGAGCGGCCAGGGCCTGGTCGAGAATCGGGGCTTGGCGGCGCATGGCGTTTTCGATGCCGGCATGATGATCCCATCCGCCATAGCTGACAGTGGTGAATCGGACGCCCGCTTCTATGAGACGGCGAGCGAGCAACAGCCGCATGCCGGCTTCGTTCTGACCGTACTTCGACTTGGTGGCTTCCGATTCCTTGCCGATGTCGAAGGCTTCGCGTGCGGCCGGAGACGAGATCATCCCGTAAGCTCGTTCGTAGAACTTATCCATCGCTCCAAGGGCTTCGGCCTTGCTGGCGATCTTGCGGAAATGTTCGTCGACGGTCTCACGGATACGCTGACGCTTGTAGAAGCGGTCGTCATCAACGCCGGGGGGCAACAACAGGTCTTTCACTTGGAAGCCTGCTCGGCCTGGATCGCCACCCAGTCCGAAGGGGCCGAATTGCGATCCAAGATACCCGGTTCCCGTATATTCCCCGGCGCTCGGCACGGCGACATACGGCGGCAGGTTTTGTCGCGAACCCAATTCGTGCGAAACCACCGAACCAATGGCGGGATGCTCGATGGCGGGGCTCTTGCGATAGCCGGTAAACATCGCGTAGCTGGCGCGGCCGTGGTCGGCGTCCTTGCCAGCGATCGAGCGGATGAACGTCATCTTGTCGGCGATCTTCGCGACGTTCGCGAAATTCTCGTTCAACACGACACCGCGGACATTCGTCTTGGCGACACCGAACGGGCCACGATACTCGAGAGGAGCTTCCGGTTTCGGATCCCAAGACTCCTGATGGGCCATACCACCCGGCAGAACGATGTGGATGACGCCCTTCGCCTGACCCTCTTTGCTCTCATAGAATTTCTGGTCGGCCCGAGCTTCCAGGCGGAAGAAATCACCCAATGTCAGACCCAAAGCACCGCACACGCCGACCTGCAGAAAGTCGCGGCGGCTGGGCTTGGCAAAATGGGCGGGGTCTTCATTCCAAGTGACGACGTCTTTGTCTGTGGTCGGTTTCATCGAGTCATCCTATGAATTTGAGGCGATCTTCCCACACGAGAGATTGGGTACCGAACGTTTTAAGGCTGCTGTGACGTCAGCGTAAAGTCTGTCAGAGTAGGGACATCGGAATCAGGATATCGCAAAGCATCGGGGTTTGTCTATAGGTTGTCGTCGAACTTCTGGATTTTCGTCGGAGCGGATTTTCCGCTTCAACTGCTTAATTGATGCGCTCGGGCGACGAATCTTTTGGCCCGTAATAGAAAAACCTGCCTTTTATCGGCAGCGAATTAGAAGAGGCAGCGAATGAATGCGGATGCGGCGGGATGGCGTGGAGTTGCCCTCTTCGCTGTCTCCTTTAATTCGCTGCCAATTATACTTAGCGACTCAGAAGGCGCGTGGTGTTTCAAAACAATCCCTCTGCAATGGATCCAAGTGTGATATCGCGTGCGACAGGGAGTCGTTACTTCTTCAACGCCGAAGCCGTCTCTTGATGTTGGGCCCAGGCGGTCTCTTGAAGAGTCTTGACTGTGTCGGGGGGAATACCCTCTGGTGCTGCGAGGCCGATTGGACTGCGTTCGGTCAGGGTGCTGTAGATCATGCAGGAATAGATGTACGAGCCCCACTGTCCCGGGTGAGCCTTGTCTTTGGCGAACAGACTTTCCAAACGCTCGGTTGAGGGCTTGTCGCCGAAGTACTTGATATAGGCATAGCTCGCATCGACGATCGGTACGCCGAGTTCCTTGCCCATCGCGAAATGCAGATTATGCTGCCGTTCAAAGCCCTTGGGATAGTCGCTGAGGATGGACGCTGTGCCGAATAGCAACGTCTTCGAGCCGCTCTCTTTGATCAACGCGTGGAACTGCCGGGTATAGGGTTGAAATGCGGGTTCCTGGACGTAGTAGATATCCTGCAGGACGACATAGTCCCAAGCCTTGCTGGAAATCATCGCCCGAGCCGTCCCTTCGCCGGTGCCGGCTTCCCAGTGCGATTTCAATGACGCGCCTCCTTTGATGCAACCGCCCACTTTGATGGGACGACCACCTTTGTCTGAAGCGGCCAGCTTCTCCAGCATCTGCTGGCTGACGATCATCGGGCATTGGCTGTTACCGATGAGCAAGACTTTGATAGGCGGCAGCGCTTCTTCGGCCCTGCCAGAGGTCACAATGATGCCTGCGAGAAATAACGCTACCAGCCACGTCTTGAGTTGGCTTTTCATGGGGTTTCTCCTCGGGATGTGATGTGGAGTTTGCCTCGAATTCGTCGGAATGACCTCAGCCCGTGATTCTGTCGAATCAATGGTCGAAAGTCGATCCTGCGGCGTGGGCCGCGAAATTAGTTCTCAACTCGGATTTTTAATGCACGCGAACTTCTCAATCAGAAACGAGTTGGATATACCTGCTGGGAGAAATCCTATTCCACGTAGCAATCAGGCAATTCGATCTGTTCGGCATCTCAACTGCCGAAAGCCTGGATTGAAGACGAGATCAATTCAAACTGTTCTAGAAATCCCAGGTCGGACGCCAAGGTCCGCAACTTTTTGTGGGACAACGTCCGCCGAGGGGGTGTGCGTTTTCGCGCCCACTGGATGATCGTAAATAGAGACTTATCTCTGAATCTGGAGGACTATGATGATTCGTAATTCGAAAGTACACCTGCTGGCCGTCTTGGTCGTCGGTGCGTCATTGGGCTATCTGGCTGCATCGAGCAGCGAGAGTCCTCTACAGGCCGCGGCTGCACCGAAAACGGTCGACGTGATTGACCAAACCAATGTGGCGACGAATGGCAAAGTTGTGTCCATGGCAGCGGTCAAGCCGGCCTGCTGTGAGGTTTCCAAAGGTGAACAACTAGCACTGGCGGCTCATAATCAGGCCGTTGCGGCCAAGTCGCAACAGTCGGGCAAGAAGCCCAATATCTGCATCATCTGGGGCGACGATGTCGGCCAGTCGAACATCAGTGCATATACTCATGGATTGATGGGTTATCGGACACCCAACATTGATCGCGTGGCGAAGGAAGGGATGCTCTTCACAGACTACTATGCCGAGCAAAGCTGCACGGCTGGTAGAGCTTCGTTCATTACTGGGCAACACGGACTGCGTACCGGCTTGACTAAGGTCGGCCTGCCGGGGGCGACGCTGGGACTTCGTAAAGAGGATCCGACTATCGCGGAATTGCTGAAGCCGCTGGGTTATGCCACGGCTCAGATCGGCAAGAATCACCTCGGCGATCGCAACGAGTTCCTGCCGACTGTTCACGGATTCGACGAGTTTTACGGGAACTTATACCACTTGAACGCCGAGGAAGAGCCGGAACTTCCGGACTATCCCAAGGATCCAGCGTTCCGGGCCCAGTACGGTCCGCGTGGAGTCCTGGACTGCAAGGCGACTGACAAGGACGATGAAACCGTTGAGCCGCGGTCGGGTAAGATCGGCAAGCAGACCATCAAGGATACTGGGCCGCTAAGCAGGAAACGGATGGAGACAATCGATGATGACATCGCCGCTCGTTCCGTGGATTTCATCCAGCGGCAGGTGAAGGCCAGCAAGCCGTTCTTCCTGTGGGTGAACTTCACGCATATGCACTTACGCACGCACGTAAAGCCCGAGAGCAAGGGGCAGTCAGGCCGCTGGCAGAGCGAATACCACGATGTAATGATCGACCACGACAAGAACGTGGGCACGGTGTTAAAGGCCCTCGATGACGCAGGAATCGCCGACAACACGTTTGTGATGTATTCGACAGACAATGGACCGCACATGAACAGTTGGCCGGACGGCGCGATGACGCCGTTCCGTAATGAAAAGAACTCAAACTGGGAAGGTGCTTACCGAGTCCCCTGCATGGTCCGCTGGCCGGGAAAGATCAAGCCGGGTAGCGTCTCCAATCAGTTGGTCGCCCATCACGACTGGCTGCCCACGATTCTGGCTATGGCTGGCGACACAGAAGTCACCGACAAGCTGCTCAAGGGGTACAAGATTGGCGACAAGACTTTTAAGGTACACCTGGATGGGTATAACCTCGTGCCATACCTGAGCGGTCAAGCGGAAAAGACCCCGCGAGAATCGTTCCTCTACTGCAACGACGACCAGCAACTGACCGGCCTGCGGTACGACAACTGGAAAGTCGTCTTCATGGAGCAGCGGATCCAGGGCACACTCCGCATCTGGGCCGAGCCGTTTGTCACCTTACGTGTTCCGAAGATCTTCAATCTGCGTCTCGATCCGTATGAACGAGCGGACGTGACGTCGAACACGTACTACGACTGGCTGATCGACCACGTCTTCCTGCTGGTTCCGGCTCAGGACTATGTCGGCAAGTTCCTGATGACGTTCAAAGAGTTCCCCCAGCGACAGAAAGCGGCCAGCTTCAACCTGGACGAGGTCCTGGAGAAGTTGAAGGAGCCCACCTCGAAGTAAGTGTCTTATTAACGAGTGGCCGGGAAATTCGCCCGGCCACTCGTTTTCACATCCTGTTCAAATTCTGCCCCGTCGACAAAGCGTATTTCATGAGTACCCGTGACTGCAAATTTTTCGCCGCCGCATTATGTGGCATCGCGCTCCTGATCCCGACACGAGTGCTGGCTCAAAACGACACTCGTACTGCAGAGGTTACGGCGATTGATATTCTGCTGGAGCCGGATCAGGGAATGCTCGATCGCGCAAATTCGGCCAATGCCCGGTTGCGTGCCGACTATCCACAGGGTTTTGCCCTGGACGACCTTCACGCTCCGCACGTCACTGTCCTGCAGCGGTTCGTTCGGACCAGCGATTTGGATCGCGTGTGCGCGGCGGTCGCCGAGTTATTGAAGGATGAAAATCCGGCGTCATGGGAATTGAAGGCGACTGGATACTATGACGTCCCTATTGAAAAACTCGGCCTGGCGGGGATCGTGATCGAACCGACATCGGATCTGCTCCGCCTGCAGCAGAAGTTAGTCGATTCTGTGAGTCCCTTCACTTCGGACACTGGAACCGCGACGGCGTTCGCGTTGAGACCCGACGGAAAGACGATCTCACAGGCGAAACCGACGATCGACTACGTGACGTCTTTTGTCCCGAACTGCATTGGCAAAAAGTACAATCCACATGTGACGATCGGACTCGGCAATCGTGGGTTCGTCGACAAACTCAAAGCGGAATCGTTCGCGTCGTTCAATTTCAAGGCACGTGCCGTCAGTGTGTATCAACTCGGCGAATTTGGTACGGCCCAAAAGCTATTGTGGACTTCGGTCACTGCCGATCCGCTGCCGTCCTGGAGCGAAGGGGCGGCCAAGAAGTCGATCATCGGATTCGTGGCCAGGGTGACGAAGGCCGGAGACAAGGATTTCGTTCCGGTCGCTGAACGTATCGCTACGTTTGATAACGATGGCACTCTCTGGTGTGAGCAGCCAATTCCCGTCCAATTGTACTTCGCTCTCGACCGAGTGAAGGCACTCGCGCCACAGCATCCTGAATGGAAGGAGAAAGAGCCGTTCGCTTCACTGCTCAAAGGCGATTTGAAGACCGCGGCTGCGGGTGGTGACCGAGCGATATTGGAACTCTTCATGGCGACTCATTCGGGTATGACCACGCTCGAATTCGAGCAAATCGCTAAGGACTGGCTCGCGACGGCGAAACATCCGAAGTTTCAGAGGCGATACACGGAGTGCGTCTATCAGCCCATGTTGGAAGTGCTCACCTACCTGCGGGCGAATGGCTTTAAGACGTACATCGTCTCCGGAGGCGGGATTGAGTTCATGCGTCCCTGGGCCGAGCAAGTCTATGGCATCCCACCAGAACAGGTCATTGGCAGCAGCATCAAAACTAAGTTTGAAATACGACAGGGCAAGCCTGTCCTAGTTCGCCTGCCGGAGCTCAATTTTATCGACGACAAAGGTGGCAAACCGGTTGGCATTAATCAGCACATCGGCCGCCCACCCATCATGGCGTTTGGAAATTCGGATGGTGACAAACAGATGTTAGAATACACGCAGGGCGGCAACGCCCAGCACTTTATGCTGCTGGTGCTCCATGATGATGCGGTTCGCGAATACGCCTATGGTCCGGCGCTCGGATTGCCAGATGTCAAACTCGGGGCTTTTACTCCGGGACTCCATGAGCAAGCAGTAAAGTCGGGTTGGACAGTCGTCAGTATGAAGGATGATTGGAAGCGAATTTTCTCCGCACAGAAGTAGCAACGAAACATTTCGAGGCAGTCGTCGAGTTGCGGACCGCTGATCTACTTTGTCGTCATTGAGGTCACTATGTTTACGGACTTCTCCGCAAAAGCGGCCCTGTTATTCGTGGCTCTATGTGGTATGCAGACGAGATGCATGGCGCAGACCATCTTCGAAGCGGATTTCTCCAAAGGAGACTTCGCGGCCCTGGGTTGGAAAGCCAAAGGCGACTGGGACGCATACGCCTATCCTAAAGAAATTACTAATAACCCAGGCACATTGGCCCGTTTCGCCGCCAATAAGCCGGAGGGAACGCTGACGAAGTCATTTGCCGAAGTCAAAGATCCCAAGCAGTTGAAGTTGTCTCTGGATTATGGCTGGGGCTGGGGTGATGCGACCCAGGGCTCGGATTCGGTTTCATTCATGCTGCTGAATGCCAAGGGTGACGGCTATGTATTTCTTGTCCACCGGACCAAGGCGACGTGGGCCGTGCAGTGGGCCAACGTCAGCAATGGGACTCCCCCCAACGACAAGACGTGGGCCTCCGAGGAAATCGACGCCTCTCATCCTGCGGTGCGTGATGGTGGCGGCCTGAGCCACTTGACGATCATCCGCGAGGCGGGTGGCGCCTGGAGTATCAGCAGCAAAGATTGGAACAAGGGCGCCGGATCGGCGGTAATGTTTACGGACTCGACGACGAGTTCCTTCAGCCAACTGGTGTTGTTGGGGACCAAGAATTTCGACGATCAGGTCTTCAATAAGATAGTCCTCGAACTGCCGCCTGCCGCGGCGACAACAGCCCTCAGCGCGGTAGATTTTCTGAACAGCATCGGAGTTGTCTCCACCTTTCCTGATCGCGGACAACCCGTTCCAAAGACGGTCGAGATGCTCAAATATGGTGGCTTCCGCTGGGTACGAGGGGGTATTGAGGGCCTGACTGAGAATGGTCCCACAACGCTTCAGACCTTTCTCGATCTGCACCAGCAGACCGGCGTCCGGTTCAGTTGGGGACTGGTGAGTGGCGGTACCGATATCAAAAAACTTGTCGACTCGGCCAGGCATCTTGCGGCGGCCGATGCGCTGCTGGCCATTGAAGGAAACAACGAACCGAACAACTGGGGTGTCACGTATCAAGGCGAACCTGGCGGTGGCCGAGCACCGTCTTGGTTGGCGGTGGCGAAGCTGCAACGCGATTTGAACAGCGCGATCAAAGCGGATCCTCTATTAAAGAAATATCCGGTCTGGTCGATCAGTGAGAACGGTGCCCAGGTTGATAACACCGGCTTGCAGTTTCTCACCATCCCCAAAGGGGCTGGTGCGTTGCTGCCTGATGGCACACAGTACGCCGATTTTGCGAATGTCCATAATTACATTTATCATCCGAACTCGGCGGGCCTGGAAGACAACAAAACCTGGAACGCCGCCGATCCAACTTCCCACTGCAAGGTCGATGGCTTGTTCGGCAATTATGGAGTCACCTGGGCGAAGCACTTCCGAGGCAATTCGGCGAGTGAACTCCTGACATTGCCACGGGTGACCACGGAAACGGGATGCACGATCGACGGTCCCATCACAGAAGAGATCCAGGCACTGAACCTGCTCAGTATGTATCTGGACCAATACAAACGTGGCTGGAAACACACTGCGGTGTATCTCCTGCGCGACCGAGCCGACGAAGCGGGAAATCAAAGCTTCGGTCTCTTTAAGCCCGATTACACGCCGCGTAAGGCTGCGGTCTATCTGCACAACCTCACGACGATTCTGGAAGACAAAGGACCGAGCACCAAACCACTAGGCCAATTGAAGTATTCCATTTCGAAGCAGCCAGCCACGATGCATGAGATGCTGCTACAAAAGAGCGACGGAACTTTGCAGTTAGTGATCTGGAATGAACGGCTCAAAGGCTCCGACGATGTTACCGTAGACTTGGGAGCCACGTTCCCCACGGTGACCGTTTACGATCCGACGGTTGGGACGAAGGCGGTCCAGTCTCTCAGCGAGATCGCTTCCCTGAAGTTGACCTTAAGCGATCATCCTCTGGTGATTGCGATCGGTGCAAAGTAGTGGAGAGCATTTCGACGTCACGGGAGGGTGAGGCTCCTGCCGAACCGCAAGCGACCTTCGGAACTCGCTAGACTATCCGGTTCGGCAGGAGCCTCACCCTCCCGTCGGCTCGAAACACAAATTTGCCTACTTGGATTTCGCGGCCTGCAGGACTCGTTCCAGCGCGGCAATCGTCTCCGGAGCAGGTCGGAAGTTACCGGGTCGGTGGCCTTGCGCGATCATCAGCGGCGTCCATTCCCACTTATTCTTCCGGTTCCAAATGTTGATGTCTGTACCGTGCCCGGCCAGGAGTTGCACCACTTTGGGCAGGCTTTGATAGGCTGCACCATGCATGGCGGTCTCGCCGTTGTTGTCGACGGCGTTGACATCGGATCCCAAGTCCAGCAGCAATTTCAGGGCTGCGATTGCCTCGTCTTCGGTGGCAGCCGCTTCGTCTCCGTCGCCGAGTGCCCCAACACCGGCAGCCGCCAACAAGGGCGGGCAGTTGTCAGCATTCGACAGCTTGGGATCCGCATGCAGCTCTAATAACAATCGCATCAGCGGGACATCGGCCGTGCGAGACGCCAACAGGAACGGGGTCGAACCTGTCGTGGTGAATCGCCCCCGTCCGGAGTCTCCCTTCTCGAGCCGGATGTTGACGTCAGCCTTGTGCGTAATGAGCTGGCGCACGAGATCCAGGCTGCTCAGGTCGCCCGATCCGATCGGAGGCGGGTCGCCATCGCCGCGTATGGGTTTGCGAACCCAGGTGATCGCGTGCAACGCTGCGTAGCCCGCGGGCCGGTCATTGGGATCAGCACCGGCCTTCAACAATGCCGCGGCGAGCTCGAAATGCCCATTTTCGATGGCCATAATTAACGGGCAGATGCGCTTACCTGATTTGGGCTGCATGGGCTCGTTGATTTTGACCCCCGCCTCCAGCAGCCGGAAGACCACCTTGGAACGTCCTTCACGGACTGCGAAAAAGAGGGGCGTAAATCCGGACGGCAGGGGAGTGCTGAATTCGGCTCCCGCCTTGAGGAGCGCATCGACAACCTCGACATGCCCTTCTGCTGCAGCCCACATCAGGGCCGTCTGGCCTTTGCGTTCGCGGGCGTCGACGTCGGCCTTCTTGGCGATAAGTGCCTTGACCGGGCCAAGGCGTCCCGTGCGCGATGCGATCATGAGCACTGTTTCTCCACCGGGGAGCTTGGTATTCGCATCTGTTCCGGAATCCAGGAGCAACTCGACGATACCACCGTTGCCATTAGTGCAGGCCAGCGAGAGCGGCGTCACACCATAGCGGTTCGTAACCTTGGCGTCAGCTCCAGCAGCGATCAAGCGTTTTACCGTGCCCAAGTCATCGTGGTATGTTGCCCAGTGAAGGGCCGTCATCCCGTCGGCCTGTGGCAAGTTCACGTTGGCCTTTTGCTCGAGAAGTTTGCTAATCGCTGAGGAATTCTGGCTCTCCGCCGCATCCGCGAGTGGGCTCTCACCAGCACTGATCGAGTTGGCGACCAGCAACAAGGCGACCCCTGTGCAGACAACGAGGCGTATTCCATGCATGGCAAATCGTCTCCGCAGTCTTTACATCGAAACGGGTTGGAACAGTTCGTCGACCTGACCCCGGCTGTCGGCAAACGAGTCCAGCCGTACGCCGACCTTATCGAGCAACGTCAGGTGCAGATTGGCCAGCGGGGTCGGTTCTTTAAATCGAATATGACGTCCACCGCGCATGTTCCCGGCCGCGCCACCCGCGACGATGATTGGCAGATTAACGTGGTCGTGAACGTTCGGGTTGCCCATCCCGCTGCCGTATAAATAGAGCACGTGGTCCAGCAATGAACCGTTGCCTTCCCGGATCGACTCGAGCTTCTGCAGAAAACCGGCAAACAACGAAACGTGGAATTGATTGATCTTGGCCACTTTGGCGATTTTATCGGGATCGTTGCCGTGATGCGTCAGTGGATGATGCGGTTCGTCGACGCCGATTTCGGTATAGGTCCGGGTGCTAGTTTCTCTAGCCAGTTGAAAGGTGATCACGCGCGTAATGTCACCTTGCAGGGCCAGTGCCTGGAGATCGAACATCAGTCGCGCGTGGTCGGCATAGGCCGCGGGCACGCCAGTGGGACGATCGAGATCCGGCAACGGGTTCTCTCCCGATGTGGCTTCGGACTTCTGAATTCGCCGCTCAACGTCGCGGACTGATTCCAGATATTGGCTGACCTTCCGCCGATCACCCGGTCCGAGTGTCTTTTGCAGACGGACGAGTTCGTCGGTCACCGAATCGAGCAGGCTGGCTCGTTTCTTCAGCGCGGCGCGCCGGTCGGCCGTTCCGCCCTGCTCTCCAAACAGGGTCTCAAACACCAGTCGCGGATGTGCTTCCGCTGGCAGCGGTGTGGTGGGAGACGACCAGGAAAGATTATTCTGATAAACGCACGCATAGCCGTTGTCACATTGACCAACGACCGACAGCAAGTCCATCGAGAGTTCCAGCGACGGAAGTTGCGTGTCACGCCCAATCTGCTGCGCGGCGATTTGATCGACCGTCGTTCCGAGATGGTAGTCTGTGCTTTCCGTTCGCTTGGCCTTCGCGGCACTCAGGAAGGCGGCGTTCGAAGTCGCATGGGTACCGGGATACGCATTTCGAAGTTCGAGATTCGAGATGATCGCGACCTTGTGTTTGACCTGCTCCAGCGGGCTGAGCGTCGGGGATAAATTGTCGAGTGTCTCCCCGCCGGGCGGCGTCCAGCGGGTCACGTCGCAGCCCATCGGCATATAGACGAATCCCAAGCGACGCAATTTGGCCGGATTGGCCGGTGTGTCAGCCAGCGCAGTCAGCGACGGGACCATGGCGTCCAACAGCGGCAGCGCGAGCGCCGTGCCGACTCCGCGCAGAAACGTGCGTCGCGGCAGAGCCTTTTTCATGACCATTATAGAGTCTTCCTCATCTGAAACGGCGTGCTGTTGACGATACCGAGGATCAGTCGCGAGAACCGATCATTGTCGCCGCGAGCCTCGCGAACGATCTTGCGGATGGCTGGAGCATCATAATACTCGACGCCTCGCCCCAGCGCAAATGTGAATAATTTCTCGGTCAGCGTTCGCACGAAGAGTTCTGGCCGGTTGAGCAACGCCTGCTCGAGTCCCCCAACGCCGGTAAATTCGCTGCCATCGACCAGTCCGCCCGTGGCGTCGATGGGCTGGCCGGCATCGGTTCCTCGCCAGCGGCCGACCGCGTCAAAATTCTCGAGCGAAAACCCCACCGGATCCATCTGGTCATGGCAACTGGCGCAAGCGGCGTTCGCCCGATGCTGTTGGAGTCGCTCGCGCATCGAAAGCAGGCTGGAGACCGTATTGTCCTCGAGCGCAGGCACGTTCGGCGGGGGAGGCGGCGGGGGCGTGCCGACGAAATTCTGGAGCACCCAGTGGCCACGAATCACGGGCGAAGTACGGGTCGCGTACGAAGTCACCGTCAGAATACTTGCTTGACGGAGCAGTCCACCGCGCTGGCTTTCTCCGTCAACGGCCACGCGCCGGAATCGGCTGCCGTAGACATGCGGGATCCCATAGTGCTTGGCCAGACGTTCGTTGAGATAGGTTGCGTCAGACTTGATCAGATCGAGCACGCTGCGGTCCTCGCGCAGGATGCCTCCGAAGAAGAGTTCGGTTTCCTGTCGCATCGCCTGTCGCAGGTTGTCGTCGAAATCCGGGAACAGCCGCATATCCGGCGTGACCGCGTCCAGATTGCGCAAGTAGAGCCATTGATCCGCGAAGTTGGTGACTAGCGATCGCGAACGGCGATCCGCCAACATGCGCCGCACTTGTCCTTCGAGCACCGCCGGCTGATTGAGCTCACCGCGAACCGCCAGATCGAGCAATTCGTCATCGGGCAGGCTGCTCCACAGAAAGAACGAGAGACGTGAGGCCAATTCGACGCCCTCAATGCGATAGGTGGTTCCGGACGGCCTATCGGGGGGATCACGTTCGATGCGAAACAAGAACTGCGGCTTCACGAGCAGCGAGCTGAGTGCCAATTCGATCCCCGCTTCGAATCCGCCGTCCGCACGGCCCTGTCGGTAGAACTCCAACGGCGCCCTCAAGTCCTCATCATCGACTGGTCGCCGATAGGCCTGGCGCGCCAACTTTGTAAGGATCCTCTTCGCACGCACCTCTTCGTCGCTGTGAGCTGGGGGCTGATCAACGAAGATGTGGCGTCGACTCGGCGTGTCACCGGGGCCAGCGGCGTCAAACGGTCCGATTATCGAGACCTCATAAACGGCCGGCCCGAGGCGGGGATGTCGATAGTAATTGAAATGGACATTGAGCGGCTGACGCCTCGTTTCCAGCAGCGATGACTGCTGTTTGAGAAACGTGGCGCCCACCGTGTGCGGACCGGCGGTCACTTTGACTCGCGACTTCAAATTGGCATCGACCGATTGATCGCTGAGGCCTCTTTCCGGAGGCTTGATGGCAAATAGATCCACTCGCTGGCGGTCTAACAGCACTTCCAAGTCGTGCGGTTCACTGAGCCCCTCGATCCCTTCATTGCGGTCGCGCATCAGGTGCACTTGAATCTCGTACTCACCGTCCTGTGGGAAGTTGTACGGAATCAAAACACCGCCGCGCGTGCCGAGCGGCAGGCCTTCGATATGGACGTCCTGGGTGATATCGGGACGCACGCGCACGGTGTGCCCGCCAGGCCCCAGCGCAGCCGTGCCGACCGCGAGGCGACTGATTTTCTGCGCCGCCGAGATGTAGCGATTCAGCAAGGTCGGTGAGAGATCGGCGACCGTGATATTGTCAAAGCCATGACTCGATTCATCCGCGGGCAGGAGCGCGGCAACGTCCACCTCCAACCCCAGCAGGTCGCGGATCGCATTCTGATACTCGGTGCGATTGAGACGCCGAAACGTTTCGGTGCGCCCTGGATTTGGAGATTTGGCAGCGGCCGTGTCGAGCGCTGATTCCAGTGATGCGACAGCCGCGTCGAAGTCGCGTTCCGGCGGCCGGGGCGCTTTCTTGGGCGGCATCTGTCGCGCACCGAGCTTGCGGATCACCTTCTCCCAGGCTTCTGCATTCCGACCGATGTCCTGCGTAAGAAGATCGTCGAGGGCAAGCCCGGCTTGCCTGGTGGCGTTATCGTGACAGTTGAGGCAGTGTGACTCGATAAACTGCTTGAGACCTGACTTGTCGGATGGAGCTGTCTTGGGCGATGGTTCGTCGGCGACACAGATTGTTGTCAGGCTGGCAGCCACGAGCGAGATGGAAATCCAAGTGCGAATCATGGGGAGCGCGTGCCTGAGGAGGATGACATGCCAGGGTCACATCAAGAATACTTGTTCGGGTCAGTGGCGGCAATCACACTCAGGTGCAACCAATCTCGATGGAGGCCGCCGCTAAGTCAGGGCCATCGACGGCAATGGCCATACTCAGACGTTTGCTGCCGGAACCGTTGCCGCCGCGTATGGTCGTGTGAGGATCACGTTGATTATGGGAAGTCGCGAGAAAAATCGGCTCTGAATCGCAATCTGGCAACCAGACCGACCATCGCTCAACTGCTAGCCGAAGTCCCGACCGATCACCCACAAGGCAGCGAAGCCGGCAACGAACAATCCCGGTTATTTCTGGATTTTCAAAGAAAAACGAAACGCATTTGATCTGATCTCAACATTTTCAGCTTGATGGCATCAATCTTGCGATCTCTATCGCCAGCGACTTTGATTCCGCTGACATGAAGCGATTCATGCGGCACTCAAAGTACGCACGCTTTAAGGCATTACTCTAGTAAGGAAGAGGGACACAAAATGGAAATCCTCGTTATGGCACCCGCGTTTGCCGCTGCAGGTTATTCAGCGATGTATCTACTAGGTGGTGGCGGGTTGCTCGGGGCGATCATTATTTTCGTCGTCGCGAAAATGACCGGCCACTAATTCGTTTAATTGGGGCAGCGAAACATATAGACTCGCAGCTCTCCATTATATAGATGGCGAGCGGCGAGCCTTTTTCTATCTCGTTGTCACCTCTCGCGTTCTCTGATGGCTTGAGTCAGACGCAGTACCTCAGTCTTCATCACGTCGGCTGGTAGCTGGACGCGCTGGCCGTGGCCCGGCAAGATCCACTCGAACCGACCCCCGCGCCGAGCGATCCTCAAACGGCAAGATCTCCTTCCAGAACATCGTGGCGACAATCTATCGAGTCCTGGGCATCGAAATGGAAACCAAGATCCCCGACTTCAACGGCCGCCCGCAGTACGTGCTCGAAGACCGCGAACCGATCCGCGAGTTATTCTGACTTCTTCGACATCCAAGTGAGCCGTGAGGCAAATGGCCCTGGCTTTGGCCTTTCGACAAATCAGCCGCTGGGCGTTAGCCCCCGGTTCGGGCCACAATCGACTCGAATTTCCAAGGGAACCGGACGCTAACGCGTGCCGGCTGATTGGCTAAGTCACAAAGTGAGTACCATTTGGCGGTGAGGCCCCGGACCGGCAGCCAATTAAACCCGTACCAGACCACCGACTTCTTTGATCCCTTCGACTTCTTTGATCCCTTCGACTTCTTTGAACTCTTTGATTTCTTCGATCTGTCTGGAGTCTCACTTCGTAGGCTCGGCGCGTGAGCGGCACGGCGCTAGCCGCCGGTTTTTTCACCGTCGTTGAGACGAAGAACCGGTGGCTAGCGCCATTCCGCTCACAACTTCTTTGAATTCTTTGACCCCTTCGATTTCTTCGAACTGTCTTGAGTCTACTCTCCACTGACTCTGCTCAACTTTCTCGCCGCAGGCGTACCCCCGTGGCCGACGCTGCTAGCGTCCGCGTCCACAGACGCTGGCAGCGTCTGCCACGGGAGTCGGACATGCGCTGTTACGGCGCGACTTCTTTGAACTCTTTGAACACGCAGACACCTGAGTCGTTTACCTCACAACGCCGATCCCATTTCTTACCAATCACTTACGCACCATCTCAGTCAATCCGATCGATTCCAGCACACGCGCATCACTTCGCCGCCATCTTTGAAATCTTCGAAGATTTGGAACACTGATCTCCGCTAATCTTCACTGATGAAGACGAAGAAGAGCTCATTACGCCACCAGCGGGCTTCGACTGAGGTTGAATTGATTAGCGTTGATTAGCGAAGATTAGTGTTCCCAATCCTTCTCCTAGCCGTTGCCGCAGGTCGGTCGACCTCAGCGATGGGAAATCATCCTGCGGTCTCGATTTCTCCCACGCAATAATCTCGCGCCATCTTTGAAATCTTTGACCGGTTCGAATTCTCTGCTCCCTTCGACTTCTTTGATTTCTTCAATCTGTCTTGAGTATCCCTTCGCGGGCTCGGCTCGTGAGCGGCACGGCGCTAGCCGCCGGTTTTTTCATCGTCGTTGAGACGAAGAACCGGTGGCTAGCGCCATTCCGCTCACAACTTCTTTGAATTCTTTGACCCCTTCGATTTATTCAATCTGTCTTGAGTCTACTCTCCACTCACTCCCATCCACTCTCTTGCCGCAGGCGCACCCCCGTGGCGGACGCTGCCAGCGTCCGCGTCCACAGACGCTGGCAGCGTCTGCCACGGGAGCCGGATCGGCGGCGTAAAACCCCGTCCCCTTCGACTTCTTTGAACTCTTTGCCTTCTTCACCCTTCGCCCCTCAAGCCTACTCTCGCCGCAGGCGCACCATGTGCGCCCTCGAACTGTCGCGCAGATCAAGTCCACCGCCCCCCGTTTCGCCAACCCGAGTCGTACTCTACGGGTGCCGGCACGAACCGCCAGTTAGCCCCTTCGATGTCAGCTCACAGCTCAAATTCCCATTGTTCCGGCCGATCCCTCCCCAGACAATACTCTGCAGCACAGGACACCTTTCGATCATACAACGAGGCGTCAATCTCACCAAAATGGCAGATCCCTCGTGCAGCCTGACCTACCGGGTACGGTCACGAAGCCATGCCGCCTCGTGGAAGGATGAAAACGATGAAGCATGCACGGGCTCTCCTGGCCGCTTTCCTGCTCACTTCGCTGGTCGCGCTGCCTGCGGCCGAACCGGATCCGATCGAACCGAAACCTGATGCTCCCGCTCGTCCCGCCAGTCGCGCGCGACGAGTCCTCTACAACTTCGACGGCGATTCGTGCTTCTTTTCGAAGGCGGGAAGCAAGGGACCGGTACCGGTCAACGTCGATGACCTTAAGACGTTGATGGCCGAGGTCGCCTACGACGGCAGCCGGGTCGATACGATCCTGGTCTGCATCAACGCGCAAGTCATGTACTACCCGACCAAGGTCGGCACTATGCGCGGCGCGCTGTCGACTCCTGAAGAGCGAGCCAAATGGCCGGCATCGGAGAAGCAGCGGTTCGCAAATCTGAAGGCGTTCTTCGACAGCAATGTCGATCCCTACGCCGTCATGCTGTCCGAAGCCCGGCGCCGCGGGCGGGAAGCGTTGCTCACGTTTCGGATGAATGACGATCACGGGAATGATTTTCTGCAGACCCAGTTCAAACGGGATCATCCCGACTGGCGGCTGGGCACGGTCCAGTATCAAGGTCGAGACGCGCTGGACTTTGGCCGCGCCGAGGTCCGCGATTACACGTTCCGGCTGCTGGAAGAAGCCGTACGTCGGTATGACTGCGATGGCCTCGAACTCGACTTCAACCGCTTTCCCAATTTCTTTAAGGATGGCACCACGGACGAACGTGTGGCGAAGATGAACTCGCTGGTCGAGCGTGTTCGGAAGATGCTCGATGCGGTGGGGACCGCACGTGGTCGGCGACTGCTACTTTCCGTGCGACCTCCCTCGAACTACGGCCGGACGCCCCCGACCCCCGAGACGGCCCGGCTGCTCGGCTGCGACGTGCCCGCGTGGGTGCAGCACGGTTGGGTCGATTTCGTCGCCGTGTCCGAGTTCCTGTTTGAACGTGGCGACCTGCCAATCGAGGCCTGGAAAACAGCCATCACAGCGGTCCCGGTGTACGGTGGCATCGAATGCACTCGCGGCGGCGGCCAGAAGAATCTCACGGCGGCTGAGTACCGCAGGGCAGCCACGAACCTGCTGAAGTCCAAGGCCGACGGCATCTATCTCTTCAACTTTTTCACCTCCCGCGAAGAGGGACCCAACGCCTACGAGCCACCCTTCGAGGTCCTGCAGGAACTCGGCCGCTGAATCCCGTGGCCCAGCGTGCTGGATGGAATGGGGAATCATTCCCAGATCGAGGCCTGTTGCAGTCGTGCCTCCTGTAGACCCAGCTAGCGAAGCAAGCTGGGCCACCCCGGGCCGCCCAGCGAAGTCATTGAGACTTCATGGAACTCAAATCAATTCGCCAAATTGACGCAGCCGGGAAACGGTTTGAGCCAGAGACTGAGCTTCCAGAGTTTGCAGATATTCATCCACGTCCTTGGGAGGCTTTTTGAGAGAGGCCCGATGTCGCTTCGCGGCAGCACACACCAGATTGGGTGCGAGATCAAGTTGATAGGTCAGGAAGCTATCGGGGTGTTGGGCTTCAATACCAAATGGTTTCAATGCCGCTTCAGGGAAGTCCTGCAGATTGAACGTGACAATCAGATCGGCTCCCGAACGTATCGCGGCAGCCAAAACATGTCGATCATCGGGATCAGGCAGAGTCAGAGCCGGAATCAGGTTCTCGTAGCCGGTGACCAGGCAATCGCGCACATTGGCATTCATGAGATCACGAGTTCGCTCAAGTTGCACCCGAGTCAGGTCGGTACGATTTTTCAGCAGACTGCCAATCCATTCCTCATGGATCTCATTGGTCCATTTAGCGCGATAGAGATCTGTTAACGCCACGTGCATTAACAGATCTCTGAGCGGTGCTGGGTACAACACGCAGGCATCATACAGAACTGTGAAATGACTCACTTAATAGCCCATATCCAATTCCTGCGCCTGAGCCGCCAGCTCTTCCAGGGAACGCAGCCGATTCTGATCCATCGTCTGCTTAAAGTCCATCAAATCCTTGAAGAGAATTCGGCGGTGAGTTCCGACCTTGCGGAACGGAATGGCCTGCTTTTCAAGCTGTTCGACCAGAAACGGGCGCGACACATTCAGGATGTCCGCGGCTTCCTGAGTGGTCAGCTCGGCGTGAATCGGAATGAGCGTGACGGCATTGCCATTGGCCATGTGCGTCAAAATCTCCGTCAATACGCGAAACGCGGACAGCGGGATCGAAATGGCCTCATCGGGCGCCCCTTCCGGCTGGATGGTGACTCGCAACGGTTTTTTCCGCTTAACAGCCATCAACTTCGTAAGCTGCCGGCTGCTTTCACGAGCCAGAATGGACTCATCTTCGGTCGGAGTAAACGTTTCCGGAAAATTGCTAAGTACGGTAGGCATGATAGGTTCCCTTCCTCTAATAACCATATCGTCCATACGCAATAAAAGCAATAATCGAAACAAACGAAACTGGGCGCATCCAGAAATATTCTTCCTTCTGCAAGTGAAGTGTACTCGCTGGGTGAGCGAGCCATTGGTCAAACTCCACGCAGAATCGATTGACTGAGAATCAATCTGAATCTGTCAGGAACGATCGCTGGTTCTAGAACATGCTTCCTGTTGATCCAGGTTGCACAGCAACCTTGGCCACCCCGCGGTCGCAAAGGTGGGTTCGGCGACGAAGAAAATAACAAAGAAGCCCAGGCCACCAGATGATCAAAAGAGTGCTGCGTGAGTTCGATCTATAGGGAGTTCTCGGTCCAGATACTAGGAATCCTATTGTGGAATAGGTCGACACTTACAGAGGATCTCCCGGCAGTATTTCTCGATGTCAAGGTTTTCGATCATATCTACAATCAGATGCGCCTTCCAAACATTATTCAATTCAAGGGAAACCTCTTGGTTCACACCAATGCCTGAATCTGGAGATCCAGTCGCAAGATGCAAGAACTGCCTTCGCGTGTGAAACGAACTGAAAATGCCTAAAAACTGAGTTGCGAAGCCCGGTGAAGCTGTGTAGCCGCCTTGAGTTGTCTCGTAACCTCCATGAGCATAGGCAATCACAGGGCAACCAGACATGCCCCGGAAAACAGCCGCATCAACTAAAAACAGGGGTTTGCCATTGAAATCTGCTTCTGGCTCCGAAGCAACTGCCCCCGATTTCCAAATCGGCAGTGAATTCGTTTGGTCGTAGAATCCATGTGGGTAGCCTACCAGTGCGACCTGCGTAGTTGGACGAACTTTCATAAACGGCTCCGCAGAACCTACATCAAGGGCGGTCACGTGGCAATCTTTCCAAACTTCACCAGGAATCAGAATGACCGCGACATCGGAATCTGGGAAAGTATCACTTGTAATCCAACGAGACATTCCACACTGCGTGTAGAGTGGCATTCGCCACCGTTTTACATCTCTAGGATTGGTGGGGGATCTGTGAAAGTAGAACTCGATTTTATTGCCTACAGGAGCAACCTTGTCTTCAGGATCTGAACCGGTAACGACGTGCAAATTCGTCACCAAAAAAAGGACATTTCCCGCCTTTGTCTTGCGAATATAGAAAAACCCTGTGCCCTGCATCAGTTCTTGGTCATCATTGAGTAAATACATAGGAGTAGTGCAGAACGAAATCGGTTCTATATTCATTTTATTTCCAATAATCGAGAGTAATATAACCAGGTCAGTTCGCTTTGATCGCGACCAAAGAGACCTGACCCCTATCTGCCTTCCTGTAGACTCGAGTTGCACAGCAACTTTGGCCACCCCGCGGTCCGCCTGACGAACATGCTTCTTGTAGACCCACGTTGCACTGCAATCTTGGCCATCCCGCTGTTGCTAACCATAGCGTCGTTTGACTTTCCTCGCGATAATCATCCAGCAGCCCACCATGCAATGCCCCCCGCCCGAGACTTAACAATGAGTGTGCCGAGAATTCCGAAGGATGACCCAACTGCAACTTATCGCGGTTATCGAAAGCAGGCGACTTATGTATTGCATAGAATATTCTCGGAGGACAACAAACCCCATCGAATCTTTCGTCCGGAAGGAATAGAGGACCTATCCGTTTATTCTCTGCAGTCAACAGTCTGTGAGGAAGTCGTTCAGGTAAAGGATCTGGCGGTTGATCTTGCGATATCACACTTGTACAAATCGTTTGCTCGATTCTGGGACGAGTTTTTGCACAATTCCTCGGTTGTATTTACGATTGCGACATTTGGACCGATCGGCCCAGAGCTTCAAAAAGCAGTTGCTGCTGATGGACCGGAAAGAATACGAGCATGTGCAAAGCTCGCAACACAACTTAATGATCGGTTCGGGCTAGAAGCAACAAGCGGCGAACTGATAAAAATCTTTGAAGCAACAACAATTGAGATTGTTGACGATCGAATACTGAAGAGCGAAGTGCTGCAGAAGCTTACCCGCAGCGCTTGCGGTGCAGATCCAGAACGCAGCTTCGAGAATCTGTGGGCATTAGTCTTTCTCGCTTCAGAGCAATCAGAGTCACTAACCTTTAGTACCCTACAAACCTGGGTGACCTCAGTCGGTCGCTTCGTTTCGTCGCGATCTGCTTTTCACGATTATTGGCACTCTGTTGTTGTTCCACTCGATCACAATCGCTCCGACAACGTAGATGTCGACGATCTCAAACGCATGTTCTCGGAAGGACAAGCGGCAACTTTTCAGCACATAGTTGCAGGTCTCGACATTCCACGCCCGACACATTATCACCGCGCCATTGCGGGATTGAAGTCGGACTCGATAGTCATAATTCGGGGAGCATCAGGTCAAGGAAAGAGTACTCTCGCCTACCGGCTCGCGCATGATTTAGCCCCAAGCGATTGGACATTTGAGATTGATTCAAGGCGAGTTACGAACCCAGGCATGGCAGCGCGGATCGCGTTTGCCCTCATTGAGTTTAAAAATGCAATTTCCCCAGAACTCATCGTGATAATTGGCGTCGCGCCTTCGGATAGCAATTGGACCGTGCTGGTCGAAGAGTTGGCTAGGTCGCATATTGGCAAGTTGATAGTAACCGTTCGAGAAGATGATTGGCAGAGAAGCAGGCCGCAAGTCAACTTTGCCGAACTTGAACTGACACTTGATGAAACTGAATCTCGGCAGATCTTCGACCTACTCAGTGAATCTAACTCCGTTGATTTCCCGACCTTCGAAGTGGCGTGGCAACACTTCGGCGGGTCAGGACCTCTACTCGAATTCGTATACTTGCTGAAGGAGTCGCGCACTCTTGAGTCGAAGATCCGTGAGCAAGTTGCAAACCTTCGCAATCCAGACACGAAAAATCACCTTGATCATTCGGAACTTCAATTTCTTCGCTGTGTCCTTGTCGCATCTATGGCCGGCGCTAATTGTGACGCTCGCGCACTGGCCGAGTACTGCAAGTTGGCTGACCCAGCCAAGACCCTATCGAATTTGGAGCGCGAATTCTTAGTCGTGAAACGTGCGGACGGAACGATTTCTGGGTTGCATCCGCTACGATCGGAGGTCGCCTGCAGGTTCCTTTTGGATAGGATCTTCGCGACCTTACAGGCGACAATATCGGATTGCTTCTCGTGTCTTGATGAAGCCGATCTTAATGCCTTCGGCCTCTTCTATTTTGATCGTAATCCTGAACTGGCAGAATCATTGTTCGAGTCACTTTGCTCCCTGAAGTTGCAATCTTGGACGGCATACGCTGGCGCCGCGCGAGCAGTTATGTGGTTTGGCATAGATTGCTGGATCAAAGACAATGATGATGCAATCAGAAGCAGCTATGCGGACTACGTAGGTGGCTGGTTCTTCTGTTTCGAATGGAACGTAGCGAGAGTCGGCGAGATCTCAACTGAAACGCTATTTCGCAATCTACCTTCATTGGGGCACAGTGGCGTAATACCGTCTAGTGGCACATCAACTATGCACGTCTTTGACGCATATCGTAAATGGAGCAACACACAACTACAGATTCCATCAGAACCGAAGTCTGAAAATGATTGGATTGGGATGACTGAGACATTGTTCTGGATGGCTCATCTCGGCATCACTATAGACCTGTCAGTCGTTCTTTCCGAGGACCTGTTCGTTCGTGGGATGAAGGAACTCTCATTGCCAGTGTTCGCCGATTTGTGCAGAGCGGCGGATATCGCAATAAAAGGGGATTTGCGAAGTTGGTGCGCCAAGTACAAGATGGAACTTGTCGAAAAGTTTCGGAATGAGGCAAGAATTGTATCGTTTATAGATGATGGAAGCGTCATCACCGCGCATGGATTGATTTCAACGGAGATCGATGACAATTGCCTTGGGGGAAAGGAGAATCTAAGCCACGGATCATTTCTCAATGATCTTGCGTGGCAACGAGTGTGTGTGATGTCCGGCTTGTTTCCCGAGCGAACTCAGTATTGCTTCGATGGATATGGGCATATGATTAAATGGCTGGGTGTTGATCACAATGCGGCGGCGAAGTCACCAATGCGGGAGAACATAACTGCACCATGGGGGCCTGAGTTAAACCATTCTTTTATTGAAAGAGGCACATGGAAGTTTCGTCCGCAGACGTGGAGAGACCATTTCGAACTTCTTAGAAAGCTTCGATCTGCGGTGGTAAAAGATCTAGCGTGTTTGAGACATCTCATAATAATCCAGCCGGAATATTCTCCGAAGACCTTGGCTCGGTTTGCCGATTCCATCGCAAAGATAACAGTTCAACTTTTCCACTCCGGTTGCCCCATGCCTCAAGTCGCTGTCGACAGATGGGGCCGTGGCGGCGAAATGAAATTCAGTTTACGCGGAGGCTGGTTGGAGCGTTACAACAAAGCCTTGAATGATTACTTGTCCCCAATCGGAAACTTTGTCAAGCAAGTCCAAGAGGTCGTTAAGTTCAGCGCGTCGATGGCAGAGACGGCCAGCCCCATACGACTTTCAGAGTTGCATATGCAATTCGATGATTTGAGTCGAGTGTCATTTGTAAACCTCGCGTTCGCTACGGCAGCCCTTCAACAACTTTACCTCATGCTCGAAGAGACGTCGTCGATTCGGTCCATGTTCTGTGCGGACTTTCAAGACGAAATAAAGGTGTACCAAGAGACGATTCGACTATGGGATAGCGCGCGAAAGTTTTTGAAGTCTAGACAGTGGGAACGTCTAAATGTCGAGTTAGGCAAGAGCAATCACAAAAGAAGGCAGACTAACCGATTGAAGCAAGTTTCTTACGTTGAACGGCTCAAACTGCGATGGCTTGAGCAATTGCGGGATGAACTCACGTTGGCTTCGAATGACGAAGTTAAGTTTGGTGTTCTCTCGGATGCTGGGACGTTCGAAAAACTCCCATCGCTTTGGATCGGAATAGATACAGTCACGGTAGAAGCCGCATTCTCCCAGGAGCTAGTTCGAGATGCCGCCATTACAACTAGGCGTGGAATTGGGACTGAGTTAGGTTGTCTTGAGAATCTTCTTCAAGAACAGATTTGGCACAAGATCTTGTTCGTGCCGCTATATAAGGGAAAGAGCCTCTTCGGACGGGTGTATACAAGTCTTGACATAGTACGTCACAACAGTTGGGAAGTGGATTGGGATCGCGAGCTATGGCGATTCGTCCCCAAAGAGATGGCGGCCATAATTACACAGGAGTTACAACTGTCAATCTGGACGAGCCCGTGGCTGGAAAGGCAGACACGGGTAGCGAACGCGATTGGAGCCGTAGTCAGTCAACTCAACCATTATCAGGACTTCTTGAGGGTCCCGACCGAGTTAGATGATATCGGCACCGAAATCATTCGCAGCTACGTCGGTCGCAGTGAAGCTAAACTAGGACAATCCCTCGGAGAGTGTGTTATAAGCTTCTCAGAGTTGTTTGAACTTCTGCCGAGTGCAGATTCGCTCGATCACACTACAAGCCCAGCATTGCTTAGAGCTTATCAACAGATATGCGACGCTTGGCGACTTTTAGCACCCGAGAAATTCGTACCCGGGCAAGGCATGTCGATTCCACTAGACGAATTGGAGCAATATACAAGTCAGCTTGTCGATTGTCTGAATCATCTCAGCAGAGCAACGATTTCGTTGTTGTCTGACATCTCGCCCCGGCAATGAGCTTCGCAGGGTGGCAGGCACTGGATATCAATTGAAAGACGCCTCTTCACGCTCGAACTTTGGCTCTGGAAAATGTTGTGAACACATTTTCCATGAAAGTCCGCCATGCGTCCGCCGCGGGGTGGCCCAGTTTTGTTTTCAGCCCTGATCAAAGCACGTCAAGAGTCGAATCCTGTTGACCCAGCCCCTATTTTTTCACACAATTGATCATTATGAGCATCGCAAAACCACCATCACAGGAAGAGGCCGACCACCAGCATGTTCACGAACATGCCTTCAAGGGTGGGCCTCTTGATCCCGATGTCGCCCGTCGCGTCCACGAGCGTGCGGAGAAGGTACGGGAAGGGATGAGAGCCAGGGGCGTCACCGTCAATGCGGTCGAGCTGATCCGCCAATCCCGTGACGATTGCCGATTTGTGAGTTGACCTGGAATGTTGCCTGACGTTGATTGCGCGCTTGGCTATCTTCACGCGGAGCGATGAAGGCTACTATCTTTGGCCCTCCGGGCTTCAGATAGGCTCAGGCCAATTCCCCGATCATCTGCTGGTCATCGAGGAGATATCTGGGGCGGCCGGCGTGGTCGGGGAAGGTCAATGTGGGGTCGATGCCCAGGACGTGGTACAGCGTGGCCAGGATGTTTTGCGGACCGTACGGGCGGGATTGAGGTCGTTCGCCGCGGGCGTCGGTGGCTCCGATGACTTGGCCCATGCGGAGGCCGCCTCCTGCGAACAGGGCAAAGCCGGCGGAGGGCCAATGGTCGCGGCCGGCGGTTTTGTTGACTCGGGGAGTCCGGCCCATCTCGCCGCAGACCACGACGGCTACGTCCTTATCGAGGCCCCGCTCGTGGAGGTCCGTGACCAGTGCGTGCAAGGACCGGTCTAGCAGCGGAACGTTGTCGCGCTGATAGGGGAAATGTTCGCTATGGGTATCCCACACGCCGACGGCCAGGGTGACTACTGGGACGCCCGCCTCGACCAGGCGTCGGGCGAGCAGGAATTTGCTCCCTTCCCAGCAGCGGCGACGATCAGGGTCGCGTTTGTATTCGATATCGCCGCCGTACTTGGCCTGCACTTCGGGGGACTCGCGGCTGATGTCGAAGGCTTCACGCACCCGGCTGGAACTGATCATGTCTAAGGCGCGGAGCGTAAACGCATCCATTCCGGCCATCTCGCCGCGCGCGTCAATGTTGCTGCGGAAGTTATCTAAAGCATTCAGCAGCGGAGCCCGTTTTGAGAAGCGGTCGCGTGAGATGCCAGCCGTGAGCTCGAGATTCTTGATCTCACCCGCTCCCGGCCCCGTATAGCTGATTTGCGTGTTGATTAGGTCGCCCGCTTCGTAGGGGACGAATGGCCGATGGGCCGTCCCGACATACGACGGTTGTTCGTGTCCGGCCAGGATGGGGTGCGGTGGAAACTGGGCCATGCTGACGTACGGCGGCAACGGGTTCTTCAAACCACGATCGCTCTGCACGCGACTGACAACAGAACCGAATGACGGCCGCGCCGCGGTATGCGGAAAGCCGGTGAAAACCAGGTGCAGGCGATGCCCGTCGTCGAGCGGCCACTGAGCGCTGCGGACCAGGGCCAGCTTGTCGGCGATCTGCGCCTGCAGGGGCATCAGTTCGCAGATATCAAAGCCGGGGACGTTGGTGCGAATCGGATGGAACTCGCCACGAATCTCAACCGGCGCCTGCGGCTTGAGATCGTACATGTCAAGATGGCTGGGCCCGCCGTTCAGGCAAACCATGATGACCGCTTTGCGCGACGCTCGTTCCGTTGTTGCTCCGTGGGCGCGCAGCCGCAGCAGGTCGGGAAGAGAGAGTGCTCCGCCCAATAGTCCGATCTGCAGAAAATCACGACGACTCAGGCCATCGCAGAATCGCCGCTGTGAGCCCCAGATGGTCAACATTGATCAGCTTTCTGACGGGCAAGGATCATTACGCCGGGTGGGTAATTCTAAACTTAAACGTCCCATCAGTGTAGACTGATGTGTGATTCTCGGCAATTGGAATATCTGACAAAATGGTCGGCTGGGGCCCAGCTCTAGCGCTGGGATGTTGCTTCGAGAATTCCACGGCTGCGCAACCAATCGGTGCAGCGATCTGTCCAAGTCTCGCAAGGATGGCCGACTTTGCGCACTCCGAATCCGTGCCCGCCAGTCGCATAGACATGCAGCTCCGCGGGAACTCCGGCCTTCTTCATGGCCAGATACATGGTGACGCTATGGTCGACCGCACTGATCGGGTCGTCCGTGGCATGCACGATGAACAGCGGCGGTGCAGCGGGCGTTACGCGAATTGTCGGCGAGAGGCCGGCCGGCTCGTCGACCTTAAAATATCCCGAGTACAGCATGACGGCAAAGTCCGGCCGGCAACTGATCTTGTCGATCTCATCGAGAGACTCGTAGGTCCGCTTCTCAAAGTTGGTCGCGGCCGCGCCCACCAGGTGCCCGCCCGCCGAAAAGCCGACCATGCCGATCTTCTGCGGATCGATCGACCACTCCTTGGCCTTGCTTCGAACCAGGCTGAGTGCCCGCTGAGCATCCTTTACTGGACCGAGGGGAGGGAGTCCCTTGATGTCTCCCTCGCGGCGTGGGCAGCGATATTTCAGGATGATGCCCGTCATGCCAATGGAATTTAGCCACGCGGCGACTTCCTCGCCTTCGACATCCCAGCCCAGGTTGTGATAGCCACCACCCGGGCAGACAATCATCGCGATTCCCGTGTTCTTATCCTGCGGCGCTGGATAGACCGTAAGCGTCGGCTTCGTGACGTTTGTCACCCAGTGAGTCGGCTTGCCGCCCACTTCATACAGCTTGCCCTTCACTTGCAATTCGAAGATCTTCTCTTCTCCGGCGATACCAACATCGCCAGGTGGTTTCCCCGGCCAGATGTCAATGACGACCGACTCGGCCGCCTGCAACGATGCCATTGTTGCAAGGAGTACCACTGTGCCCCAGAGCCAGCTTTTGACAGTCGTCATGAATTGCTTTCGTCTCGTTTCTGGGCCGTGAACGGGATTCCTCGATTTCATAGTACAGCGAGTATCAACTCGCCGCTTCCAGTCCGGTTAGCGTCCCGGTGCTCGAACCGAACTTGTCGGCTTCGATGTTCATCCGCTGGAGCATGCTGACGAACAGATTGCACAGCGGCGGATGATTGTCTTCATCGAAGGCGAGATGCTGGCCATGCTTGAAGCCGCCACCAGCGAGTAGGACCGGCATGTTCTTGACGCTGTGCTTGCCCGCGTCGCCGAGATTGCTGCTGAAGAAGACCATCGTCCGGTCAAGCAGGTTTTGGCCTTCTTCCTGCGTCTGTTTTAACTGCGTCAGGAAGTCGCGGAGGGTCTTCATCTTCTCCAGCTCCAGCAGTTTGAGCTGGGCGATCTTGAGCGGATCCTGGCCGTGGTGCGACAGATCGTGATGTCCCTGGTTCACACCCGCGATTGGCGGCACGCTGCTGGTCCCCAACAGTTGCAGAGTGACCAGTCGCGACGAATCGGTCTGCAAAGCGAGATGAATCAAATCGAACCACAGCCGCGTCTTACCAACGAGGTCCGCGCTGTTGCGAATTTCGACGGGCGGCTTGGCCTCCACTTTGGGCTTGGGACGCTTCGACCACGCGTCAGCCTGAGACAGTCGCTGCTCCAGGTCGCGGACACTGGTGAAATACTCGTCGAGCTTTTCCCGGTCGCCTGTACCGAGGACGTTTTTCATCCTCTTGGCCTGATCACGGACGGTATCCAGCACGCTCTGGCCATCTGCCAGGCGCCGCGATTGAGCTTCGATTTCCTCAGGCCGACCTTCCAGAAACAGTCTGGCAAACACGCTCGATGGCCAGCTTTCTGTGGGCACGGGGGCACCGCTCTTGGTCCAGGACAGGCCGTATCCCTCGCACGACAAGGGGAGCGTGGAAAAACGCGTCTGGCCATAGATCTTCTCGGCCGCGAACTGGTCGATCGAGATGCTGTTCTTAAATCCGGACCGCCGTTCGGGATGCGGGGCGGCAGTGAGAAAACTCTGGTTGGAATCGTGACTCGGCCCCACGTCCGGATGCGACAACCCGGAGATCACCGTAAAGTCCTCACGAAAGTCCTTCAGGACTTCGAGGTAGGGAGACAACTCATAGTCCCGCCCTGCCTTCTGAGGGAAGAAATAGGGTGGATGGACCCCGAGCGGTGTGTTGATGAAGACCATGCGCCGCTTGACCGCGGACTCAGCGGCCGTAGCGGTGCGTCGCGTCATGACATCCAGCAGGGGGAGCGCCATCACGACGCCTGCGCCGCGGAGGAAGGTTCGACGATCAAGTTTCATGGCATTGGCCCTTAATGAAAGTACGAATCAATTTGCGAAAGTGCGAATCTATGTGAGAGTACGAATTTATCTGTGATTCGAATGACCTGTCTTTACTCCGAAGGAGTTGTGCATCATAGCCCAGGGTTGCCCGCCCCAGCGGGCTACCCTGGGTACACTATCATGAAGAGAATTTACCCTGAAAGGGTTACCCGTTCTCTCAATCAATCCCAAACATACCTCTCGTCATATTCCATTTCGTGGAGCTCGAGCAATTGCCGAAACTCGGTCTTAAAGTCCTTTTCGAGGTGACGAACTTCTTGATCCTCAATGTATTTGATTACTCGATCCAATTGCGATTGGCATACAGAAAACGCTCCATAGCCTGCTTGCCAGGTGAACGCTTCTAGTTGCGGTGATTGACCTTTGATCCAAATCGAGGTAACACGTTTCAATTCCTTCACCCAGTCGGACAGGCAAATCGTTCTGGATTGTCGAGCGAGCAGGTGAATGTGATCTGCGACTCCTCCGACGGCGATCGATGGACAGTTTAATGACTTCGATGTTGCGCCCAATTCGGCGTGCATCAGTTTTCTAATTTCCTTGTCTTGGAGAAATGGGCTGCGATCTTTCGTCGAGAATACGATGTGGACCAAAACGTTCGAGAGAGATTGTGGCATTGTAAATCTCAAGAATGTAAAGAAACCCTTTCAGGGTAGGACGACCTGTTGGACGCGTACCCAGGGTAGCGAGCGATGCTCGCAACCCTGGGCTATGATGCACAACTCCTTCGGAGTAAAGACAAGACACGTGTGGCTTCGGTCAACTCTAAGTGCGGTCAACTCTAAATCGAACCCCGGCGGCATTTAGTGTTCGAGATGAGCTACTGTGTTCGCGAGCACTTATTGTGTTCGTGATCATTTATTCCGAAATATTCCGCTCTGCACGATCTCATGCACCAGAGTTCGCAGCCCGTAACCCTTATCCCTAATGCGTGCCACAATGGCTTCAATCTCCGGCCGATCGGCTTTGGTCGGGGCTCCGCCGGTCGAATAGGTCAATAGCTTCGTCGTCAATGCCCGGGCGAGTTGGTCCTTGTCTCTCAGCAACAATTGTCGAAACTCGTCAATGTTCTGGAACGGTTGCCCGTCTTCGGTCACGTCTGAGGGATCCACCTTTTTGCCCTTGTGGTATGGCATGTGTCGTCCATCGACATAAACCGCTTCGCCATTCCCGGTGACCCGGTAATTGTCTCGCCAGCCGCCGATGCAGTCGAAACTCTCGAGGGCAAATCCGGGGGGATCGATCTTGCGATGGCAGATACCGCAGGACTCGACCGAGCGGTGCTTGGCCAATTGCTCGCGAATCGTTGTCGCTCCACGAATGTCGGGATCGATGGCCGAGACATTGTCGGGGGGCGGTGGAGGGGGCGTTCCCAGAATGCGATTGAGCACCCACGCGCCGCGCATGACAGGCGAGGTCGTAGTACCGTTGGATGTCACCTTTAAGACGCTCGCCATCGTAATCATGCCGCCTCGGTGGCTGTTTGGCGGCAATACGGTTTTGTGGAACTCCCAGCCATCGACTCCGGGGATGCCATAATGTTTCGCCAGACGGCCGTTGAGCATCGTGAATTCGGAGGCCACGAAGTTGGTCAGGCTGAGGTCGTTTTTGAGAACTTCCTCGAAGAACAATTCGGTCTCGCGAATCATCGACACTTTCAGCAGATGATCGAATTCAGGATAGACGATATGGCTGGGTTCCGTGGCGTCGATATCGCGGAGTCCCATCCACTGGCCGACGAAATTCTCCGTCAGGGCGACCGCCTTGGGGTCTGTGAGCAATCGTTCGACCTGCTGGCGGAGTACGTCCGGCTGACCGAGCTTCTTCTCTTCGGCGAGCGTGAATAACTCGTCGTCGGGCATCGTACTCCAGAAGAAATAGGACAACCGGCTGGCCAGCGCAAAATCGTCGAGTTTGCCCGGCAGTTCGCGCAGGAATAAGAACTCGGGCGAGATCAGGACGCCCTTCAAGGCGGCTCGGATGGCCAGCTCGAAGGTATATCCTCCATCCAGCTTGGCTTGGACGATAGCCACGAATGGTGCAACGTCCTCGGCCGTCACGGTCCGGCGAAAGGCTCGCCGCGTAAAAGTCTTCAGGATTCGCTCGGCATCGACCAGGGGCTGGTCTGAAGCGACTTCGACACGCTCGCCGTAGTTGTCAGGTTTCGCAGTCTTTTGCGGCATTTCGCCGAAGATGCTGCGATGACTGGCGGGAGGCCAGATCTCGTTGAGAGGGCCTTCGATCTCGGCATACTGGATTGCCAGGCCAGGCCCATTCCAGTCTTCCCCGCCTGTTTGCTTGACGGTGTTGGCCCCCTGCAGTCCGTAAGGGAGCATGGAAATCGTCGTCCGCGGTTCCATGTGCCGGACGAATTCGAAAATGGTTGGCTTGTCCGGCGGCGCATCGAAGTAGCCAACGAGTCCGTTCTTCCCCATCAGGGCCGAACCCGTCTGCGTGACCCGGAATGTCAGCGGTTTGTCGAGACTTTGAAACCCAGACGCGGAGATGCGAAAGCGATAACTGCCGGCATTCGAGGGATAAAATTCGGAGACCCACACATTGTGCCACTCCGATGAGCAGAAGCAGACGACCTCACCGTCTTGGAGAAATCGATACACATCCTCGGTGCTCGATTTGACCGGGTGCATGTCTTTCATGCTGTATCGTTTGGCGACCGACGGCGGCGGCTTGGGGCGGTTGGTGATGGCCATATTCAAAGCCGTCTCGGCCGCTTCGAGATATTTTTCCATTAAGAAGGACGAGGTGTGATGTGCCGCACCGGCATTGTCAAAACCATCAGCCGAGCCATCCTCGGGCAACTGATCCTTCAGGTTGACTTTGATCCCCAGCAAGTCGCAAACAGTGTTTTCGTACTCGACCCGATTGAGCCGGCGGAGGACGACTCGCCCCTGAGCGGTCCGCGCGGCGGTTTCGGCAGCCGACACGCGTGGGGTCAGCCAGCCGGTCAAGGCCTCGACCTCCTTCGCCGGTGGTCGAGGTTTATCTTTGGGAGGCATCTCCCCAGATTCGAGTCGCTCGACCACAGCCGCCCAATGATCGCGCGCTGCCGCATCGGCCAGATCGAGCGTCAAGTTGTCCAACCGGAGTTTGCCCTTGGGTTTGTCTCCGCTATGACATTCCACGCAATGGCGGGTGAGCAATGGACGAAACTGTTTGTCGAACTGCTGCGAGTCGGCAGACTGAGGGTTCGCATCGGGGGGCGCGGCGACTATTCCGACTCCGATCAGAGTCAGCCCCATGCCCACGCACAAACTCAACCACGTACGTACCCCGCCCATCACATCTCTCCGTTTCACCAACCGGCGATGGATTCATTAACAGATCAACTGCTACTTGTGGGTTGATTGTCGACTATCGGCTTGAACTGGGCAAGCGTAATGCTTCACTTAGGGCTTGGATTGCCAGATAGGAAATCGCGATCAATCTCGACGTCGGTCAGCCGTTGTGTCTTGAACTGACGCGTCAAGCAAATCAAATTGGACAGGGAGTGTCGGTCCTACCACCGGAAGAATTCCATTGACATATCTGCATGAGTTGAAGTAGAAGGGAGATATGGAATGGACGTATTCCGTCTCAACTGCCGACATTGAAATTGAGGTTTCGACGGTCACATTTCCCAAGTGCAGACTGCCGCTGGTTGAAAGTCGGTTCCACTATGCTCACGCTTTCTGATCACGGTTCGACTCACGATTGCCAGGGATTCTCGCGTCGTAACTTCTTGCGCGTCGGTACGCTGGGCATGGGGGGACTGTCTCTCGCGGGTCTGATGGAAGCTCAAGCCCGGGCCACGGATGCTTCTTCGTTGTTGACCGGAAAGTCGGTCGTCCTGCTGTTTCTGCAAGGCGGGCCGCCCCATATCGAATTCTTCGATCCCAAGCCGCATGCTCCGATTGAAATCCGCAGCATCACTGGTGATGTGCAGACCAGGCACCCAGGAATCACTTTCGGGGCGACCTTTCCCCGCCTCGCAGCCCTCGCCGACAAGATCACGATCGTCCGCTCCTATGGATCCGGCAATAGTGGTCATGAGTACGGATATGTCGTCAGTGGTGGCGAGCACAAAGGCGCCGCGATGAGCTCGATGTATGCCCGAGTTCGTGGCAACAATCATCCTGAGACGGGCCTGCCCACGAATGTCCTGGTGTTGCCGGAAGCCGTCAAAGACGGTTTGAAAGTGGAATCAAATTTCGAAACGGGAGCCCTGCCTACGCTCACCCAAACAGGTTCGTTAGGCGACACCTATCGCGCGTTCAATCCCAGCAGCGGAGGCGACCTGAAGCAGGATATGGAGCTGCGTTTGTCTGCACCGCGGATGCTGGATCGCCGCGCGTTGCTGCAGGGGCTCGATTCACTACGGGCCGTTCGTGAAGTGACGAAGGTGGCGGACAGCCTGTCGTTTTATCAGCAGCAGGCCTTCGATGTCATTACGAATGGTGTCGCTTCGGCGTTTGATCTTTCTCGCGAGTCACCAGCAACGATCGCTCGTTACGATACGAGCCGGCTGTTTCGGAGCGAAGACCTGACGAAATACTACGACATGCGGCGGGTCTCCAACCAGTTGGGGCATCAGATGCTGCTGGCTCGGCGGTTGTGTGAAGCGGGCTGTGGCTTCGTGACGGTCTCGGATTGTGGCTGGGACTACCATGCGAATGGCAACAGCCCCAAGGGAATGACTGGCATCTATCCGATGGGCGGGCAAGTCGATCATGCCGTCAGCGCGTTCATTGAAGACCTGGCAGAACGCGGCTTAAGTGACAAGATTCTGTTGGCAGTCACCGGCGAAATGGGACGCACCCCCCGCATCAACAACGGCGGCGGACGCGACCACTACGGCGAACTGACGCCGTTGCTGCTGGCTGGTGGCGGCCTGAAAATGGGACAGGTGATCGGTCAATCCGACAACCAGGCGGGTAAGAGTCTGACCACGCCTTACCGCCCCAGCCATTTGCTATCGACAGTCATGCACACTCTGTTCGATGTCGGCAAATTGCGACTGGAATCCACCGTTCCCCGCGATATCTTACGCCTCGCCGACAGCACCGCGCCGATCGACAATCTCCTGTAGAAATCGACCGTAGGATGGCCGCCCCGGCCGTCGCATATTGTCATTGAGCGCTCGCGCCCAGACTAGATGTGATGACGCCCCCGTGGCGGACGCTGCCAGCGTCCGTGAAATTAACGCCAGGAACACCGCTCAGCTATGTCGCCCACCTTGGATCCAGAAGACGGCCGGGGCGGCCATCCTACAGTCATTTCACTTCCTGCAAGTTCGCACTCTTGGCATCAAACTTTAATACGAATATCAGGCTCCGCGTATTAACGCCCCAGATCAGGCTGCGCACAGGATCATACATCACACCGATGTTATAGCTCCCCTCTTTGGTGAGCGGCGGTTTGTCGCTCTCGAGCTTGGTCTGAAACCACGCGTTCTTCCCGCAGTCGTACACTAACCCCGTTGCTCCGATCATGATCATGTCATCGTTGGGTAGGTAGATTGCCTCGCGAAAGTTGGACTCTCGGTCGTTGGGTTCCCGGACCTGGCTGGAACCTGCCGCCGCCAATTCGGTTGCCGCGCCGGCGGCAATGTCGTACGCAGCCATCTGGCAGCCACTCTTCTCGCCACGGATAAAGAACACGAGTCGCTTGCGTTGCGCGTCGTAGGCCACACCCGAGTTATCAACACGGGGACTGAACAGCTTACCTTTCAACGGCAAGGCCTCCCAGGTGCGGTTTTCGGCATTGAGTCGCCACAGCCCCGTCTCCTGGTTCTTGGTATAAGCCCAGGCGATCAGGCCCTCGGGAGTTGTGACCAGATTGACCGTGTAGAAGCTGGGGATATAGGGATTGACCTGTGAGTTCCTCGTCCATTTGCCGGTCGGGGCGTCGAAGAAATAGGTGTATTTGTGCGGGGCAAACACCATGCACTTCAGTCGCGGATCATAGCCAGTGGATTTGTACGTGTGACCGGTCATCCACGGATTGCCGCGAAAACTCCATTCGCCGGGGACCTGATCGTTACTGAAGCACCAGTCGATGGGGAACTCGGGGGCAAAGGGGATCGAGTAGCGATCGGTTTTGACATCATAGACCTGCGGGGCCGTACCGCTATACGCCGAGTGACCTCCCGAGAAGCGCAGAATCTGATCGAGATCGGGCGCGAACACCGCCGAACCCCAGTCCATGTTGGGTTCCGGTCGCTTGGGCGTGGGACGCAGGACCCACTTGTTGGTCGGTAGGCTGTCGAGATCGGTTTTGACCTGCGCGGGGTCTGCAGCAGGGATATCCTTGTGGTACCAACTCGGATCGTACGGGCCAGCGCGACGTTCGACAGCACCCGGCTGCACGCCATATTTGGCGGTTCCTGCGATGTCCGGCGAGCTCGTGTCGAAGTCACACAACCAGAGCTTGCGGTCGCTGTCGACTAGTGCGATCTGATCATCAGCATTAACGGCAGCTTGCAGGCCGCGAATCCGGGGGCTGACTGGAGTGTCCTTGCCCGGCGCAAAGCGTTTCAGCAATTGCCAAGTGTCGGCAGATTCATCGTAGGTCCAGGCTTCCAGCGGCAGGCTTTGATAGGGATGGCTGGTGTAGTCGGTGGTCGAGTTCACCGTATAGCCGCCCAACAGGAGCAGCTTTTTGGCCTTGGGCAGCCACAGCATGGCATGTCCCGCACGCGGAGCGGGAGAAACGGCGGGGGACTTCTGCGTCCATTGCTCGCCGTCAAAAACCCACGTGTCGGAAACGGTCTGATCGAGCTGATCACCGCCGAAGAGAATGATCTTTTTGCGAGCGGGATCATAGACCAGTTGCGAATTGCCCCGCTGCGGAGGTTGGCGATCCGACTCACATTGTTTCCAAGCGTTGGTCGCGGGTGTGTAGATCCACGTGCCTGGATCTCCGCGAGGCGTATCGGAATTCCCACCGCCAAACAGCACGACTTGCTCGCGCGAGGCGTCATAGCAAATCGAACCCCAGAAAAGTTGGGTTTTAAGCGGCGTGGAGTTCTGCGGATCCCCCTTCGCTTGCAGATCCTTCCAAACACGCCGCTGCGGATCATAACTGAACGTGTGACCGTTAATGTAGAAGAGACAGATGCCGTTCTTGGAAATATGGGTCCAGTTTTTCGCCGCTCCCACCAGCCAATAGAAGTCGGGCCAATTCGGTCGGACGTTGCCTTCGACGTCTTTGAAAAAGTCTCGGCCCTTCCATCCGGGGGTTTTGCAGAGGCCAAATCGCGGTCCCCAGTTCTTTCCCTCGGGCAGCCAGTTCTCCCACTGTCCGCTTTCGGGGTCGAAGGCCAATTCGTCGTAGGTATACGGTGCGCGACGGTCGTACTGCCCACTGATCCATCCCAGCGACATGAACCGCTTCACCTCTGGTGACCAGACAATGGCGATCGGCGCGTCGGGGCCGATCATCGCGTTGTCCTGCCGCAACCATTGATTGACTGGCCGATCGGCAGCACTCGCGGGCAGTGAGGCGACTGCAAAGCAACTAACGATGAGCACGATCGCGAGCTTCTTCATGGGCGCACCTTTGAGGAATTGGAGGTATCTCTGGTAATCGAAGCTAAATTTGGCCTTCAATGACGCGTAGGATTGGCCTTCTGCGATTTCCTTGTATCTATCGATGTCACTTTTTGGCGGCAAACTGTGCGTTCACATATTCGCATTTATCCCGGAGGGATTAAAGAGAGTAGCCGGTGGTTGAGCGCAGCGACACCACCGGTCCGCGGTTTGACATTTGAATTTCGACCCTGGAGGGGTCGTAGAGCGCTGCGGTGCGACCCCTCCAGGGTCGAAATTCGTTTGCGTACGTCAACCGGTGGTGTCGCTACGCTCAACCACCGGCTACTCTCTGCGACCCCTCCGGGGGCGAAGAAACGCTATTGCACAACTGCCGAGGCCGCTGGTTGACGTCGAGGATTGCCTCGCACCCAACTCCACCAAGCGACAGTTTGCGCGATGATCATCACGAACAGGACGGCCGCCGCCATTTGATACGGGACGCGTTGATTGACCACGGACCCGAGCACTCCGCCGACGATTGTCCCCACCGCCATTCCCATGGCCAACGTGGCCTCATGAATTCCTGCCGAGAGGGCGCGTCGTTCGTGCGAGCTGCCGGCTGTACTATAGAACAATCCGGAAAAATAGTTGTACCCGACCAGTTGGCCCAGCAGTGCCAGTCCAACCAACAATGTCAGAGACGAATTGGCCTGTGAAATGACGACCAATCCGATGGCCGCCAACACTTGTGAAGTCAGCGAGATACTGAGGCTGTAATGCCAGAACGTTGCGCGGTACATCACGAAATACGTGCCCACGATGACGGCTCGCCAGACTGCAAGCAGTTTCCCATGTTCTTCCGGCGCGACGCCGATCGTGACCGCGAGTTCCGGAAGGAGGTGAAGTACCATGCTGCCGCCGAACATCCCTCCCAGGTTGGCGATCCAGCTCAGACGTTTGAAGGCGGTCGCCAGCTCTACGGCTTGATGTTCTTCGGGCGTCCTGTCGACGGTCGTGGCGATCAAGGGAACGACTCGGCGAGCGGCCGTAATTGCCAAAACGATGTTGCACAGGGAGACCACAAATGCCGTGAGATACGTCCAATTCCTGCCCACCGAAAAGAGCGACCCGGCCGTCAACTGGCCGCACATCATCCCCAGATTCCACGACACACAATACAGGATCAAAGTGCGGCTGACTCCGCTGTGATTGGCATGGGCGTCGACTCCTTGGTTCAGCCAGCCCATCAGCGGTGGATAGAGTAATCCCAATCCGCTGCCCAGCGACCAATACAGCAGGAGATACCACGGATTGGCCGGATCGCCCAACCCGCAGGCGGCGATGCACGTACTGATGACGATGGCTCCGGAGACGAACACAATCCGGCCGTCAAAGCGATGGGACAGCCAGCCACCGAGGATGCTGGCAATTGCCGCACTCAACGAGACTCCAGCCCCTGCCACTCCCAGGTACCAGGTTTCCGCATGCCTCTCGGCCAAACCGCGAGATACGGCAAAGATTACGATAAATGCGGAGAAATCGGTCAGCAGGCAGACGCCATAGAGCAGCAATCGGAAGCGGGAATTCATCGGGTGGGGTTTTTCTCACGTGGAATGCGAAGTCTTGACAAGGCGAGCGTCCGGCGTAAGCCGGATGGTTGTTACACGGTACACAACCCACCATTTCCTTTCATTTGAACGTTCAACCGAGATCGTTCACGGTCTCTTCAGTCGGGAGCGACTGGTTGTACCAGTGCCTCCGCCTCCACACCGAATGGCGCAGCACAGACACACAACGGCAAGATTCGAATCGACGGCAATGTGACTGACACTCGCTAACAACCATCCGGCTTACGCCGGACGCTCGCCTGAGACACGCGTCACCTTTGGTGACGAAAATACTCTGCGGCAAGTCGTCCTAACTAATCGTACTCCGTCCGCCGGAAAACTGCATGTACTCGATGACCGCTCCCTCTTCTTCGACAAACACCACGCGTAGCCCTTCCAACGGATCGAACGGACCCAGCAGGATCTTCGCTTCGAGAATGGCCCGGTCCAGATCTTCCACGACATAGGCTGTGTGGCACCGTTCGCGAACGGGACCCTGTACCGGAGAATCGGGCTCGAAACGCAGGAACTCGACGCGATACCGGTGATTTTCGGGACTGGTCACCCAGACCCTGCTGGCCGCGACATAGATTTCGTCCGGTTGAGGCTCGTCCGTGATTACCCCGGTGTGATGAAAGGTTCTCGGCATGTGGGTTCTCACGGCAATTGGAGTGGTTTAGAGGTCCAGACCGATGGGAGGGCGAGGGACCCAGAGGGTGCCCCGCCGAGCCTAGCACGACCGCAGGTCGGCGACCGCCGGAGGCCCCGTGCGAAGCCTCCGGCGGTCGCCGAGCTAAAGCTCGTGCTAGGCTCGGCGGGGTACCCTCTGGGTCCCTCGCCCTCCCATCAGCGCGGTCACGTCACAGAAAGACCACCTGGTTGGTCGCGGCAGATTGTTCGGCGGCCAGGCAGGCGGCGACGGCAGCCCGGGATTCTTCGGGACGGATGACGTCGGGCTGGCGTCCCTCGGCCACACAGCGCAGAAAGTAGGCCCATTCTTCCCGCAAGGCACCACTGCGCACTCCGTGGATCAGCGGCCAGTAGGTCGTGTCGGTGTAGTGACCTTGCTTGTTATCCACGACCAGAAAGTTCGGTGTCGTATCGTGGATGGAGATCGATCCCTCGGTCCCGACGATTTCCATCCGTTCGTCAATCTGCATGGGCGAGCGTTCGGGAAGCGCCCAGTTGTTTTCATTGATGGCAATCGCGCCGCTGTCGAAGCGGTACATCGTCATGCCGATGTCCGGGTACTTCAGATCACGGACACGCGTCGTTTGAGCATACGCCGAGACGATCTTCGCACCGGTGTACCACAGCATCAAATCGGTGTCGTGGACACCGTCACCAATGATGGGACCGATCTTGTCGAGCACCCCGGCGGTGATCCACGTCGGCAGATTGCGGCGCGCATAAATGGCGACGATCTTGCCGATTCGCCCGGCGTCAATTTCCTGTTTTGCCGCAGCGTAGCGCGGATTAAAACGACAGACGTGTCCGACCATCAGGCTGCCCTTCGACCGACGAGCCGCGGCGATAATGCGATCGCAGTCAGCTACCGTCGACGCCATTGGCTTCTCGAGGAAGACGTGTTTGCCGGCCTCGAGTGCCGCGATAGTGGGATCAACGTGTTGGTCCCACATCGTGACGACACTGACGACGTCGATGTCGGGATCGGCCAGCATTTCGCGGTAGTCGGTACACGCTTTCGGGACGTTGAACGTCGCGCGGACCTCAGCGAGCCGCTCGGGTGTCCGCGTACACACGGCCGCCAGTTTGGCTTCAGGCAGACCGGCCAGCACTTCGCAATGTTTCTCGCCAAACCATCCGAGGCCGATGACTCCCACGTTTAACTGCCGCATTGCAGGGGCTCCAAATCCGTGGTGATGTAGTGACGTAGCATCAATCGGGCAAAGACGTAATCAGCCGGAACGCGTTAGCGTCCGGTTCAACAGGCCAACCAAGTCGATTGTGGCTCCGCACCGTGGGCTAACGCCCAACGGCTGATTTGTCCAAAGGCTAAATCAAGTACCATTTGGCTTACGCCGCTCGGCTCGCCTGAGCAATTTATATTGCGGTTTCACCTAATTGCAACGCACTATGAGTAGTGCGGGGCGGAAGTTTGCGAATGCCGCGGATCACACCTGTTCGAGCGCGTTGATCAAATCGATGATCGCCTTGCGTCCGTCGGCGAACAGCATCAGTGTGTTATCGGCTGCGAACAGCGGGTTGTGAATGCCCGCGAAACCGGGGCTGAGACTGCGTTTGATCACGATTACCGTACGGGCCTTATCGGCATCGATGATCGGCATGCCGGCAATCGGGCAGCGGGGATCGGTGCGGGCGAGAGTGTTGACGACGTCGTTCGCGCCGATGATGAGCGCCACGTCCACCTGCCCCATCGTCGGGTTAATCTGGTCCATCTCCTTCAACATCTCGTACGGGATGTCGGCCTCGGCGAGCAGGACGTTCATGTGGCCTGGCATGCGCCCTGCGACGGGGTGGATCGCGAATTCGACTTGAATGTTTCGCTCGGTGAGTAACGTGGTAAGATCGCGTACCGCATGCTGCGCCTGGGCCACCGCCAGCCCGTAACCGGGGACGATGACGACTCGCCGAGCCACGTCCAACAGCATCGCCACTTCGTCGTACGAGGTCGATTTCACTCGAGCATAGGCTTCGTCTTGGCTAATCGCGGGGCCGCCACTCGCGGCCATCGTTCCAAACAAGACGTTAGTCCAAGAGCGGTTCATGGCCTTGCACATGATTTGGGTGAGGATGATTCCCGACGCACCCACGAGCGAACCCGAAATGATCAGCACGCTGTTTCCCAGTACGAAACCCGTCGCTGCCGCCGCCAGACCTGAATACGAATTGAACAACGCGATGACCACCGGCATATCTGCCCCGCCAATGGAAATCACCAGCATGATTCCCAGGGCGGACGCCAGAATGACCATCAGCCAGTAAGTGAGAATCATGATGACCAGGCTACCGGAAGCGGATGGCCCGGCTGCGACGGGGTACCACAGGGCAAGAGATCCGAGCGCCAATGCGGTGTTCAACGCTTGCTGGCCGGGAAATCGGAAGTCCTTGACGAACTTGTATTCCTCCAGCTTGGCGTACGCGACCAGGCTGCCGGTGAAGGTGATGGCCCCGATCCAGCCTGAGGCCGCCGTGCCGATCAGTACGTCTAACCGCGGGAGCTTGTCTGCTCCCATAAAGAATGCGGTATCGAACAACACGGCCCCCGCCACCAGCACCGAGGCCGCGCCCCCGAGTCCGTTCAATAGCGCGACGAGCTGCGGCATACCGGTCATTTTGCACTTGGCCGATATGATCGCGCCAATGACCGAGCCTACCACCAGTCCTGCGATAATGTATCCATAGCCGACAATGTTTTGATCGAGCAACGTCACGAGGACGGCGATCAACATTCCGGCTGAACCGAGGAAATTGCCGCGGACGGCCGTCCGCGGATGGGTCATCCCCTTGAGTCCGACAATGAATAGGACGGACGCCGCCAGATATGACAAATCAATGAACGCGACCCGCCACACGCTCGGCGCTAATACTGGCGGGGCGTCGGCAAACAGGGCTGAAGAGAAGATCCAGGGAGCAGTCACGGACGATGCCTCTAAATCTAGGTAGAAGAAGTCGTCAGACTTCTGGGGCCAGCCGGCAAATGCAGGATTTCTTATGAAATCTGCTACATCAAGTGCGTTAATCTTTCCTGCGGAACATCTTCAACATGCGATGCGTTACAAGAAAACCACCCACCGCATTCACTGTTGCTAACACGACTGCAATGAACCCCAATATCGAAGCGAGCGCACTGTGCTCGGATCCTGCCGCGACAAGTGCTCCCACCACCGTAATCCCCGAGATCGCATTCGATCCCGACATTAGCGGTGTATGCAGCGTGGGGGGAATCTTGTTGATGATCTCCACGCCGATAAATATCGCCAGTACGAATACGGTTAACCCGGCAATCAGTCCCATCAGCCTGCCCTCGCTTCCATTGGAGTGACCGGGGCCAGGCCCAGTAGATCGCGCACCCGCGGATTCACGACCGCTCCGTCGCGGGTCACCAGCGTGTCGCGGATGATTTCGTCTTCGAGTTCAATCGTGATGGCCCCCTGTTTCACCAGGAGCAGCAGGAATGTCGTCACGTTTTTGGCCAGCATCTGGCTGGAGTGATAGGGGACTGTCGCCGGCAAGTTGACGACCCCCATGATGGTCACGCCGTTTTCCACGATCGTTTCGTTCGGCTTGGTCAACTCACAGTTGCCGCCCCGTTCGGCCGCCAGATCGACGATCACCGAACCCGGAGTCATATTGCGGACCATCTCGGCCGTGATCAGCACGGGGGCCTTTTTCCCCGGGATGACGGCAGTGGAAATGACGATATCGCTATCGCCAACACATTTCGCCATGACTTCCCGCTGCTTGCGATAGAAGTCTTCGCTCATCTGTTTCGCATAGCCACCTTTTTGTTCGGTGTCGGCGGCTTCGAGGGGCAGTTCGACGAACTTGGCTCCCAGGCTTTCCACCTCTTGTTTCACCGCAGGCCGCAGATCGTAGCCCGAAACAGACGCCCCTAATCGACGGGCGGTGGCGATGGCCTGCAAACCGGCGACACCCGCTCCGATGACCAGGACCTTCGCGGGGGTAACCGTCCCGGCGGCCGTCATCATCATGGGAAAAATGCGAGGCAACGCCACCGCAGCCAGCAAGACCGCCTTGTATCCAGAGATCGTCGACATCGACGACAAGATGTCCATACTTTGAGCCCGCGTGATGCGCGGCAGCAATTCCAGCGCGAACGAGATCACTTTTTTCTCAGACAGATCGACCATCCATTGGGGATCGACCAGTGGTTCGAGACTCCCCACTAGGACTTGCTCGTGGCGAAATAGCGCGAGATCGGCTCGTCCGGCGTCGGGATTAGCTCCGGCCGCCCGCACTTGGACGATGATGTTCGCCGCATCAAACACAGCCGCCCGACTATCGAGAACCTTGGCTCCTTGGGCTGTGTAGGCAGCGTCTGGGAAACCGGCGGCGGCACCGGCGGCAGTCTCTACGACGACCTGCAGGCCGGCCTTCAGCAGCGGCGGAATCGAAGCGGGAATTAATGAGACACGGTGTTCACCCGGGAAGGTTTCCCGGGGCACCCCGACGACGAGTGAATTGCTCTCCTCTGCCATGCTTGTCTGCGCCCTTGCCAGCCTGGAGTGTGTTGAGCTTGTGATCTCATAGAAAGATCACGAGCAGTGTTATAGGGACCTCGTGGGCAATTCTCAAGGTTCGAGCACTAAAGCGGTCAATCTGAACGTATTTGTAACATAGGGGTCAGGCAATCGTTGCCCAACTTGCCGCGATGGAGCCTGTGGACCAGATGGTGAGCGGTTCCATTTGGCGGATGGGTACGTTATTTTGACCAGTCATCTCGCACGGAACTGATTGAATTGTCTTCCGTAGCCTTAGTGCATCCGCGCTCGGTGCCCGACACAAGGCTGCGAAGTTCCGTAGAAAGTGTTGTCATCAACATGCTGCTGCTCGCTCAATCTGCTGGTCTTCCGCTGCACACCCTGGACCTTGTCATCCTCGTGTGCAGCATTATCGCCGTGACCCTGTTCGGGATGTACGTCGGTCGTAAAGAGGAAGGGACCAGCGACTACTTCCTGGCAGGCAAAAGTGTCGCCTGGTGGGCGATCGCTGGATCGATTTTTGGGACGAACGTCAGCTCGCACCATATGGTCGGCATGATGGGAGCGGGCTTGAAAGAGGGGTTTGCTCAGGCGAATTTCGAATTCGGCGCGATCTGCGGACTGCTGATGCTGTGTTACTTCTTTCTGCCCCTCTATCGTCGCATGGGAGTCTACACCCTCTCGGAATTTCTGGGCCGACGCTACGACGACCGCAGCCGCATGTTGTATTCGGTGTCGAACATCGCGTTCCTGTTGATTCAGATGTGCGGCACGTTGATCCTGGGGGCGGTCACGGTCGAAACTCTGATGGCTGGCACCGATTTTCCCATCAGCTATCAGGCGGCAGTCTGGGGGCTGTCGCTGGTGGCGGCAGCGTACACGGTCTTCGGCGGACTGAAGGCTGTGATCTACACCGATGTCATCCAGAGCGTGCTGCTGCTGATTGGGTCGGCGATTATTGCCGTGCTGGCGATCTGGCATCCGAATGTCGGCGGGATTTCCGGACTGTTGACGAAAGAGCCGACCAAGTTCCATGTCTTCTTCCCCGCCGATCACCCGCAGCTGCCGTGGACCGGAGTCCTGACCGGTTTAATGGTGCTGCACTTCTATTATTGGGGCACCAATCAGTTCATGGTACAGCGTGCCCTGGGAGCCAAGACGGGCTGGGACGGACGCATGGGGATCATCGCGGCCGGCTTCTTCAAACTGCTGATTCCGTTCTTGTGCATCGTTCCGGGGATGGCCGCAGGGTACATCTTGACGATCGACAAGGAGACTCAAAGCGATACCACGTTTGCTGCGCTGACACGGACGCTGATTCCCGCTGGTTACGGTTTGGTGGGACTCGTGATGGCCGGACTGGTGGGAGGCATTCTCTCGACGATTGATTCGATGATGAATTCGACGGCAACGTTGTTCACGTTTGACATCTATCAGAAATATGTCAGTCCCAAGGCGTCCGAGCAGCGTCTCATCTGGGTGGGGCGAGTGGCCATGATCGTGCTGGTCGGTATCGCCATCGGACTGTCACTGCAATTCGGTGAGACCAAGGGAGGCATCTTCAATCTGATGGCGGACTACAACGCTTACCTAGTCCCCGGTGTGCTGATTGCGTTCCTCGCGGGCATCTTCCAGCGGTTCCTCACCCCGACCGGCGCCGTGGCCTGCATCATCGCCGGCCCGATCTCGTCGGTGTTGCTGGAGCAAGGTGCATCAAGATTCTTCAATCATTCGCTGCAGGCCTTCCATCGAGCCGGCCTGGCCACGGTGGCCAGCTACGTGGTGTTGGTTCTCGTGAGCCTGGTCACCCAGTCAGAACGCAGTGCGGAGCGAGAACAGTATCTCTGGTGGACCTACCGTCACAATCCGTCGGACGAAAGTCTCATTGCGAGGGCCTGGTGGCAGAACGATCGCACGTGGGCTGTTGTGCTGGTCGCTTGCACGCTGGCGTTGTGCTGGTATTTCGCCTAAGGCGAGGGCAGTGGGACGGTGAGCGTGATTGCGAAGGGAGGGCGAGGCTCCCGCCGAGCCTAACACGAGCTTTAGCTCGGCGAGCGCCGGAGGCATTTCAATAATCCAGCCTCCGGCGGACGCCGACCTGCGGTCGTGTTAGGCTCGGCGGGAGCCTCGCCCTCCCGAATCCTGCAAAGGTACGCACCACTTGTGTGTGGTGCGTACCAATTTGTGGATTTCGCAAGTTTAAGTACAGTCAATTCCTCAAAGCCAAGCCCAAGTTCAAGTTGCTGCTGAGGGTTATGCTGGCTTTCGGCGGTTGTTCGATGAAAATCAACGGTTATTGCCGATTCTTATTCTGTATTAATGAGTCGGACCACTGGCCTCCTCACCTTGACAGTGAAACTGTCGGCTTTACACTAAGATCTTCCCGCCAAGACCGCAGTACCGCTTGCCGCATACTCCCGGAAGTCGACTTGGGGGATCAGAGCGTCTTCTTATCCACCCGGCGAGATTCGATTGGGCAATGTAGGATACGGCCATGAAGCATCTGACGAGTAAGCTCCTCATCGTTGTCGCCTCGATCTGGATGGGGAATCTACTCGCCGGTGCCCAGGCCGCTGAAAAGCCCGAAGACAAGGCCCTCTACATTGGTCAGCCGGTCTCCCTAGCCGTGCAGCCGGATGCGATTCGCCTGTCTGGTCCACGCGCCGTGCAGCAGATTCTCGTGACGGGCCGCTATGCCGATGGCACTGAGCGAGATCTCACCCGAGTCTGCACTCTGAAGTTAGAAACTCCCGACGTCGCCACGATCAGTCCGACTGGTTATGTGGAGCCTCAAAAGGCTGGCCAGACGGCCCTGATTGTCCAAGCCGGCGAGCAGACGGCACGAGTGGCGGTGGTCGTGGATGGTTACGACAAGCCGCGGCCCGTCAGCTTCCGCCATGATTTCATCGCTGCGCTGAACGTCGCCGGCTGCAACGCCGGGGCCTGTCACGGTATCCCGAGCGGCCGCGGCGGGTTCAAGTTGAGTTTACGCGGCTATGACCCCGCGGCAGACTTTGTCGAGTTGACCCATTCCGCATTGGGGCGACGTATTGACCGATTCAATCCGGACGCCAGCTTGATCCTCAAAAAGGGCCTGGGGCAGGTTCCTCATGAAGGGGGGCTGCGATTGGTTTCGATCAACCCGATTCCGACGCAGACGATTCGCGGTTGGCTCGCCGAAGGGTTGCGAGACGACCCCGCGGACTTACCCGCCTTAAAGAAGGTGGAAGTTCTGCCCGTCAATCGGGTCCAGATTGCTCCGGCTCGCTGGCAACAGTTGGTGGTTCTCGCCCACTTCGCTGACGGGACCGTGCGGGATGTCACGCGGCTGACCGCCTTCAGCAGCAGTGATGAAAGTGTCGCTTCGATTAATGCCAATGGACTGGTAGAGATGCAGCAGAAGGGAGAAGCGGCCATTCTGTGCCGCTATCTGGACGTCATCCAGTGCGTCCGCCTGACCTATCTCGAGCCCCGATCCGACTTCGCCTGGTCGAATCCTCCGGCGAACAATGATGTCGATCAGCATGTGTTTGCGAAGCTCAAGATGCTGAACATGATCCCCTCCGATCTGTGTACGGATCAGGAGTTCGTTCGCCGAGTTTATCTTGATCTTTGCGGCATCCTGCCGACTCCCGACGAGGCCAAGGTCTTTCTCGCCGATAGCGATCCCGCCAAGCGAGCCAAGTTGATTGATCAATTGTTAGAGCGGTCCGAGTTCGCTGATTTCTGGGCGTACAAATGGCTGGATGTCCTGCGCTCCAACCGCTTGACGATCCAGATCAAGGGGAGCCATGTGTACCGCCATTGGCTGCGGAGTCACATCGAACGGAACACGCCCTGGAACGAAGTGGTGCGAGAACTCCTGACCGCTGGCGGCAGCACGTTCGACAATCCTCCCGCCAACTATTACCGCGGCCCCTATCACCACGGAGCCCCGGTCGTCCGCGATGCCCAGGGCCTGGCCGAGATGACCTCGCAACTGTTCTTCGGCATCCGAATGCAGTGTGCCCAGTGTCACAACCATCCGTTCGAACGCTGGACTCAGGACGACTATTATCACATGACGGCGTGGTTCGCGCAGATCCAGGCCAAGCCGGATGCAGTTCAACCGGGTACCCCACAGCAGAACTATCCCTGGCAGCTTCGCGAGAACGCACTCGTCATCTATTCGTCGGGGACTGGTGACACGTTGCATCCGCAGTCGCGGAAAGTGATGGCACCGAAAGTCGTCGGCATGCCCGCCCCCGTGATTCCGCCCGGTGCAGATCGCCGCACAGTCCTGGCCGAACAGGTGACTTCGCCCGAGAATCCGTTCTTCGCTCGAGCCACTGTGAATCGAATCTGGTATCACATGCTCGGCCGGGGCATCGTGGATCCGCCGGACGATTTCCGAGACTCGAACCCGTCGGTTAACGACGCGTTATTGGATGGACTGGCCAAGGATTTTCTAGCCCGTAAGTTTGACGTGAAGCACATCATCCGCACAATCGCCAACTCGCGGACGTATCAGCTCAGCATGCACGCCAATCCCAGCAATGAGTTGGACGACAAGTATTTTTCGCACGCGCTCGTCAAGCGCAAGCGATTGTCGGCGGAAGTTCTCCTGGATGCGATTTGCAAGGCGACCGACCAGCCGGAAGAGTTCACCGGAATGCCGCCGGAAACACGTGCGGTCCAGCTTCCCGACGGCCAGGTGATTTTCACCGGCGGCCGCTATGCCTCGTGGGACCGCCACCCGTTCCTCAAGGCGTTTGGCCAACCAGCCCGTGAAGCGGCCTGTGAATGCGAACGCGAAGGTGACGTCAACCTGGCGCGGGCGCTGGAGATTAAGAACGGTGAATTCCTATTGGGCAAGATCCGGGCTCCCCATAATCGGATCGGCAAACTGCTGGAGCGGAAGTTGCCCGATGCGGATATCGTGACCGAACTGTTCCTCGCGACACTGTCCCGGCCACCACTGCCGGATGAGGCTCAAGCCGCGCTGGCACATGTCACGTCGGCGGGCGATAAACGTGCGGCCTGGGAAGATATTCAATGGGCGTTGCTCAATTCCAACGAGCTCCTATTTCGGCATTAAGGTTTTTTTAAGGCCAGAACTATGTCCTCGATCACGATGCTGGGTAGTCACCGACGATTGTGTGACGGTCTGACCCGCCGCGAAACTCTGCGGGCGGGGGCGCTGTCGCTGCTGGGCGGGGCCTTCAACCTGCCGAGTCTGCTGGCTCTGGAAGAGCACAAGCAAACGCTGCCGCGCAAGGCCAAGAGCGTCATCCTGCTGTATCTGATCGGTGGCGCGCCGACGCAGGATATGTACGACATGAAGCCGGAAGCCCCGGAGAAAATCCGCGGCGAGTTCAAGCCGATTGATACGAACGTCCCCGGCATTCAAATCTGCGAACTGATGCCGCAGTCGGCGAAATGGATGCACAAGTCGGCGATTGTTCGCTCGGTGAATCACAAGGCGGGTTGCCATAATCCGCTACCCAGTTACACCGGGTATGAAATCTCGGTGACTGACAATACGAGCACTAAAGACACCTATCCCCCCAGCATGGGCTCGGTGTGCGAGTACCTGCGCCCCGCGACGCAGGATCTGCCCGACTATATTTACCTTCCCAACTACGCTGGAGCCGGCAACGACGGCGGCACCGTACGTTACCCCGGGCCGTACGCCGGTTTTCTCGGCAAGCGTTACGACCCCCTCTTCTCCGAATTCGACATCAAGAAGCATCGCGTCGTCGGCAAGATGAAGATGCTCGACGGCGAGCCGTTCCTATCCAGAAACTCCCGCCTCGCTGATGGCATCACTCTCGACGCGTTGGATAAGCGAGAAAGCTTGCTGCGCCAATTCAACCGGCAACAACGCCGCAGCGAATCCAACCGTGCACTGGATGACGTGACTCGGATTCAGCAGCGAGCGCTCAGTCTGTTGACCTCGAACAGTCTCAAGAGTTCGTTCGATCTCAGTAACGCGGACCCCAAGTTGCGCGACCGGTATGACCGCACGCTGTTTGGTTCGAGCGCACTCATCGCCCGCCGCCTGGTGCAAGCGGGGGTTCGTTTCGTCAACGTGAGCTGGGATTTCCCAGGCGACAATTCCTGGGACACGCACGCCGACAACTTCGGCTGGCTACGCGGAGCCCTGCCCAGCCTGGACCTCACCTACAGCGCGCTCTTGGGCGATCTCGAAGAGACCGGCCTCCTGGACGAGACGCTGGTAGTCCTGATGAGCGACATGGGCCGCACGCCCCAGGTCAACGCCAACTCCGGCCGCGATCACTGGACCTACGCCTATAGTGTCGTGTTCGCCGGAGCCGGCATTCGCGGCGGCACCATCCACGGAGCCTCCGACGCCCACTCCGCCTATGTCAAAGACCGTCCAGTGAGCACCAGCGACATCTGTGCCACGATCTATCACCTGTTGGGGATCGACCCCGACATGAAGGTCTACGACAACGATCGTCCCATTGCCGTCGCACACGGCGGGCAACCGATTCGGGAGATTCTGGCTTAGTTGTTAGAGATGACGCGTCTCGGCGTGTGCCTGACGTGTTCAATTCTATGCCGTAGCCTTACGGTCAAGGAAGTCGTGAAACTCTGGTGATTCTCAAAGAGTGTTTCTTCCGCAGACCCTAGGTTCGCGATATGTTCAAGCCGGCAATGCGGTTCGTCTACGCCTCGTGCTAGACATCGCTGGATGCACTTGCCAATTTCTCGTTAATTCAGGCGAGGCAAAGTCACGGCAGATCCGCGCTTGTTAGTGCTTGTCACACATTAGCGCGCGAACGGCTTGGTATGCGATAGGGTCGAGTATTCCCCGTGTATGCATACGGCTTTGGCGTTCAGTTTCGTCGCGAAGCAGTGACGCGGACAGCGAGGCCTGCTGCAGCAATTCCACCATTTGCACTCGCTTGCCTGCGATTGTTCTGGCTGCATAGACAGACTGAACAAAGAAAATCTGAACAAAAATGCGAACCTTGCTTGAATGTCCAGATCTATTCCTTACACTACTTCGACGCGGCGCGATGCTCCGCTGTACCGTTTCGGACAGATGCTCGCGTTGAGGACGAGGCTAGGGCTTTTCTAAATCGTTGTATTCGATCAGCGATTTACCACACGTCAAACAACTTCCGACGGTTTTCAATCGCGCCGAGACGCTCGTCGTACGCGCTAGGGGTACCTTCATGGCTCTTCGTCATTGGCTTGAGACAATTGTGGCCCAATTCTGCCGCACGCCGTTGCGTCCGGATTCTGTTCGACGACGGCTGCCGGTCGCGGTGGCGACGCAGGTTGAGTCTCTGGAGACGTTGACGCTGCTGTCGATGGTGATGGCCTCCAACGATTCAGCATCAGGCGTTCACAATCAGCCGATTGTCATCGATGTGCTGCAAAATGACATGGCGATGATGGATCCGATGACGATGGAGATGCCGGGTCCCTTATCGGCCGTTCTCGAAAATGGGCCGTCGCATGGGACGCTCACGGCGAATGGCAGCGGGGGCTTTACGTACGTCGCTAACGCCAATTGGGCGGGTGTCGATTCATTTACTTACCACGCCAAAGACGGTGCCAGCGTCAGTTCGACCGCCACGGTCTCAGTGATGGCGATGAATTCTGCTCCGACGGCGAATGGCCACAGCTATTCGACGAAGCACGACCACTCAGTCAGCGGCAGCTTGCTGGATGGAGCTTATGACTCGGACGGTGACTCGATGACCGGCATTCTAGTGCAAGGTCCTTCACACGGCAGCGTGAGCGTAAACTCAAATGGCACCTTCACCTACACGCCAACTCAAGGATTCGCGGGGGCCGACACATTTTCCTACAAGGTGAGCGACGGGATCAGTGATAGTCAGACCGTGTATATTGGTCTGGATGTGACGAATCAGGTGCCACAGGCCTACGGAGGCAGTTACAACGCGACCAACACTCAACCGCTGGTCGTCAGTGCCCCGGGGGTTTTGGGTGGTGCGAGTGATGCTGACGGCGATGCGTTGACCGCAACCTTGTTCATGGGGCCCATGCACGGCACATTATCGCTGAACCAGAACGGATCCTTCACCTATACCGCACAAAGCGGCTACGTCGGTATGGACATGTTCAGTTTCTCTGCATCCGACGGCATTGCTTCCAGCGGCACGGCTACGGTCATGTTAAACGTCGTGCAAGGAGTCCAACCACCGAGTGTAACCGCTCCTGGAAATCAAGCCAATCCGGAGCACTCGACCGTTTCTGTCGCGGTCAGCGCCACAGATCCTGGCGGCTATTCATTAACTTACAGCGCCAGCGGTCTTCCAAGTGGTCTCGGTATCAGTTCGACGACTGGTGTCATTTCGGGCACGATTGCCTACGGCACGACGGCCTCCGGACCTTACACGGTGAGTGTGACGGCAACAAATTCGCAAGGACTGAGTGACTCGAAGAGTTTTACCTGGACTGTGACAGCGCTTCCGCCGAACATCACAGCTCCTGCCGGTCAGACCAACCACGAACATGATGGCGTCACCCTGGCCGTGGTGGCCACTGATCCCGCGGGATACGGGCTGACATTTAGCGCCGCTGGTTTGCCCGGTGGGTTACACATCGATTCCATGACCGGGGAGATCCACGGCACAGTCGATTACCGGACGATGACCCATGATCCCTATGTGGTGTCTGTAACAGTCACAAACACTTTCAACAAAAGTGCGTCGGCCAGCTTTAACTGGACAATTCAAGCCTTGCCCCCCACGCTTGATTCCATTAACAGCCGCTACGGTGATGAAGGCACTGTCGTATCCACGTTCTCGATCGCAGATTATGCCCATGATCCGGCTCAGTATGCCCTAATCTATACTGCGGCCGGCCTGCCCCCGGGGCTGAGCATCAATACGACCAGTGGCGCGATATCCGGCACAATTGCCTATCGCACCACACTCGGCCAGCCTTACCACGTGACCGTCACCGTCGACAATCAGCATGGCGGAACGGCTAGTAAGTCGTTCGATTGGACCACGACGGCCGCTACCCCCGTGTTTCCCGAACTGGCTGATCAAGACGATCCCGAGCAGTCCGATGTCAACGTCGCCGCGGCAGCAACAGATCCTGCCGGCTATGCGTTGACTTATGTTGTAAGTGGTTTGCCCGACGGCCTGGATATCGACCAGTCGACGGGGGAAATATCGGGTAAGATTGATTACGGGACCAGACCCGACAGCATTTACACGGTCACCGTCACGGCGACCAACGAGCACCAGGCCAGCGCTTCGAAATCGTTCCACTGGACTGTCGACGCTCTCAAGCCGGATATCACCGTAGGCGACAAGACGAATGTTGAACAAGACCAGGTCAGCTTCTTCCTGAATGGTACTGATCCTGCCGGTTACGACTTGACGTACCGTGTGACCGGATTACCCGGCGGTCTGACGATCAATAGCGCGACAGGGAAAATCTCGGGGCAGATTCGCAAACAGGCTGCAGCTCACGGGCCTTACACGGTGACGGCGACCGTGGAGAACGAATGGGGACTGACCGATTCTGACACATTCACCTGGACGATCACCACCGCCGCGCCAGAGATCACGACTCCAGCGGATCAGTCCAGTTCCGAGCAACAAACCGTTAATCTCGCAGTTAGTGCCACCGATCCTGCCGGCTACCCGTTGACATTCAGTGCCGCCGGCCTGCCTGGCGGGCTGACCATCAATGCCACAACCGGGGCAATCTTCGGGACAATTGCAAGCGGAGCGGCCACTGCCGTCCCCGATGGAGAATATGATGTCGAAGTCACGGTGAGTAAGGGATCTTGTGGATCCTTCGCAGTGGAGCACGATGGAAAAATTTACCAAAATGTTTTCCTTCGCCAGCCACCTGCTGGCGTCGCCTGCAATGCTGGGCCGAATCGGGACTGTTTGCCGAGATGTGGATCCGGCTGTTGCAGCGTTTAGACGACCTGCGGCAAATCGATTGGACCGCAGCGTTGGCGGATGGAACATTCGCCCGCGCAAAAAGGGGGGCGCCTGCTTGGGAAAAACCAAGTGCGGAAAAGGAACCAAGATCATGGTCCTCTCCGAAGCTGAGGGAATCCCACTTGCGGCAGAAATCCACAGCGGCAGTCCCGCTGAAGTCACTCTGATTGAATCGCTGCTGGATGAGCAACCGCTGCCGAAGACTCCGCAACGATTGATCTACGACATGGCTGCCGACAGTGATCCCTTGCGAGAGCGCTTGCGGGAACGCGGAATAGAGCTGATCTGCCCGCATCGCAAGAATCGAGTCAAGCCAGCCACTCAGGATGGCCGTCGGCTGCGTCGCTACCGCAAGCGATATAAGATCGAGCGACTCAATAGCTGGATCCAGAACTTCCGCCGTCTGGTCGTACGCTATGAGCATATCGCCACAAACTTCCTCGGCTTCGTGCAGCTCGCCTGCGCGATGATCGTCATGCGAAAGCTGTAATAAACAACGATTCACAATGTTCACTCTACTTGGTAGGTTTTGAAACCCGTGCTAGCCATTATTTGTTGCAGTTGGCGACAACGAAGGCTTGGGCAAACCATTCGGTGCCACCGAAGACGTTTGCACTTGCCGTGCCAATGGAAACAGTGATTCCACAATCGTTAATGGGTTTCCTCAATAAAACAGGCGAAGAGTTTGCGATCATTCGCTTTTGATTATCTGGCTTTATGAGTTCTTATTGAGTACCGGTTCAAGTAGGGGCTTCATTGCATTATGCGAGGTCGTTGCTACGAGATCTGTAACATTCGTCCTTCACCTTTGAAAGCTGTTCATGTTTTCTTCAAGTGCCCCTGCCGAGAGCAATCTGGCGCGTCCCTACTTCAGCGAAGGAACTGCGCCTATTGTGAATTCGGGCTACATCGATTGCACCGGACATCTCTGTATCGAATGGGATTCGAACTTAGAATTACCTTTCAAAGAAGGACTCGCGTCAGTCCGTGGGGCGGTGGTTGGCGGCTTTGGTTATTTAGATCGAAGCGGAGCGATGGCTATCGGACCATTTCAATGGCCCCAACCGGGGATGACGTTCGACCGTGGGTTTGCACTCGTTCAACCGAAGGAAGGAACTGTTGGGCTCATCGACCGCACCGGTGCTTGGATCCTCGGTCCTATCGCGAAAGAGGATGGTTGGCGATATCGCGATGGATGGATTGAGAAACGTACCAAGTCACATGTCCTGCTAAACAACATCGCTACTGATGTTTCAATAGAACTCGATGTTGCATGTCAACCGGGAAGATTTACGGACGGTATGTCGATCGCTACTGTTGCGGAATCGACGAGTAGGCTTTCAACCTTCACTGGAGTTCGCGAGGACGGCACGATTGCATTTCATATCACCAGCAACGCTGAGATCTACAATATAGTCCAGGGCTTCCACGACGGTCTGGCGCTGTTCGACAGCGGATCCGGGGCGCATTTTGGTTTTGTGAACAAGACTGGAGCTGTGCAGTTACCCGCGATTTATCGATACGCCTATTCGTTTCAAGAGAGGTTGGCACCAGTATCGCCTTACGAAAATCAGGGGACACCTGGCTGGGGCTACATCAATCAACTAGGAGAATATCAAATCGAGCCGCGACCGGAATTCGTTGGGGCGGATTGCTTTTCAGAGGGCTTGGCCGCGGTGTGTGTATGGAATAACGGCACAGATTTTCCGCCCAAGGGTGATGACCATGAAGGGCGTGAGAGATGGGGATACATCGATCGAACTGGCTCATGGATGATTCCCCCCGTGTTTAGTATGGCGGGGCCATTTCGAGAAGGGTATGCGAACGTCCATTTCAAATTCGTCAGTCGAGGCGATCGTTTGTATGACGACGATGGAGAGTTGAACGAAAGGGATTGTTCGTTATCATTTATTTCTCAGGGTGGGAGCTTCATTTGGCCTCCCCGGTTGGCGGGGCGAAATATTAAAGAATTCGTCGTGGCCGATCCACGCGGCGCCCAAACAGAAGCGCCACCGTTTATGGTTCTGTTGCCTGACTGAAGATGGAACCGCAGATCCTGCGTTGGCCTTTGAGGAATTAGAAATTGTCGCATGTTTTCATGGTCGCAGTACGTCCAAGTCTGGAATGCGTTCTTTTTCAGCCCCGAGCCCGTCGCGACGCTGTGCGTGGTTCGCATTCTGTTAGGCCTACTGATAATGATGGACGGATGGATACACTGGCAGTTCCGTAAGGTCTTCATCGCTCCGGATGGTGTGCTGTCTGTTGCAGCGTTCAACAAGATCTATGGCCGGTCGCGCTTTACCTTGTTCAATCTGCTGCCGGAAACACAGGGCAGTGTGGACGCCGTGATGGCGTTGTATTTCCTGTCCGGTTTTCTGATGGCACTGGGAGTAGGCGCACCTTACTGTTTCGCCGCGGCGTGGATTCTGGCTGTGTCGTTGCATCACCGGAGTATCTGCTTTATGAGCGGCGGTGATTCGCTACTGCGGATTGTGCTGTTTCTGATGTGCTTTTCTTATGCTGGGGCCGGATTGTCAGTGGATGCCTGGCTGGCTGGACGGGGCGTGTTCGAGTCACTCTGGATCTCGGCCCCGCCGTGGTGCACGCGATTAATGCAGATCCAACTGGCCTTGTTGTACTTCCGGGCCGTGGCTTTCAAGATGCAGGGGCCGGCCTGGCGGAATGGGACGGCCGTACTCTATGCGATCAGTAATAAGAATTACCAGATGTGGACGATCCCCCAGTGGCTGCAAAGTCGCGGAGGCATTGCCATCGCGACCTATTTCACGCTGATTGTCGAATGGTCTTTTGCGGTGCTCATCTGGATTCGCGAACTGCGGCCGGCATTGATTGTGATCGGCCTGCTGCTGCACCTCGGCATGGAGATTACACTGAATCTGCAGCTCTTTAGCTGGTTGATGATGATCTGCCTGTTGTTGTTTGTCGACCCTCAATTCACGTTGTGGATCGCGGAGCAGCTGGCAGGGAATCCGCAGCATCAGCAGGCCGTGGTCTTGGAGGGCAATGTCTCTTACATTGTCGTCAATACGTTCATCGCCCTATATGTGTTCTACGCCTACATCTGGAACGCCCCCGACAATACTGTATTGAAACCGCTGGTCGCACTGATCCGGCCGGCGGTGAAATATTGGGGACTGTGGCATTCTTGGTCGATGTTCGCACCCACCTTGTTTTCGGTGACACGCAGTGTGGAACTGGAAGTTCACTTCGAAGACGGCGAGGTCGTGGTGTGGAAGCCCGATTTTCATTCAGGAATGTCGCGTCTCCAGCGATTTCGCCACGAACGATTTCGCAAGATGGGCGAAAACTGCCGCGAAGGCGAGTTCGAGTATGTCCGCTGGTGTCTCTGCGAATACGTGATCCGGCAGATGCGTCGTGAGCACGGGAACGATCGCAAGATCACCAAGGTGACACTCCATCACGTCGACGAGCCGATCGCTGATTTCAACACCACACTGGAATCAGACCTCTCGATAAGGCGAACTCTGCACTACACCTACACCGTCACGTAGAGTCGTTTCCCGAAACACGTCACACCTTGATTCGCAGAATTGCGCTGGGAAGTGATGCCGCTGGCCGACAAGTTGCAGGAGATCGTCCGCGACCATGTGCAGCGCTATTCGGCCGTTTCGACACAGGAATCCGAGTTTCAGTCCGAGTGGCGAGAACTGGGTGAATTCCTGAAAGCGCACGGCGGATTGGAAACGGTCGTTCGCCGAGCCTATGACGGCTTCGATCCCGCGAGCCGGCAGGTATGGCGTGCCAAGCTGGCGGACGGCACCTTGCGACCGCCGGATTCTAAGTAGGTCAACATCCAAAATGTTTCCGCAATCAATACCGCTGTCGCAACTTCACTCAAGGGACTTCGGCCCTAGAATTTAGATGCGGGTCGTAGTCTCCACAAGGAGTGTTGAGTGGAGCAACCGGCGAACGCCACGATCATCGTGATTGTTAATCCCACGAAGTTCTTCATCGAGCAACTCCTTGTGCGATCAATTGTCGGCAACGAAATGGCGCGCGATCGACCAGGCAGCAGGAGCCAGGGCCAGGGAACCGCTCAGTAAGCAATTGACCGATCCGCTCGTGTCGATCGAACCGGCAACCAGGACGAACCCCGAAATCACTTGAAGTCCACCAACCATAAAGTTCAGGCTGTTCAACATCGCAAACTCCTTTGAATTATCAGTATTGAACCTCAGCGAGAAAGTGCCACGAATTCGGCAAGTTCCATTAAATGGCGTGGGTCTTGTGAATCGCGACCGAGCAATTTGGTTGCCCCGAGATCAGGCGGCGTTCCCGGGGCCTCGCAAATGCTCTGTCTGAACCTACATCTGCACATTTCAGGCCAGTGAGTTCGCGGCAATCGAAACCGCTCGGGAGCCCGTGCCTCCGATGTCGCCGCCGGTGAGTTTGTCTGCCGTTGAGTGGGCGTTCGAGCGAGGCGAATCGTCCTCTTCGACTTTGAGGTCGCGGACTTGAATGCCCGATTCCGCGGGAGTTCACCGACTGCATTGGGGGGCCGGAAATCTACCGGAACTCGTCTCCCACTACATGATATAGTCGGTCTGCCCTGTCGTGGGCTGGCGGCAGATGGTCGTTGCGATGGGGCTTGTGTTGGCTGTAACATGCTTTCACGTAATTGGTTGCGGCGATGCAGGGTGTCGGATTGCCAGTCGGGAATGCGTTTCCGCTGGCAAATGGTCGGCGTCAAAATACCTGTCTGAAAATCTCATTTCTTCGTGAACTCTCTCGGCGCAGCCTGCGTTATCATGCGCAATGAGTGAGGCTTGTGTTCGAAGGGAGACTGATTGTGTTCCGCTTGATGCCTCCACATTTGATGGCCCTAGTGGTGCTGTTGATCTTGATGATTTGGGTCATGCTGGTGCACCATTTTCGACGGAGCACCACGATCCAGAAGTTTGTCTCACAAGCGCTGGGCGATGACACGCCGGAAAGCGCCTTATTGGCCTATGAAGTCGCAAAAGCGCGGCTGGAAGATCACCTGAGTACTGGCGATCTGGACGACGCCATGCGTCGCAGAATCGAGCTGGCCCTCGGGACATCACAGCCGGGCGAGGTGATTGATTCTCAAACTGCCAATCGTTCGTTCTAAACTAAGCCCAAGTATCAAAACCGGGAACTCGTGGATGATCGTGTATGGAGCGAGCGAGGGGACATTTTTAACCACGAATTACTCGAATGACACGAAGTTTTGAGGCACTCCGTTGCTCATTCGCTTCCCATTTTCAGCGTTTCGATTCGTGTCATTTGTGTGATTCGTGGTCCACACTCGCATGATCGAATGGATGTCTCGCTTGCCATTCAAAATCTAATTCTTGAGACAACCACGCCCGCGTGGCCTCTCGCAGATCGGGATCAAACAGATCGTGCCCGACGACGCCGAGTCAATCTTGGTCTAATGACCGAAAGTGGAGCACAACATGGAACTTCGCGAAGCAGATCCGGAACAGAGAACTTTTGCAGAGACAGTTCACAAATTCCTCCCCTATCTGGCGGCGACACTGGGGACCTTGATCATTGCCTGTAGTGCGCCGCTACTGGTGCAATGGAACAATGAAGAACACTACCAGATCATCGAATATCCCAACGGGGAGATTGCCGTGATCGACACGACTGGATTTCACATCCAGGCATTTGGGAATGTCTTTACCTATCCGCGCTATGTCGACGCCTATCTCGCGAAAACGGGGGATGAGGCCTCCAAGAGCAAGTCACGAGGTACAGATACGTCCGTCCGAGTTACCTTTAATGACGGCGGTTGGGGTTTCATGTCCAATCATCTGAAGTTCCAGATGCCAGTGACCAGAGAGAAGCGGATCGCACTCCACCGCCATTTTGGTGAAGGGGGCGAAGTCGCCATCCGCGAGGCCATTGGGCATCACCTGATTAACTGCTTGAAAAACACCGGCCCGCTGATGTCCGGTTCAGAGCATCAATCGCAACGGAAGGCCGAGTTCTATCAGGTCGTCTCGGACCAGTTGAGCAAGGGACTCTACACGATGGAGCGTGTAAAGCAAAAGGTAGAACGCAACGAGAAGGTCGTGGGTTTTGGTGATGAGCAAGATACGCAGTACATCACGCGCATCAAACGCGAAGCCAATGGTCAACCGGTCCTGGCCGCGACCTCGCCGCTGACTGAGTATGGAATCACGGTCGTGCAGTACAACCAGACCGACACTGTTTATGACCCGGATACTGAATCTCAGATCAATGCGAAGCGAAATTCCTATCAGTTGGCGGAAGAAGCCAAGGCAGGCGTGGAGAAGGAACATCAGAAGTTGCAGGAAGTGATTGAGAAGGGTCGACTGGCGGTGGCCAATGTGGAGGCGGAGCAGCAAAAGACGAAGAAGGGAATCCTCGTGAGTGCTCAGAAAGATCTCGATGTGAAAGGGATCAATCAGCAGGAACAGGTCACCATCGCGGAACAAGCAGTCGGAGTGGCCGGCGAGCATCTCAAACAGGTCACCACGGAGCTCGAAATATCGGCGATCGCCATCAAGATCGCGGAAGCAGATGCCAAGGCGCTGATCTCCTTGAGTGAGGCCACGCGAGCCAAACTCGATCAGGGTGGCGCCCTTTCTGAGCGAGAAAAGCTGATGGCCGAAATGCGCAAGCAGCGTAATACGGCCATCGCGAAATCGATTGCCGAGATCCCTTCCCCGAAGACGGTCATCCTGGGTGAGAACAAGGGGGGCCAAGGTGGGAGTGCGTCATCCACGACAGAAACGCTCATGAACCTCATCATGCTGCAACAGTTAAAGAAGGATGGACCCGAAAGTGCGAAGGCCGTGAAACCGTAGGTCAGGCTGTGCCTGACGATCGTGTCGTATCACTTTCTAACTTTAGCGTCGATTCCCATAGCATTGATCAATCTGTCAGGTATAGCCTGACCTACATGATTCAAATAGGCATGTGTTCCCATGAAAAAACATTTAGTAAGTCGCAGTATTGTCGTATCCGGATTCGGTGTGACATTTCTCTTCGTTCTGCTCTATACGATGTTCGCCAAGAACCAGGCGGATCACTGGCAAGTCCTGCAATATCCGAATGGGCAGGTCTCGATCCGTAACAAACCGGGTTGGTACCCGACCTACTTTGCCAGAGTGACGACGTACCCGCGGATGATTAGTGTCTATGGAACCAAAGACTCGCGCCCGGAATCGCCCGGCGATGATTCGGTGAAAGCCTGGTTCAATGACGGCGGTACGGCGGATATTTCATGGGTCGTGCGGATCACTACGCCCTGCCCCACGGAAGAGGAAGAAGACAACGCCGAACTGATGGCCAAGATGGTGCAGAAGCAGCGCGAGTTTCATCGGCAGTTCACGGGAAATATCGCCAATGCGAAGAACGCTGTCCGCTCATCCGTCCGTAACGTGATCCAGCAAACGGGCCCCATCATGAGCTCCACGGAAAACCAGAGTGCCCGTAAGGGAGAATTCTGGCACGAGGTCAATTCTCAATTGCGGGATGGCATGTTCGCGATGAAGCCAGTCGTCATTAAGACGAATACGGGTGTCTCCTCCATGCTGGAAGCGATGAAGAAGGGCAATGACAGTCCCGTCGGTCGCGAGGGAATCAAGTCTTCGCTCGCCACCAAGAAGGACGTCGCGCGTCCGATGGTTGGTAGCATCCTTGAGGAGCATTCCATATCGGCCTCAGAAACGGTGATGGCCGCCGAAATCGTCCGTGACGTGAAAACAGGTCAGCCGATCATCGCCTCGCCATCGGCCTTGGATCAGTACGGGATGGAAGTGCTGCAGTTTTCGATTCTGGACACCGATTATGACACCGAGACGGTGAAAAAGTTTAGTGCCAAGAAGCAACTGTATCTCCAAGCCGAGCAATCCAAGGCTGCCACCATTCAGAACGTGCAGGAGCGGTTCAAACGAGTTGCCGAGGGCGAGCGGGAAATTGCGGAAGAGCAATGGATGGCAGAGAAAGATCGAGCCGAGAAACGAATTCAGGCCGAAGCCACTCAGGAAAAGGAACTCACGATTAAGGAGACTTTGCGAGTCGAAGCCGAGACCAAAGCGCTCGTGGCCGAAGTGCAGAAGAAGCTGCAGGAAACACTAGAGAAGATTGCAGATCTCAAAGCCCAGATCGCAGAGAATGACAAGCTGGCCGCAGAGATCGCCGCCAAAGCTCGCGAGCAGCAGATTGAGATCGCCGGAGCCATCTCGGATCGCGACAAGGGGCTCGGTATGATTCAGGTCGAGGAAATGGAAGCCGTCACGCTGGCCTTGCGGAATTTGAAGGTTCCGGACACCGTGATCCTGTCCCCCGATGCCCTGCAACCGAATGGAGGCACCGCGATGGAACAAGCCTTGCCTAGTCTGCAGTTGTTAAAGACGTTTGGCCTCTTGAAGGGAGAAAACGAATTCAAGATTCCGCCCAAGGTGACGTCTCCGAAGAAGGACGTTGCTAAGACGGAGACGACCGCGCCCGAGGGTGTGAAGTAATTCTTCGAAGTTGATGGACGACGAGTAGTGTTCGCCAATCGCAATAAATATGGATTCCTCTCTCCCCTCGCCCTGGTAATCCGGGGAGAGGGGCC
>JAKFVC010000009.1 GCA_021732415.1 Planctomycetaceae bacterium
CCAGCCCCTCTCCCCGGAGTACCAGGGCGAGGGGAGCGAAAACAAAAAACGTTGATGCTATTTGACATGACCTCGTTGGGGTATTGCAAGCATCGCCGGTTTCAACTTGTGATTGTCTATCCCTTCACCTTGTAGCCGATCTCCTCCAGCAACTGGCGAACGCGTTCCAGATGCGTGCCCTGGATTTCGAGCTCTTCGCCTTCAAGCGTCCCTCCGGCTCCAATGGACGTCTTCAGCTTCGTGAGTAACGCGGGCAAATCATTCCCGGCCGCCGACAATCCGCGGACGACGGTCACCAGCTTTCCCTTCTTCCGCTTCTCCGTGGAGAGGCGCGCGGTTTGCTGTTTGGGGGGAATCAAGGTGCTCGGCGGAGCGAGTGGCGGACACGTGCATTCCGTCTCCAGCCGGTCACAGCGTTCACAGCGCGGGGGACGGTCAAACACGGTCCCTGCCAATAGGCCCATTTTAAAGAGTCTCTTCTAGGTTGCGAAGTTGCATCAAAGCTTAAGGTCTTAAGCTAATCGATCACGCCGATTCCGGCGAGTGCGAATATCACGGCGGTGGTGTAGTCTGGGTCGACTTTGCTGCCTGCAACGCTCGGGCTGTCAAGTATTTACGACGAGTGAACCGATGAAGGAATGTTAAGGAAACTTCGGCACAACCGACAGCTTCGGCGTGTCCGTTGATTTCCTGACAATCGTTGCTGGCGGCAAGTCATTGGCAGTTGTTGTTGTTTCACCACATCGGCAGAAAATCGGGCCTCGTTTTATAGGGTAGGCTACCTCCGTCGTTCGTGAAGATCAGTTCACGGACCTTCTGACCCGAGTTTTCCTCTTGCGCGATGTACCGCCACACTTCATGCTCACCACCGCACGACAAGCCGAAACTTGCCGAGCCAGTCGCAGAATCTGGACATGCTGGGTGGTCTGGTGCGCTCTTTGCGTTCCAGCCTTCGCACAGGACTCAGATTCCCCTGCGACGCTGGGACCGATTCTGATCGACCCGGTCGGAAATGAGCAAAGTGTCGACGCCGATGGCCCGTTCATCACGGTGCCGAAGGTCGGACCGCAACTCCCCGAACCGTCTGAATATCCTCCGCGACCCAACGTCCCCGGTCAACCTGTTCCACCCGGCGGAGCACCCGAGTTCTACGATCCTGTCTGGGATTACGCGACGGAACCGAATTCGGGCCCCAGCAACAAGGCCACGATGCCGCCCGACTACTGGGTGATCAGCTCACGCAACTGTCCCCAGGCGGGCAGCCCCTGCACTGCCGATCAAAACACTCAGTACTATTACTTTGGTCCCACCGGCAAAGGTGGTCTGCGGAATCCCGCCGATTTTTACTCGACACTCCGTCCCGATGTCCCGGTTTGCATTTTGGTTCACGGCAGTCTCGTCGGTTGGGATCAGATGCTGACCGACGGCCACCAGACCTATGAATGGTTGAAGAAGTCTCAACCGAACACACCGTTTCGGCTGGTCCTCCTGACGTGGCCGAGCGAACGCCCCTTGTTGCTGGTTGCCCCGGTCGATTTCACTCTGCTGGGACGGCGTAGCGCCTATAACGGTTTCTATCTGGCTCGCGTCCTGTCGAAAATGCCGTCAGAGACATCGGTCAGCATGATTGGACATAGCCACGGGGCGCGGCTGGTCGCTTCGGCCTTGCATCTGGCCGGTGGGGGTGACGCCTACGGCTATCGACTTGAGCAACGTGCGACACCCTGGCCCCGCATGCGAGCCATGACGGCTGCCGCGGCTCTCGATCACAATTGGCTGGATCCAGGTGAGCGCTACGAGCATGCTCTCGACAACGTCGAAAGCTTCGTGAACTTGAGAAATCGCAATGATTTCGCCCTGCGGTTGTATTTATTGCAAGTCCCGCTCAGCCGCGAGTCGCTCGGCCGAGTCGGATTCAATGCGCGCGATCAGCAGTTGCTGGGTGCCAATTATACGAAGGTCCGCGATGTGGAAGTGTCACCGATTCTGGGGGCTCGGCACGTCTGGCCGTGGTTCTACAGTCAACCGGGATTGGCGCGAACGCTGTCTCCATACCTGTTCTTCCAGGAGGATGTCCCGCCGTCACTCGTGCTGAAGCCGACCAAGCGGCGTCCGTTTGGATCTCAGCCGGCCCAGATCATTTCGGAAGTCCCACCGCAAATGCAGCGCACGTCAGACGCCAGCAACGCGACCCTGGTCCGCGGCACGGCTCCGTCGAGGCCCACGCCCCCTCCGCAGCGCGAGACGACCATCAATTCCGAAACAGGCCGAACCTCCACCAGTCCGTCAGCGGTCCGAGTTTTTAATTCGCCGTTGTCGAGAACGCCGCGGAAGTAGTAAGTTGCACCCAATCAGTGGTTCGACAAATCAGCCGCAGGGCGTTAGCCCCCGGTTCGATGAACAACAACGCTGAGCAATATCACACACGAACCGGACGCTAGCGCGTGCCGGCTAATGATGTCCTAGAGAAGAGATCGCGCATGACAGCCCCCGTCGCCCTCGTTCTGGCCGCTGGCAAGAGTACCCGGATGAAATCCGCGGTGCCGAAGGTGTTGCATCCGGTTTGTGGTCGGCCGATGATCGACTATGTCCTGGATGCGGCTCGTGAGGCCGGCGTCGGACGCATCGTCGCGATTGTCGGACACGCTGCCGATCAGGTCCGAGCTGCCCTGTCGGGCCAGTCCGATGTCGAATTCGCGCTGCAGGCAGAGCAAAAAGGGACCGGCCATGCCGTCATGATGTGCCGCGATGCGCTCCGTTCGCATGATGGAGCCGTGATGATTCTGACCGGGGATGCTCCGCTGATGCGCAGCAGTTCGTTCGCGGGTTTGCTGGATGATTATCAACAGCAACACGCGGCGTGTGTGATCGGGACCGCCAACACGGCCAACAACTTCGGGCTCGGCCGCATCGTGCGCGATGCGGCAGGAGTTTTTCAAAAGATCGTCGAAGAGAAGGACGCGACGCCTGAAGAACGAAAAATCACGGAAATCAACGTCGGATGTTACGTCTTCGACTGCCAATCGCTGCTAAGGGCGCTCGATCAACTCCAGCCAAACAACAAGCAGGGCGAATACTATCTCACCGATTGCTGTGGGATCCTCAAATCGCAGGGAGCCACGGTGATTGCCAGCCCGCGGTTGGATATTTCTGAGGCACTGGGAGTCAACACCCGCCAGCAACTGGCCGAGGTAACTCAGCACATGCAGCGCGTGGCGCTGGCCCGCTATATGGCCGAGGGCGTGACGATTGTCTGTCCGGAACAGACGCTGATTGACCCCCGCGCGATCATCGGCGCTGATACGGTCATCCATCCGTTTACGACGATTTCAGGGGCAGCCCGCATCGGATCGAATTGCCAGATTGGCCCGCACGCAGTCATTGAAGGAACGGCAGTCGTGGCCGACGGAGCGACCGTGAAGCCCTTCACTGTGGTGCAGTGACACGCGGGACGTAACGTGGGACGGGTCTCTGACCCGTCTGAGGCCCGTAACAATCGAATTGAAAAAGAGTCCAACCGAGCGAACTTCGCGCAGCGGCCGACTCGCATCAATCAATACGGTCTATTTCCACATCAAACCCAGGAAATCGGGTGCCACTGGCTATGCCAGTGCATTGCCGGATCGAGGCCCGAATGACCACCAGCACTGGCATAGCCAGTGGCACCCAATCCAAGAGTTTATTGATTGGTCGAGGGCTTTTCGGGAAATGATCTTCTCACGGACGGGCCTGGAGACCCGTCCCACGAAAGAAGGCACCCATAAAGTTTGCTGCGGTCTATTGCCAGTTTGGCGGGGGTTCTCACAATAGGGAGTTGCTGTCGTGTCCGACATGTCTTCCCTGTTCGCTGAGTTCCCCGGAAACTGCCCATGTACGACCACTTGACCCTGATTAGCGGTCGCGCTCATCCCAAACTGGCCAACGAAATTGGTGACTACCTGGGATTGAGCCTTGGGGCCATTGAGATCTGGAATTTCCCCGACGGTGAGATCGGCGTGAAAATCAATCAGAACATTCGCGGCTGCGATGTGTTCCTGATCCAGCCGACGTGCCCGCCGGTCAATGAAAATCTGATGGAACTGCTGATCATGATCGACGCGTGCAAGCGCGCGAGCGCCGCACGGATCACGGCCGTCATCCCCTATTTCGGGTACGCTCGGCAGGACCGCAAGGATTCGGGGCGTGTGCCCATCACGGCCAAGCTGACCGCCAACCTGATTGTTAATGCCGGGGCCGACCGCGTCCTGACGGTCGATTTGCATGCCGCTCAGATTCAAGGTTTTTTCGATGTGCCGGTCGACCACCTGTACTCGGCACCCGTGCTGGATGACTACTTCAAGAAGCTCAATCTGCCGGCAGATAAATTGGTGATTGTCAGCCCCGATGAGGGCAGTATCAAACGGACGCTCCAGCATCTGCAGCATCTGGGAGGCGAACTGGCGATCGTTGATAAGCGGCGTTTCAGTGCCACTCAAACGAAACAGGCCCATCTGATCGGTGGGCCGATTGACGGTCGCATCGCCTTGTTATTTGACGACATGATCACAACGGGGGGGTCGATCACGGGCGCGGTCAATGTCGTCCAGCAATTCGGCGCGGCCGAGATCTATGTCTGCGCCACGCATCCAGTCCTGTGCGGGAAAGCCGTTGAGAATCTGGGCGCGGCCCCGATCAAGGAGATTGTCGTCTCCAACAGCATTCCGCTCTCGCCACAACAAATGCTGCCGAACATTCGCGTGGTCAGTCTGGCCCCGTTGCTGGGTGAAGCGATTAAACGCATTCATAAGAACGAGTCGGTGAGTTATTTGTTTGATTAGAGATCGTGCGATTGACACGAATTCAAAAAAGATTTGGAACACTAATCTACGCTAATCAACACTAATTCAGAACACTTTAGATCGCAATCTCGATACGTTCTTCTCCTCCTTCTTATTAGTGTTTATTAGTGAAGATCAGTGTTCCAAAAAAACCTGTTCGTCTTCGCTCTGTAATCGGTGCAGTTTCTGAATTGGATGATCTGCAATGTCCGAGATTATTATCCGTGCTGCTCGTCATGGCGATTGGTCGGTTATTGCTGACTACAATTGCCGCCTGGCGTGGGAGTCCGAGGAGAAGCGGCTGGATCCAGCCAAGATTGAGCCGGGCGTGCAAGCGGTGCTGAATGATCCGACCAAGGGGCGCTACTTCGTTGCGGAACTTGATGGGCGGGTCATTGGGCAGCTCATGCACACTTGGGAATGGAGCGACTGGCGCAACGGCCAGATCTGGTGGCTCCAGAGTGTCTATGTCGCTCCCGAGTTCCGTCAGCAGGGAGTTTTCAAGCGGCTCTATGAGCACCTGGTGGCGCTGGCGGTTGAAGAGCGCGTGCTGGGAGTTCGCCTGTACGTTGAAGATCAGAACGAACGTGCCCAGCGGACCTACCGACAACTCGGGCTGGCCGAACCAGGGTACCATGTGATGGAACGCTGGTTTGGGCCTGCGCTGTGAGAGTGTGGATCAATGCCACCCGTGTTCTGATCCCATGAGTCCCATAGGTCCTATAAGTCCCATCCGTCCCATCAAATACATGGGACCAATGGGACTAATGAGACAGATGGAACTTATGAAATTGCTGGCAATGATCAATCCGAAATGTTGTTCATTTCGCCGTTGTCATCGGCGACTGCCGGTTTTTGACGGAAGATTGATTTCCAGAAGCTCTCTTTGGGCGGCTCGTCTGTTGCCCCAGCCTGGGAGACGGTCGATTTCGCGGCAGTGGACTTAGCTGCTCCCCCCTTCTTGGCTGGTGCCTGGGGTTGCTCGTCGAATGCTGAAACCCGTTTGATCTTTTCGGCGGTTTTGGCTGCCTTTTCTTCAGGCTCTTCGGCATCGAAGACGGTCTTCACGACGGCCGCTTCACGAATCTCGTGGATGGCTTCCTTCGCGCGGATGGTGCGGGCTTCATTTTTGAGCGTGTCTTCGATGTCCTTTTGTTGCGATTCAAACGTCTTGCGGCCTGCATCCTGGCGATCCAGAACCTGCACGATCTGGAATCCCGTCGGCGTGCGGATGACGCCACTCATCTCGCCGACAGGTAGTGTAAAGAGTTCGTTTTCGATCTCTTTGTTCTGCAGGCTGCCCTTGATGGTCCAGTCCCAGATACCGCCGTTCGCGGCCTTGGGGCCATCGCCGTACTTCTTGACGACAGCGGTGAATTCTGCCTCTTCCAGAAGCTCCTTCACTGCCTTGTCGAGGTGCTGCTTGGCACCTTCTTTTCCCTTGTGGGCCTCGTCGGAAATCACCAGTTGCTGCCAGTGGACTCGCGCGGGGAATTCATAGTCTTTCAGGTGTTCTTCATAGTACGTCATCATCTCCCGACGCGTCGGCTCGAACTTGGAGTGGGCTTTGAAGCCGACGTAGTTCTGGGCAAACTGTTGCTCTCGGTACGCGGCTTCGTGTTCCGCGAGATCATAGTCCTTCTCGGCCATCAGGGTCTCAAGCTCGCCAATGCTCTTGCACTTGTTGCCCTCCATCATTTTCTGGAGATGTTCGGCCCAGTCCTTATCGATGGCCTTATTGAGGCCTTCCAGTTGATTCTTCTTGAATTCGGACTTGGCCGCCAAAGCCAGCATCTTGGTTTCGATGATGCGTGGCAGGGCCTGTCTGATGAACATGCCGCGCAGGCGATAGACCATTTCGGGCTTGAACTTCTTGCCTTCCTGAATCCGCATTTGCTCTTCGGCTTTCGCCAACGCCATATGCAGAGGAGCCAGGACTTCACCGGCGAAAACCGGCTGGTCGTTGACGAATGCGACGACCATGCTGTCTTCGAAGCGGGGCAGATCTTTATCGGGGGATTCTTCCAGCGAGACACGCTGAATACCCGACGGAGAGAGCTTGCGGCCGGCGCGAACCTTTTCCGAATCGGCATCATCCACACCGACTCGATCAGGATCTCCAGCCTGGGCGGTGCGGGTGTCGTCTGAACGGCCGGCGTAAGCGAGTTGTCGTTCGCGAATTTGATCGGCGGGCAGGCGTGGCGGTGGCGGTCCCACGACCGGATTATCGATCTTGGCAGGCGTCGTCGACTGGCAGCCGCTGAACAGCAACAGCCCCACGACAATGATTGTGTAATGGATTCGCATGGTCAGCCTTCCTTGGCTGATTGGCCGAAACGGCACTGGCAGACTATCGCTTGGTTTCAGACCTGCGGGCAGGACACGAGACGTTATTCCAAGTTCAACGTCCCGTGGTATCAATGCGGAGCACTGACAAGACAGGTTGAAAGGTCCCGACAATCCTTTGTCGAATCGGTGATCTGGCAAACGACTTTTGCCAGAACTTACGGGTAAGTATAGGGTTAACTGGCATTTTGCCGCAACAGCGATTTCAGGACCGATAAGGTCTCTTCGGCGGGCGCAGAAGGGTTGTCCAACAGGTAGTAGGCGTGACGCTGATCGACGATTCTCAGGCGGTCACCCAGCAGAAATCCCAACTCACGGATCCGGCGCGCGTGACGGTATCGAAAAACCGCAAATTTTTCCTCAAGATGAATATCGTCAATCTGCCAGTCATGCGCCAGCAATTGCAACTCCTTCAACTCGAATAACAGCTCGGCCTCCCGCGGAATGGTCCCGAAACGGTCTCGCAACTCACCGATGAAGTCGTGCAGTTCACTGACCGACGAGATTTGGGAGATTCTGCGGTAGACCTCGATTTTGTGGCGTCCGGGGGGAATGAATGAACCAGGTAGAAAGGCAGAGATAGGCAGGTCGATGGCGACATGCCGCACTTCACGAATCGGCTCCTTCTTCAACTGACGGACTGCGTTCTCGAGCAACTGGCAGTAGAGTTCGTAACCGATCGACGCAATATGCCCACTTTGCTCAGTTCCCAGGATATTCCCGGCTCCGCGGATCTCGAGATCGCGCATGGCGATCTTGAAGCCGGCCCCCAGTTCGCTGAATTCTTCGATCGCCTTCAGGCGTTTGGCGGCCGTGTCGGTCAGGCTGCGACCTTCTTCCAGTAAGAGGTAGCAATAGGCCCGATGCTTGTCGCGCCCGACGCGGCCGCGTAACTGGTGGAGGTCTGCCAGGCCGTAGTTTTCGGCCTCGTGGATAAAGATCGTATTCGCCCGTGGGATATCGAGACCGCTTTCGATGATGGTCGTCGCGACCAGCACATCCAGATGTCCGCGCACGAAGTTGTACATGGTCTCTTCGAGAGGTCCCTCGGAGAGCTGGCCGTGGACAATTCCGATGCTGGCTTCGGGTACGATGCGCTGGATCCGATTGGCGATCATCTCGATGTCATAGACACGGTTGTGAACGAAATAGACCTGCCCGCCGCGGTTGAGTTCCCGCACGATGGCCTGCCGAATCAGGCTCTCGTCGAACCGGCAGATCCGCGTTTCAATCGCCAGGCGATCATGAGGTGGAGTCGTCAGGTTGGAGATATCGCGAATCCCCAGCAGCGACAAATGCAGTGTACGCGGAATGGGGGTGGCACTCAACGTGAGGACTTCGACCTGCAACCTAAGCCGTTTGAGACGCTCTTTGACATCAACCCCGAAGCGCTGCTCCTCATCAATGATCAGCAGGCCGAGATCTTTGAATTCGATGTCCTTCTGCACGAGTCGGTGTGTCCCGACGACTAGATCGACTGACCCTCCGCGCAATCCTTCCAGAACTTGCTTGGTCTCCTTCGTTGAGCGAAAGCGCGACAGGACCTCGATTGTGAAAGGGTACTCGGCCATCCGTTCTTTAAAGCTGCGAAAATGCTGCTCGGCGAGCACGGTGGTCGGGACAAGGACGGCGACTTGCTTGCCGAAGTCCAGCGCTTTGAAGGCCGCCCGCATCGCGACTTCGGTCTTACCATAACCGACGTCGCCGCAGATCAGCCGGTCCATCGGCCGCGGTTGTTCCATATCCCGCTTCAGGTCGGCGATCGCCCGGATCTGGTCGTCGGTTTCCTGATAGGGGAACGCCGCTTCGAATTCATTCTGCCAGTGACTGTCAGGCGGGCAGGCAGTACCCGGTTTCGATTCCCGTTCGGCCTGCAGTTGCAACATGTCGCTGGCCAGATCGAGGAGTGCTTCGGCAACTGCGAGCTTTTTCTTCTCCCAACTGCCGCCTCCCAGCTTCGACAACAGCACCCCGCCGCTGGCCCCGCCGCCGACATATTTTTGGACGAGGTGAATCAATGAGACCGGCACATAGACCTGGACCTTGTCGCGGAATTCCAGGCACAGATGCTCTTCGGTCTGCTCGTCCTTGTGCATGAGTTTCATGCCGCGATACCGAGCAATCCCGTGCGTCACGTGAACAACCAGATCCCCTTCATTGAGCTCGAGAAAACTATCAATCGCGCGGCTTTCGACCGCCCGTTTCTTCGATGTCCGCCGGATGTCGCGACGGCTGAAGAGCTCGTGATCGCTGAGGACGATGATCCGCTCAGACACCAGCCGGAAGCCACGCGCCAGATAACCGACGCACAATGTGACGCGGTCACTCAAAGTGAGCTTGGGGCGTGGTTCGGCGGGAGGGTTGTTTTTATCGGCCTTGGTCGCCTTTTCCGGTATTGGCGTTTCCGCGAGGAGTTCCGCAAGTCGTTCGACCTCACCCGCGTTGTGACACGCCAGCAAGACCCGTTCTTCGTGACCGATGACTGTGGCCAATTCCTGCAGCGCCTGGGCCCCGGCGCCGGTAAAGCGTTCGATGGACTCGATCCGCAGATGGCACTTCGCTTCAAAGCTGCCGCCCGCAATGGCCGCGATCGAAATCGTCGGCCGCTCGGTGCAACGTTTGAGCGTCGCGTCGACCGAGTAGAACCCGCGTGGATTATCGAGGCGACCGAGATAGTGCCGGCCCTCGTCGAGCATCTCGTTCAATTCCACCAGCCCGATCCACGAGTCTGGCGGAATCGCGTCGACGAAGTGTCCGCCGCCGAGCCACGATTGCGAGGCGTCGGTCGGATGGATCTTCGGTGTGAGAAAGGTGAACTCGGCCAGCGGCAAGTCCTCGAGTTTCTTTTGCGTCTCCACGTTGAATCGGCGGATCGATTCGATTTCGTCGCCGAAGAATTCCATCCGATACGGATCGGTGGCATCGGGGGGGAAGATATCCAGAATGCCGCCGTGCATGGCGACTTCCCCCGGAAATTGGATGGCGGGGACACGTTCGCAACCTTGGGAAATCAGCCACCGCAACAGATCATCGGGATCGATTGTTTCGCCCACCCGCAGCGTCCGGGTGGCGGCGTCCATTTCCTCGCGGGTTGGAACCGGCTGCAGCAGAGCCGGCAGGCAGGTGACGATGACTTTGACGGACGACGCCTTCTTCCCTTTCCCCGCCGGTTTCTGCAGTGCCCGCAGGATTCGCAGACGACTGCCGAAGACCGTATCTTTCACGTCCGTTTCGCGGGGTAGAGCTTCCCAGACGGGAAAGATCAGCGGAGTGACACCCAGAAACCCGGCCAGATCACTGGCAAACTCGTCCATTTCGCTGAGTCGCGGCAGCACGACGACCAGCGTGGCGGGGACATCCTGGGCCAAGGCCGCCGAAGCCAGCGCGCAGGCTGAGCCCCAAGCTCCATCGATGGTTGCGGCGGCACCTCGGTGCAACGCCGCCAAAACCTCCGAGAACCCCGTTTGCCGACGGAAAATCGGCACCAGCTCCGGCAATACACTCGCGGCCGACATGGTCGGCGGAATTATAGTGCGCTCATTCTGCGAGGTACAGGAGCAATGACCCCGAGGCAACCCAGGCGAGCGTCCGGCGTAAGCCGGATGGTTTTTAGCGACCTTCAATTACCATGCAGGTTGATCTAAACAGTTGAAGTACCGATCCGCATTGCGCGAGTCCGATGAGAGTCGCCTCGGGTGCGAGTCTGATTGTTTAGATCAACTCGCGCGGTGGTAGTACGTCGTCAAAAACCATCCGGCTTACGCCGGACGCTCGCCTGGTCGGCCACGGGGGCGTAAGCCGTAAACCCTTTATCCCTGCACGACCGTCAGCAGTTGGAACGGCATCGGCAGCAGTTCTTCCACCGAGAAGATATGCACCGATTCGGCACCGCAGATGATGATTTCTGCATCACGGCACAATTCGGCCATCCACTGGCGGCAGGCTCCGCACGGCAGGAGTTCTGACAAGTCCTGGTCGCCGCCGGCGTCGATGCAGGCGATCGCGATCGCGCTGATGAGGCGGTCGCCGTTCGACATGGCAGCAGCGAGAGCCGCCCGTTCTGCGCAGAGTGTCAGGCCGAAGCTGGCATTCTCGACATTGGTGCCGATGTGAATGCCCTGCTCACCCAGCACGGACGCACCAACGCGGAATCGGGAATAGGGAGCGTAAGCCGACTGAGCTGCCTCGCGGGCCGCGGCGATCAGCCGTTGCCGATTTCCGGTTGAAACATGAGCCGCCATGCTGTCCCCTCACAGAAATGTCCGAGTCGAATCGAATGATTCTTGACCAGTGAAATGCAGTTGCATCTGGCAATGGTCAATCTGGAGGCGCTGTGGCCGATTTACCCCGCGCAGGGCAAACGACGCCTGATCTGCGTCCAGCTTACTCAGGCGGAAGCGCGTCGGGAAGATCTTCCTGCAGGAAGTTGCTCTGGATGTCGAATTTTTTATTTGAGCGTCGTTTGCCGAATCATAAATCCCATTGGTCCCATCCGTCCCATAAGTCCCATGAATTTGATGGGACAAATAGGACTTATGGGACGGATGGGACGGATGGGACTGATGAAAGACAGACAGATACCGACCGCCGTGAGAATTGGCGAACGCTACGGGCAGACGATACTGACCGGGCGCGTCAACTGCGGCGTGCCGCCGGGGTTGAATTGCAGGCGGGCGACTGCTTCGGCGTGGATTGTGTAGGGTCCGAAGGTCACGCCGGCGAAGGTCTTCCACAGGCTGGGGACCGTTTGCGCGTGGATCACCCGGCATCCGTAATAGTTGGTCGAACTGGGGGTCACGCCCGACTCGAAGACTCCGGCGCTCGTCAGATTTCCCAGCAGGATGTCGCCGTCGCAGAGCGAGTTTTCATTCACGCCACCTCCCCCCCCGTTGCTGGCCAGCATGACGGGGTAGCCGAGGACCGTATTGGCCTTCGCAAAATCCTGGGCGGCCGTGCGTGCGAGGTGAATGTCGCCGGTGGCCTTCCACTCTTTCACGGCGGCTAAAGCGGCGGATTCGGCGGCCGTTTCCAGTTCCATCCGCGCCTGCCAGACCGTGCCGATATCCGTCAGCAAAATCAGCAGCGTGAAGATTGCCGGCACCGAGGCAATAATCCAAACCGTGGCGATGCCGCGCCGCGGAGTGCGGTTAAGGCAGCCGTATTCGGTTGGAGTGACGCGATGCATGGGCCGGACTACTGCTCGTAAGGATAAGTGGTGGTCAGTTCGACGGTTTGATTGCTGGTGCTATACCCGAAGTTACTGAGCAAGTCAGGGGTCAAATTTGCCAGGTTGACTGAAACGGTGACTCGGACGGCGTTCGCGGGCATAGTCGGCAGAATTGGGTCCGCAGCCAAGCCATCGGTGGCATTGTAGCCCGCGCTGACCGTGTGCCGCAGGGTCACCCCGCGGGCGGCGTTCATGCCAAAACCCGCGGTGAACAGTTGTCGGTTCACGGCCGTCCGGATCGAAGTCGCCGTCGTATTGGTGAGTGGCGGGTCGGTGAAGCTACCCAGACCCGGCGTTTCTGCTGCAATCTTGGCTCCCAGCCGTGCCGCCTGCGAAACTTGTTGCACGTTGATGATGATCAGGGAAAACTCGATCACCGCCAGCAACAAGACCAGCAGGACAGGGAACGTCAGGATCAATTCCACGACGATCACCCCGCGCCGTGGCAGGGCTGTCCTGCGAGCGTCTGGGGTCTGGCGAAGTGGCATCATCGGTCAACTACCTGGAAGAAATCTCGAGGGAAATTCGGCTCGTGGGAGGAGCGCGCGGGCGCCCTTCCGAGCTAATGTGCGCACGGACCCCCACCCGACGCAATACAAACCGTGTGCCAATGGACATCTAACTGGCAAGAAGTGGCGAGGTGGCCGGTGTTGCAGCGAATTCGGTGGCGGCAGGGGCCGAGGGCAGTTCGATCACGACTACCCGACTGATAACTCAGATGGAAAGTGTAAACGCCGGTTAACACATTTGGACTGCGGCGATTCATCGCCGCTTTCCTATTCCGGACAGAGAACCGAGCGTCAATGAAACACACATGATCTTAATGTCTTGGAATTCTTCGTGTCCTTTGTGACCTTCTGTTCAAAGAAAGAAATTTGGAACAGAAGGTCACAAAGGACACAAAGGAATTCAAAGTTCGTTTCGTTACGGATCCGGACGCATTTAGACATTTTGAACCTGCAATTGGAAAGCGGTGATGAATCACCGCAGTCCAAATGGGCTGTCGTCCCAAGTCTGCCGAATCGTTAGAAAAAACGACTTTGGAACAATCGGGATACCCCGCAGAGTTTCTCCAGCCTGCCTGTCGAGAACGCCTTTAACCGTTGAAATGTTAATGGGTTACGAAGAAAGCGAGACCTTGGAACGGCTGTCCCGCTTGCGTTCAAGTCTGACCGCGCCACGACACGATTAACCGGAGGAATGAATAGCCTCCATCTGATCGATACAGAGTGACTCGCGGCTCACCTCTGGCGACGGGATGTTGGTACGTCCAACGCTCCGGGCCGAGTCTGCTTGTTTGCCGGGTGGGCGGTACGCGCCTGTGGGTACAGCGTGGGACCGAGCCGGGTAGAGATCGATCATTAGAACCCTGACAAAACCGGTTGTGGGAAGTTCGGAACTGCAGTATTTCAAGCAGTTCTGAACTGACGCAGAGGTTTTGTCAGCATTTATTCGTAGAAGCGATGTGGTGAGCCATGTATGAAGGCCATTTTCAGTTGGACCGGCGGCCGTTTGCGGCAACTCCGGATCCCGGATGTTGTTTCCTGTCGCCGACGCAGACGCCGCTGTTTCAGACCGTCAGCCGCTGCATCGAGAACGGACAAGGCATCGCCATCCTGACCGGAACGGCCGGGATCGGGAAGACGTTGCTCGCCCAGGTCCTGCTGGCGGAAGCGGCCCAACGCTTCACCACCGTCTATCTGGGCACCGGCCAATTCCCCACGCGCCGGGCTCTGCTGCAGGCCATTTTGTATGAACTCGGCCAGCCGTACGGCGGGATGACCGATCAGGAATTGCGCCTGGAACTCAATACGGCTCTGCGGAATCTCATCACGCAGCGTGACGGCTTGCTGCTGATTCTGGACGAAGCCCACCTGTTGTCCGATCGCCTGCTGGAAGAAATCCGCTTGCTCGCCGACCTGGCTCAGCATGGCGTCCCGTTGATGCGGGTGGTCCTGAGCGGCAATCCGGAATTTGAGGAACGGCTGACCGCACCCGCACTGGCGGCCTTTAATCAACGTGTCGCCTGCCATGTGGCGTTGGAGACCCTCACGCAACAAGAATCGATCAGCTACCTCCAATACCGCATCCAATGGGCGGGGGGAAACGCCGACCGGATCTTCGAGCGTGAAGCGTTGCAACTGATGGCCTATGCCAGCGACGGCGTGCCGCGCTGCCTGAATCAGTTGGCGGATCACTCGATGATGCAGGCCTATCTGGCGGGTGCCACCACGGTCACTGCGACCATCGTGCGGCAGGCTCTCGCCGATGTGCAGCACTTGTCCTTACGCTGGAATCCTTCCGCCCTGCACGAGCGTTCGATTCGCACGACCGCCACGACGTCCGTTGAGATCTCGGAGGCGAGTCATGCGACATCCGGCCAGCCTGTGACCAGCGACGAATCGGTCTTCGAAGTCGGCAGTGCTGACGAGCGTGAGACGGCATGTTTTGAATTCGGAGCCGGCGACAGTACGCCAGTCGCCAGTGTCTCCCTGCCGTCCGAAGAAATTGAGCCCATTGAGCCAACCGTCTTCGAACTGGGTTCTGAGCGGACCAGTCAACTGTCCCTGTCATCCGAATCGCCTTCGGTCTTCGAATTTGGTTCCGACGACGAACAGGATTCGGAATCCGAGGCCGAAGTCGAAGAGATCGAAGACGAAGATGGTCCGCCGCTGTTCGCGTGGCTGGCCAAGCCGGCGAAACCCGAGCCCGTGGTGACTCCGTTGGGGGACGATTACGCGACTTCCAGCTTCACGATTCCGACCCGCGGACGAACTCGCACGCCGATCGTCGAGCACGAGTTCGTCAGCACGGCCCCGCTGACCGGTGCGGCATTGGCCGGCAAGCGGCGAGCGGAACCCTTTCGCGCGGTGTCTGCGCGTCCCCGTCCCGTGATGACGCAGCAGGAATTTCCCGCTGAAGAAATCGTGATCGACGGATACGCCCGACTGGATGCTCCGTTGTCTCCGCTGTTTCCGCTGCCTGCTCCGTCCTTGCCGGAACCGGTCGTCTTCATGGAAGAACCGACCACGGTTGAATCCGCAGAAGACATTGCCGAGCTGATCGAGTTGATCGACGTGTCCGAGCCGTCTTCGCAGGTCACCTTCGAAGCGGAAATCGTCGAACAGGCTCCTCCAGAAATGTTGGTGGAGACCGTATCCGATGATGTGCGTGCCGATTCGCAGAATCAGCCTTTGGACCGGATTGACGAGATCTGTGCGTTGATCGAAGAGTCCGGCGATTTTTCCAGTTCCGCGACGGGAGTCGAACTGATTACCGATTACGGCGTCGAACGGATCGATGTCGACTTGCCCGCGAACGCCGAGCTGCCCGCGGGGGTGACTGCCGAACATCATCTGCCACTGGATCTGGAAGACTGGATCGGATCGACGGTCGTCGAAGTGGGCCGCGATCTCCAGCAGAACATGGCCGCCTCGTTCCCCGATTTGGTGAACCGCCAACGTGCCACCAAGCTGGATCAACTGCTGGACGGCATCGAACGCGCCAGCCGGTTTGACGTTGTAGAACCCGACGCCGCCGCGACCATGAACCGCATTGACGGCCCGGTCGAAGCGACGGATGATTCCGAAGGTTCGGGAGCCGTCCCGGCACCCAAACACAGCCTTAAGAACTTCTTCACCGGCCTGCGTCGTCGGCAGCAAATGCGATAGGCTGGCATCTGCGCTGTGAGCTCGTTATAGAGACGATCTAGGCGAGCCGGGCGGCGTAAGCCCCCGGATTCTTCTCGATTCAGATTTGGAAACACAGAGGCACAGAGAACACAGAGGAATTGAATACTCTCTGTTATCTCTGTGCCTCTGTGTTTCAGAAATAATCCTGAAGAATCCGGAGGCTTACGCCGCCCGGCTCACCTAAGAGTCCGTGCGGCGTTGCAAGCACTTTTTCCCCCGGAATTGCCCCCCGACATGAACGAGGCCTACCACCGAGCACTCGTGTCAGGGGAGTCGAAGGGTCTGCGGCCGACCTTGATGCGGCTTGGCTTGAGCGGTCTCGCCGTTGGTTATGGTCTGGCCATGCGACTGCGTTCGCTGGGCTACGCCTGGGGTTGGCTCGAGACCCAACATGTCGCGGTCCCGGTCATCAGTTTGGGAAACATCACCACCGGGGGAACGGGAAAGACCCCGTTCGCGGCATTTATTGCCCAGTGGTTTCGCGAACGTGAGGTCCGCGTCGCCTTCTTAAGCCGCGGCTACGGTGCGGACCCAGGAGCAGTAAACGATGAGGCTCTGGTCCTCAATCTGCTCTGCCCCGATGTCCCCCATCTGCAGAACCCCGACCGAGTGGCCTCGGCACGCATTGCGATGGAGGAGCTCGAGAGTCAGTTGTTGATTCTGGATGACGGCTTCCAGCACCGCCGACTGGGCCGCGATTTGGATGTCGTGCTGATCGATGCCACCAATCCCTGGGGTTATGGAGCGTTGCTGCCGCGAGGTTTGTTGCGCGAACCACTCAGCGCACTGCATCGGGCCGGTCTGGTGGTGCTGACCCGGGTCGATGGTATCTCCGAGGAGCAACTCGAACAGATTCGGCAACGATTGAAAACCGTACGTGGCACGGCGGAATGTGTTGAGACCAGTTTTCCCGTGCGGCGCCTAGTGAACTCACAAGGGGAAACGGCCGAGTGGTCGACTCTCCTCCCCGGTCAGGTGGCGGCGTTTTGTGGGATCGGCAATCCGACGGCCTTTCAAAGCTTGCTGGCCCGACGCGGCCTGCCGCTGGCTGCAGACCGGTTCCGCGTCTTTCCCGATCATCATCGCTATTCGCGCGAGGATGTGTACGCCCTCCGCGACTGGGCGGACAAGTTAGGCTCGCCGGTGATCCTGACGACGCAAAAGGACCTCGTGAAGCTGGACGTCCCGCGACTGAACCAGTCCCCTCTGTGGGCCGTGGAAATCGGCACCGAGATTCACGCGGGCCAGGAATTGCTGGAGAAGTACCTCACGGAAGTTTTGCAACGCGTACCGTGGGACGGGTCTCCAGGCCCGTCCGTCTCCATGGAGTAGCGGAATCTCGTAAGAGTTCCGCCGCATGGGGACAAACGTAAGAATTCTTACGAATTCTTCTACACCCTGGGGACGGACGGGCCTGGAGACCCGTCCCACGATACGCCGTGAGGATCGTCTCTTGCGGTTCCGTCGAGTACCATAGGGCCGAATCGTTGGACCGCATCTCTTCGCCCTTAATTTCACGTGCTCTATGTCATCACCCCCAATTCACACGGCTGAAGAATACGCCGAGCATAAGCTCGATCTGCCCGAGGGGGGCCGCTGGACCGAACTGGTCGCCGGGGAGATTGTGACCCTGGAGCCTCCGGACGAAGAGCACGGGAATGTCGTCCGGAATCTGATGCTGGCGTTTTCCAGGTTTGCACATAAGACTCAGCAGGGTTATGCCTGTTTTGAGATCGGCCTGGTCACCAAGCGTAATCCGGATACGGTCCGCTGCCCCCCCGCCAGCTATTTCACGACGGGTGCTCCGTTTGCTGAAGTCGACAATCTGATCGCTCGCACGAAGCCTGCAGTCGTCGTCGAGATCGCGTCAACGAACGATCGTCGCCGGCAGATCGAGGACTGCATTCTCGAGTATCAGGAGTGGGGTGTTCCTCTCGTCTGGGTCGTGGATCCGCATGAGAAGAAGGTTCACACGTTCCAGGTGAATCGCTCGGCTTTGCACTTCTCGCAACATCAGGTGCTTTACGGCAGTTCGATTTTAGACGGCTTCGAGTGCCCGGTGGGAGATTTGTTTGAGTTGCCACCGTGGTGGAACGCGAAGGTCGGGGCCCCGTAGCGCGACTCGCCCCCGTGGCCGACGCTGCCAGCGTCGGAGTTCAGACGCTGGCAGCGTCTGCCACGGGGCCTGTTTTCTGTGATTCGCGACAACGGATTGTCAATCCGCTCTAATACCGCTACCCAAAAATCACCCGACTCAGCGAGTCGGGCTACGTTCCGCTTGCTTGCCCATAAGGATGCCTCACCTTGTCGCAGCCACCTCCGGAATCGGTCGAAGAACTCGTTCCCGATAGTGTCATTCCGCATAAAACTTTGCCGCCGCTGCGGTATCGCGATTTACCCGAAGCTCCCCATTGGCGAAAACTGGTCGGGCCGAGCATCATCCTGGCGGGGCTGGCTCTCGGGTCGGGCGAGTTCGTCTTCTGGCCGTATGTGACTTACCGGTCCGGCTTCGTTTTCTTCTGGGCCTGTATGCTCGGCGTGCTGACCCAGTTCTTCATGAACCTGGAGATCGAACGCTGGACGCTGGCAACCGGCGAAAGTGCCATTACGGGCTTCTGCCGTCTCAGTCGGCACTGGGCCTGGGTGATGTTGACCATGAACGTCGTCCCCTGGATCTGGCCCGGCTGGGCGATGGGGGCCAGTACCTTGCTGAGCTGGACGCTGTTCGGGGCCGACATCCAGCCGCAGAAGGCGACCGCGCCGTTGACTCAGATGACGGCCACGATTCCCGCTGAGCTCCAATCGCAGCTCAGTTTCGATGCGGCGGGAAAACAGCTCGTGTGGATGGGAGCACAAACCGCGGAGCAAGTCGCAGAATTGAAAGCTCTCGACAGCGCGCCTGAGTTTCAACAAGCCGTCGCGACGATCTCTGCGAAGGTCCGCAAGACCGGGGGCTTGAAGCATGACGCGTTGTACGTCCCCTGGTTTGCCATCGCGACGCTGTTGCTGGTCGGGATCGTGCTGACCAGCAGCCCGGTCGTCTATAACACGGTCGAGGCCCTGCAGTCGTACCTCGTCCTGCTGATCTTCGTCATCGCGATCACATTGGGCATCTTGATCATCAAGCCGTACGCTGTCTGGGCAATGGTCACAGGCATCATGAATATCGGTGGATTACCCCCGGCGGACAGCGGTCTGGAATTCATGGCCCTGCTGGGAGCTCTTGCCTTCGCCGGAGCGGGCGGGACGATGAATCTCGGGCAGAGCAATTTCATCCGCGATAAGGGCTACGGGATGGGCAAATACATCGGCCGCATCACGAGTCCCCTGACCGGTAATGAAGAACCGATCGCAGATGTCGGGTTCCACTTTCATCACACACCGGAAAACATGCGTCGCTGGCGAGACTGGTGGCGGGCGGCCAACATCGAACATTTTTTCAGCTTCTACCTGACCTGCGTGGTCTCGCTGATGTTGCTGGCGTTGATCTCCTACTCGCTGTTTTACGGACCCGACGGCCAGCTGTTGCCCGGTATGGAGCGGTTTGGCAGCGGTTTGGATTTCATCTGGGGCGAAGCGAATCTGGTGCAGAGCAAGTTCTCGATCCCGTGGGTTGGCAGTGCCTTCCGGCTGCTGTTTTTCGCGATGGGCATGGCCCTGCTGTTCACGACGGAATTGGGCGTCCTGGACGCCGCAGCCCGGATTTCGGCTGACATCATCAAGATCAATGTCCTGCGAGAAAATCCCCGCTGGACACTCGCCCGGCTGTACTTTGTCATCCTGTGGACCGAGATCATTCTCAGCGTGGTGATCCTCGCCGTCGGATTCTCCGAGCCGCTCTTTCTCCTGAAGATGTCGGCCGCGCTGAACGGCATGGTAATGTGCATTTACGGCATGTTGCTGCTCTATCTGAACCTGAAAATCATGCCCCGCTCGCTGGCGATCACGCCCCTGCGCTTCATCGCGATGGTCTGGGCCTGTGCCTTCTTCGGCTATTTCAGCCTGCAAGCGATCCAACTCGAGGTCTGGCCCATGATCAAGAGCTGGTTCTGAGACGAATGACGAAATCAGGATTTTGAACCACGAATGACTCGAATGACACGAATTTGGCAACGGGAGATTGTTTCCTTCGGATGCAGTCTTAGGTATTTAGATTCGTGTCATTTGTGTGATTTGTGGTTCACACTCTCCTATTTTGCCAGCCGATGTTTCGTTAGCTCTTTTTGTCATTCGCCATTCCTCCCACCACTTGCGGTATAATGGATAATTGACGTCCGTCAGTCCTATTGCGAACTCCACCATGCACATCACCGTCCAAGCCGTGAATCGACCTGAAGTTCCTGCGTTGAAGTTGTCACCGCGGTTTCGGCACGATGTCACCTACTTCGCGTCGCACCCCACCGATCTCGGGCGGCCGGCGCTCCCGCAGGGGGAATACTACATCATTCTGGAAGAGGCTCGCGTTACCCTGGATGACGGCGTGTTTCGGATCGTCTCGCCGCTGGACAGCGATAACCGCACGGAACTGGAAATCACCGAGGAGCAGGAAGACTGGCTCAAGTGGATCGTTGAGCATCAGGTCGAGCATATTCGTCTGTCATAAGCGGAATGGTGCTTTAACAACGAATTGGCGCGGATGGGGAGTGTGAGAGTACCAGTGTGTGAGGGTGTCAGAGTACAGAAATGCCCCATCGAATTCGGGTTCCGTCTTACTCCGTCACTCTCTTACCCTCATACTCTCAAACGCCTTCTGTTGCGCGATCATTGAATGAAACCGGCGGCTAGCGCCGTGCCGCTCACGATACAGGAACTGGACGAATTCTGAACGCCTCCGCATTTCCCCCCTCGATCACGCACTCTTCTCGTTGCAGGTCCCAAAAAACTGACCGCCGACCGACCGCCGCGCCGAACTCTTAACGAGCACCCTGGTGACATTCGTCTTCCTCGGTCAACGAAAACACACGGTTTCCGTAGATAATTCGCAATCGCTGTGACCGGATTTCGAGGCAAACTCGGTTGGCATAGATTGTGCTTCTCTAATCGTTAGCCTGAGCTCTCCAACAAATTGCCGCCACGGTCGAGTTCGAAGTCTGAATGATCAACTCGAATTGCGATGTCGTACAAGATCCCATGCATCGTCGAAGCGCTAACTCGAGGCCGTGACACAATTTGAATTTCTCACAGAGGGGTGTGCCATGAGCATTGCCGAAACGACTCCTGAAAACGAACTCGAACTCGTCGATTTGCGTCGTTTTTCGCACAATTGTTGTGGTTGCACTTACCTCGGACAATGGCGCGAATACGACCTGTATTACTGCGAAGACTGTTGCTTCGTGCCCTCGGTCGTCGCCCGTTGGGGAAATGACCGCGCCGACTATGTCAGCGGCTTGGACGAAGTCACTCAGAGCGTAACGCCACATCTGCGTGAGGCAAAACGCCGCGCTGAGGCGATGGGGTTGATCTAAAATCCAGGATCGGATTTTGACAGAAAAATGGAACGACAGAAAAATGAAGTTGTGAAGGGACGAGATCCCCACTCGTTTATTTTTCTGTCGTCCCATCTTTCTGTCAAAAAACCATTTGAATAGTCAACGTCCGAAGTTTGAATGTCCGCGCTCAATCGAGCATGTTTGGCGGCATCATTTCGAAGTGACCAACTTTCAACTGGCCACCTTCTTCGACGAGCACAAACTTGAGATTCAGGTAAGGCAGCGATTCTTCAATCGTCTCTTTCGTCTCCTGATTCACTTGTCCGGACAAGATCTGCTCGGGAGTGACGTTCTCCAGGTCCTTCGCGATCGCTTCCGCCCACGCCCGGCTCTTCTGGCAGGTCAGTGCGCCGCGCAGGCTGGCCTTGCGAATGTTCGCGGGGATCTCGGCCGGCATCGCGCCGATCGCGAAGACCGCCGACAATTTGTCCCCCTGGCCCGACAACACTTTGGGGTCGATTTCGAAGACCGAAATGTGCTGAATGGACTCGGGCACGCCCAATTCGGCTTCGCTCTTGCCCATCCATTCGATGAATTGCTCACGCGTCACATTTTCGAGCGGGGCGCCAAACGAGGTGTCCGTCACGACGCTGGGAGTAAACTGCCCAGACATCATCTTGGCCTTGGCATGGGAGCTGAGTTGATCGTAGGCCGCACCGTAGTTGCGACTTGCCACAGCGGTCAAGAAGGGCCGTGCCGGCTCCAGATAAGGACGTTCGCCGGGTTCCGCTTCAGCCGCCGCAGCCGCAATGGGATCATTGGCAGGAGCATTGGGGACAGAAGTCGCCGCGGCACCGGTTGCTGCGCCTCCCCCCGCAGGCTGGGGCTTTGCGCCGCCGCAGCCCGGTACAATTATCAGCGCAAGTGTGGCGACGATGAGCGAACAAACAGAGCGGTGGAGCATGGGTCGACCTGGGATGTAAGAGCGTGCAAAACTCAGCATCTGAAACGTTCTGCAGCCTGCTCAGAGCATGTTTTTGGGAGGGCGAGGCTCCCGCCGAGCCTAGTACGACCGCAGGTCGGCGTCCGCCGGAGGCTGTTTTGATGCCTCCGGCGGACGCCGAGCTAAAGCTCGTCTTAGGCTCGGCGGGAGCCTCGCCCTCCCATCTCAAAAACGCTTTCAGTCGCCGTCTGGACAACGACTGGAAGCTGCCGCTTGAACGTAGAGACACCTGGCCCACCGCGATTGATTTTAGAGCGGCCCCGAGGTCGACACAAGCACGTATGTAACCTGACTCTCCGAGTCGGGCTACGTCTTGCATTGCGAATCACACGTTGGCGACGTACACAGTGTTCCCGGCTTGAAAATGAGACTACAATTCGTCTGGACTTCAGCATGAAACGAGGCAGACGATGAACTTGTTGCAGACTCGCTTAGGCCGGGCTGGTGCCTTGGCTCTGATGTTACCCTTCCTCGTGTCGATCGTGTCTGGTGCTGATTGGCCGCAATATCGCGGACCGAACCGGGACGACATCTCCCTGGAAAAAGACCTGCTGCAAGCGTGGCCCCAATCCGGACCGAAGCTGCTGTGGACTTTCGAGGATGCCGGGCGCGGCTATTCGGGACCCGCGATCGTCGAAGACCGGCTGTACACGCTCGGAGATCGTGGCGAGGATTGTTTTCTCATCGCGCTCGATTTGCCGCAGTCGCCCGAGATGAAGCCGAGCGAAGCGTGGGCCTTGCGCCTCGGCCCGAAATTCGACTTTCAAGGGAACTCATGGAGTGCCGGCCCCAGCGCGACGCCGACGATCGATGGCGATCGGGTATTCGCACTCAGCGGCAACGGCGACCTGGTCTGCGCTGCCGTCGATGGCCGTGAGGTCTGGCGTAAGGCGTTACCAGCCGACATGGACGCGGAGATCAATCCGATCGGTGGCGGTCCGAAGAAGCTGGGTTGGGGCTTCACTTGGTCTCCGCTCGTCGATGGCGAGCGATTGATCTGCACTCCCGGCGGTCCGAAGGGCACCGTCGCCGCGCTCGACAAGCAGACCGGCGCGATTGTGTGGCGCTGCACGGCAGCCACCGATCAAGCAGCCTACACCTCACCCATGCTGGCCATCATCGACGGGGTGCGGCAATACGTCGTGCTGACGAATCAGAGTTTGCTGGGCGTGGCGGCCGATGACGGTCGGCTCCTGTGGAACCATCCCCAGCGCTGGGGTACCGAAGTCGTCAATTCGCCCATGATTCGCGAGAACCGGATCTTCGTGACCGTCGGCGCGGGTGGCGGGTGTGAACTGATCGAAGCGACGCGCCGGGCCGACAAGTTCGAAGTGGCTTCGCTCTATGCGAACAAGAAGTTTGCCAATCACCACGGTAATCTCGCGCTGTTGGGCGACAAACTCTATGGCAACTCCCAGGGGACTGGCTGGACGTGTCTCGCCATGGATACGGGCGAAATCATCTCGTCGAATCGAATGATCGGCAGTGGCGCATTGACATATGCCGACGGTCGATTCTACCTGTTCCTGGAAGGGGACGGCACAACGCTGTTGCTCGATCAAACAGAGAAAGCGGTGGCCGAAGTCGGACGCTTACCGCTGCCACAAGAGAGCAAGCTGCGCAAGCCCAGCGGCCGATTCTGGACGCCTCCGGTCGTCAGCAATGGTCGACTCTACTTGCGCGACCAGAACCTGCTGTTCTGCTATGACGTGCGGCGCTAATGCACTCCTTGACGAGCTAGAGCGTTTCCAAGATTGGTGTAGCGGAATCTCGTAAGAGTTCCGCCCCCAAAGTCTGGAGACTATCGCGGAACTCTCACGAGATTCCGCTACAGAGATTCTGGAACTGCTCTAATTCGTCATGCTGAAAAACCTCACGTTGGGACTGTATTGAAAGCGGATCTGAAGGTGACCAGGCGCGCAACGTGAGGACCGCAACGGCTGAACTGTATTCGCGGGACCGGTGGACGGCCAGTTACAACAGATTGCTAGCCAGTTCAGCCAGTTCGCTCCGTTCGCCCTTCTCCAGCGTCACATGGGCGAATAGCGGTTGGCCCACCATGCGGTCGATCAGGTAGCTCAGCCCATTCGAGAGCGAATCGAGATACGGATGATCGATCTGCTGGATGTCCCCCGTGAAGACGATCTTGGTCCCTTCACCCGCTCGCGTGATGATGGTCTTGATCTCATGCGGCGTCAGGTTCTGGGCTTCATCCACAATGAAGAACACGCGTTGCAGGCTGCGACCACGAATATAGGCCAGCGGCGTGACTTCCAGATGATTGGCCGCCAGCAGATCCTGCACTTTGGAACCGCCGCCAGCCAATTCAGCCAGCGGATGCCGCATCACGGCCATGTTGTCGTACAACGGCTGCATGTACGGATCGAGCTTCGCGGCGATATCTCCGGGCAAGAAGCCGAGATCGCGGTTGCTCAGGGGCACGGCCGGACGGGCCAGCAGAATCTGTCGATAGCGCGAGCGGCATTCCATCGCGGCCGCCAGGGCCAGCAGCGTCTTGCCGGAACCCGCCTTGCCGGTCAGCGTGACGAGTTTCAGCTCGTCATTCAGCAACGCGCGCATCGCAAACGACTGTTCCGAATTCCGCGGTGAGATCCCCGATGCGGACAACTTGTCGATACGGACAAAGGCCTTCTCATTCGGATTGTAGGTGGCTAGGACCGACTTGGAACCATTCCGCAGCACGAAGTTTTCATTGGCTCGCGGTTGAGTGACGCAGTGCAGTTGATCGGCGGGAACATGCCCCCCGTTGACGAAGAACTGATTCACCACTTCCGACTCCAGCCCTTCGATCAATCTCTTTCCGGTATAAAGCTTGTCCATGCTCTCGACTTTATCAGTACTATAGTCTTGAGCAGTCAGTCCGAACGATTTGGCTTTCATCCGCAGGTTGGTGTCCTTGGTCACCAGCACGACGGGTCGCGGGGCCTCCTGTTCTTGCAGCGTCAGGGCGACGCTCAAGATGCGATGATCGGGACAATCCTCGAGAAATGCTGTCCTGAGACGTTGATCGCTGCTGGCGTCGAGTACCACACGGATGGAACCAAGTCCATCTCCGAGTGAAGTGCCGGTGGCAGCGAGAACATCGCCGGTCAGCTCATCCAGGCGGCGTAAGAACGCTCGAGCCTGAAAGTTGATGTCCTCGTTCCCTTTCTTGAACCGGTCCAGTTCTTCGAGGACCGTGATTGGGACGGCAACATCGTTCTCCTCAAAATTCCGCAGGCAGCCTGCATCGTGCAGGATGACATTGGTATCGAGAACGAAGAGCTTGGAACCGACGTAAGACGCAGTTTCCCTCATTCCATCCTCCTTGATAGGCGACTTGATGCGGACTGCCGCGCCGAAATCCGACTCGGCAGAAGGATGGTACCCTTAGCCTATCTCAGGGTCAACGGTATTCGCAGGTTATCCGGTCCGGACGCGGATGCTGTCGCGGGCCGAATCCGGCGCGGTGCCGATTGTTTCCTCGGATGCGATTTCTCATGCCTGATAATATATTATATACATCAACAGCCAGTCACAGGGGCATGCATTCCACGATTTAGATAACCTTCTCAGCAAATTCTCGCGCGGCGCACGGTGACTGTTCCGCCGGTCGCGAGTGATCCTTGTTCTCTAGAGTCGTCATTTGAAGTCCCGAAGACTCAACGAACGACAACCCATTCACGCGGATTTAACGGTCCGCGTGTAGCCTGACTCTCTGAGTCGGGTGCCTCCGAGAAGGTACCCCGACTCGGAGTCCCTCCACTCTCATCCCGACGGTGATCCTCAGGTTGAGGATGACCGTTTGAGGATAGTTTCATCGAATCTGCGATCCAGTAGGACATTTAGCCACAGAAGGACACAGAAAAGCACAGAATAAAAGTAGAGGATTAATTCTTCATTCTGTGTTTTTCTGTGTCCTTCTGTGGCTAATAACTCTTCTTAATATCGAAGCAAATTGTCCGGGGCCTTACGGCACCCGGCTCACCTGATCAATCTGTGTTTTGCGGGCTATATCGCATGCCGGGAATGTTCACTCTTTCGACATGGCAGCTTCGACATTCGTCACTTCCAGATCTGGCCCCGTCTCTGCCTCCGCAAGTTGTTCCAGGTGCAGCATCAAAATCCGCCGCACCTCCTTCGTCGTCTGAATCGCCTGATGCACCTTGACGTGTTCCGACTGCACGATCAACTCCGATTGGACTCCGTCCAGATGCGCACTCGCATACGAGACGACCCCGTCCGTCTGTTCCGCCGTCTTGCAGTGGACCCCGGCGGTACCGTCCGAAGTCGGCAGGACACCGATAATGGAATGGTAGGTCACCTCGACCGGCGGAGTCCGCGACAGCAGGATTTTCAGAGCGCGCGAATCGGGTGCCAGCAGTTCCACGCTGGTCGGGACGTGCCCTCCCGGCAGATCGGGGATCTTCCGAATCATCTCGCGAGAGGCCTCGGCCAGCGAACTGCGCAGATGGACGACGCGGTTCGCAATCTGGCCCGGCAGGCCGGGACTCAGCGATGATCCATGATGCGGTGTGGCAATGAAGACCACTCGCTTGACCGATTGTTGTCGCTCAAAAAAGAAGGCGCGACGCAGTTCCGTTTTCACCTTGGGGCTGAGGTCCAGGCTGTCGAAGGGTTTCTCACTGACGATTCTGAAGAGATCCTCGCCCCCGTCAATGGTCATCATCTTGCACAGCAGTCCGCCCATGCTGTGACCCAGCAGAACCATCTGGTCGAATGACGGATCCTTGTGCTCAGGGTCCAGATCCTGCCGCAGCTTCACGAGCGATTCGCGGAAGTCGGCCGCCGACGTGGGGAACGGATCACCCGTGGGATAGAAGTACGACCAGAATTGATAGCGGTCACGCAATGACGGATCGGCGAGCAAATCGTTGAACAACGGAGCCCAGGTGATCGGCGACGACGCCAGGCCATGCACGAAGATCACCGGAATCTTTCCCGGCTGATAGGGTTCCAACATACAAATGCCCGAGTACTCCCGCACGCTTTCGGAGTGCAGGAAGCCGACATAAGCCAGCAGATCCAGTTGCGTTTGAGAAACGGTACTCGCCAGCGGCGTGGTGAAATCGGCGGCCAGGCCGAACTCCTGGCCCCGGACCACGGTGGTGGGAACGGTCATGGAATTGGCCAGTTGCAGTCGCGTGGGAATCTTCGAGCCACCATCGAAATGCAGCACGATGGTCGCAGCGAAGGAAACCAAATCGGGCGAGTAGGGTTTGCCCTCGGAAGGAGTTTTCACGTGGCGATGGATCAGCACCGGAACCCCGACCCCCGGCTGTCGGTGTCCGCGTTCGATGCCCACGACCTCCAGGTCATCGCACAGTTCCACCTTGCCGAATTCCGCCACATCCCGCGCGAACCCGACCTGTTCGACCGGGACGACGTCGCTGGTTCCCGGCAGCACCAATTGAGATTGCGGATTGAAGGTGCCCGATTTCAACGAGAGCCGCACGCACTGCGCCACGGCCCCATTGTAAAGGTCCTTGGATCGCTGGAGCTGCTCGTCGTTCGCATCTGGTCTGCCCAGTACGAGGTACGACTGCCGGGCCGACGTGACGTACCACTGGATCGCTTCATTCGCGGACTGGAGTTGGGCTGTCCGCCCCGCGTGGTAGGCAACTTCCGCCGTCGCCAGCAGTTTGGCTGGGTCGGAATCGGTCGCGGGATCATTCAACAGAGCCGTCAGGGCCGCCTTATCAGGCCGCCCATTGCTCATGAGCAGTCGTGACTCGGGCGAGACCGATTGAAAGGCGAGCAAATCAGGGCGGACGACGCGGCGCACGCCGATACTCGCGCAACCTTCCAGGCACACCAGGCAAATCAGAATTGCCCAAGTTCCCAGTAGCTGCCTTCGCCGCCACAGATTGACTTGGGCCATGACCGGGCCTTGGATACGCGAGAACACGAAGGTGCCCGGGGGACAGGTCCAGGCCGCGGGATCAATATCGCAGATCGGATTTTAGAGCAAGATCAAGTCGAATGGATTCTGCCGTGGGATAGGCATCCTGCCTGTCAATCGCCGCAGATGCTTATCACTGGCAAGGATGTTTCCAAAGGATTAGCCACAGAATGACACAGAAGAAACACAGAAAAAAAGAAGGAATTTCGATTCCTCAATTCTGTGTTTCTTCTGTGTTCTTCTGTGGCTAAATCCTTCTCGACCCGCGATAGCACATCGACGCTATCTACCAATCTGTGCCGTCTCAGCGCTGGTCTTCATCGGCAATTCAAAGCACGCAATTTCTTCCCCATTGCGGGCGAACAACTTCCCGTGGGCAATCACCGGATGATTCCACGTCTTCCCTTCGATGACCTTCAGCTTGGCAATCTCCTGATGCTTTTTCGGTTGAGCCTCCACCAGCACGGCCTCACCCGTTTCAGTCAACACAAGCAACAACTTCTGGTCCCCCAGCAACAGCACTTCACCATTGCCATAACCCCGAGCCTTCCAGGCCACTTTCCCGTCAGCCAGGTCGACGCAGATGAAGATGTTGCCATCAAATCCATACGCATGATCTTCCGACACGACAAAATCGTTGTAGTACGGCTTGAAGGTCCGCACGGTCCAGACTTCCTTGGTATTCCAAGTCTCCCCTTCGTGCTCGACATGCACCCGCCGCGTGCCGACTCCCATGCCCGTGCCAATCAGGATGTCGGTGTCACTGATCACCGCCGGCTGCACCACCCGGGCAATCTGTTCGGTCGGCCAGGCATGCTGCCAGAGGACTTTGCCAGTGACGGGCTCGAATGCGCTCAACCCGGCATCGGTCGAGATCAACAGTTGATCCACGCCGCAGACCTTCGACAACTGCGTCGAGCAATAGCTCAGACTCCCTTCGCCCGCCGTCCAGGCCAACTTGCCGGTGTCCGCATGATAGGCCACGACACTCTTGCTGTTAGCGGCACCTGCGAACACCGAGACCAGCCCTTCGACAACCAGTGGCGAGCTCGAAAAGCCCCATTGCGGAATCGTTGCGGCAGTATCGGCCACCAAGTCGCGCGTCCAGATCACCTTGCCGGTGACTGCATTCAGGCAATTCAGATTACCGTTCGCACCCAGGGCGTAGATATTCCCATTATGAAACGTAGGAGTGCTGCGCGGCCCGGCCCCGGCGACGACTTCGAAGAAACGTGTCGTATCATGATGCGACCACAGTTCGGTCCCCTTGGCGGTGTCATAACACACCACAAATTCCTGGTCGCCGCGTTGTTCTTGTGTGTAGAGACGATCGCCGACAATCGTGACGGAAGACCACCCCGGCCCGATGCGATGCCGCCAGACTTCCCGCGGGGGAGCCTGTTCCCAATTCGTTCCAATCGTCACGCCAGCCAGTCGACCATCCCGCTGCGGTCCCCGAAAATCGAGCCAGTCTCCCGGTTCCGCCGTCAGTTCCACTGGCAACTCGGCAGAGGCAGCGGCGGGGGTCTCAGCGGGTTTCTGGGCGGTTGCGGTGACGGACTGGGTCGCAGTCTGTTTAAGATACGCCTGGTGCTCGTCTTCCGCCGTAGGAGTCCACCGCCAACTGAACTTTGCATTAAAACTGCCATCCATTCCCTCCAGTCGCAATGTGCTACAGAACGCCCCCAGAGCCACAAACAGCAACAACAGGCCCGCTCGTCGCGCCGGCCAGGACAACTTCATCGTCAAGACCAGCCAGCCCACCCACGCCCCCGCGACGATCGGGATGCCATAGAAAATCATGCCCATCGCGGGGAAATTGTTTCCGCAGACGACCATGGTCACAGCGGCGATGGCGATCAGGCCCCCCGGAATCAGCAGCCGGTCCGACCAGTGCAGGCGACTGGCGAACAGCCACCACAGAATGAGAGCCAGCACGCAGGCGGCTGGGGCCACGATCAATCCAAAAAAGAATTGCGACGGCGTGGCTGCCCCGAGTGACGCCCAGCCGCGAATCACCGCCAGAATGCAGAAAATCGCCACTCCCGGCCATAATCGCAGTCGCGGTGGAGTCGTTGTCGGTACACTAGCAGGCTCGGCTTGCATTGTGAGATCACTCATGGAACACTCCACGGATTCAGTTTTTATTGTGGCTGGAGAAGCGGTACCGGTATATTATGGCCCGGTACAAGAACTTGTCAACATGATGTTTGAGAGCTGTATTGCAGATGGTTGAACCGCAGGACCTCGCCCCTTTGATGGCCGAATTCGGCCGTGGGTACACGCGCAAGATCTTCTCCGAGATGGCGCGCGTCAAAACGACGCCGGCTCGTGCGCGGTTACTGATGACGCTGCAATGTCACGGCAGTTGCAAGATGACCGATATCGGCGGATATCTGGAAGTGACCCCGCGCAGCGTGACAAAACTGGTCGACGGCCTGGAGCAGGAGGGCCTCGTCGTCCGCGAACCGCATCCGCACGACCGACGAATTTCGATGATCCGCCTGACGCCCCAGGGGATGCAAGTTTGCAAGGAAAGCGCCCTGGCCAATCACGCAGCCGTCACGGCGCTCTACGAGCACCTCACGCCAGCCGATCGCCAGCACTTGGCTCGTATTTTGAACAAGCTGATTGAGGCATTGAATTCCCAGAGCAGCGAAACAGAGTAATCAGGCGAGCCGAGCGGCGTAAGCCCCCGGATTCTTCTTGTGGCAAGTTGGCAACGTCAGAATCACCCCTGTTGACCGACGCTGAGTTGCGAGACTTGGAACGCCGTAATCTAATTGGTGTTATGAAACAGACAAAGTGGAAGATCGCGGGAACGGGGGGCGCCGCCGAATTCCTCGGAATTCACCCGGCCACGTTGGCCTCGAGACTGCGAGCCCTGCAGATTTCCCGGTCGCTGGAGGACGAGTCGCATGCCTAACAAAATCCCGGCACCGTTCACCGTGGCCTTGGTTCAAGCCGGCTCGATCCTGTTTGATACCCCGCGAACTCTCGAAAAACTCTCCGAGCTGTCCGCGACCGCGAAAGCCGCCGGCGCGAAGCTGGCAGTATTCCCCGAAGCCTTCATCGGCGGCTATCCGAAAGGCGAACAGTTCGGTACCACCTTGGGACGGCGGACCGCAGAAGGACGAGATCTCTTTCGAACCTACTTCGACAGTGCGATCGAAGTCCCCAGTCCCGAGACCGAAGTCATCGGTAACGCGGCGCGCGAAAACGAATTGTTCCTGGTCGTCGGAGTCATCGAGCGTTCCGGCGGCACCCTCTATTGCACAGCCCTCTTCTTCGGACCGGATGGACAACTGCTGGGCAAGCATCGCAAGTTATTGCCCACCGCCCTGGAGCGCGTGATCTGGGGTCAGGGAGACGGTTCCACATTGACGGTGCTGGATACGCCGCTGGGCAAGCTGGGAGCCGTCATCTGCTGGGAAAACTACATGCCGCTGCTGAGGACCGCCATGTACGCGAAAGGGATCCAGCTGTATTGCACTCCGACCGTCGATGATCGCGATTCCTGGATTTCCTCCATGCGGCACATCGCCTGCGAGGGCCGCTGCTTCGTGCTGTCAGCCTGTCAGTACTTGCCGGCCGCTCAGCCCAACGAACCCCCGTTGATCCGTGGCGGGACGTGCCTGGTGTCGCCGTTCGGAGATTTGTTGATTGCTCCGCGGTATGGGTCTGAAGAGGTGCTGACGGCAGACATCGATCTCAATGAAATCACGCGAGGGAAATTTGATCTCGATGTCGTCGGCCACTACGCCCGTCCGGAGATTTTTCAATTGCATGTGAATGAGGCGCCGTTAAACACGGTTCATTGACTCGCAATTTGATTTTCGAACTAAGAGCTGAATTTTGACGTAATGATGTATCGAGTTTGTTGAGATTAGGGTGAATTTCGAACCTGTAGGGTTCGCAGAGAGTAGCCGGTGGTTGAGGAGCGGAGCGACGACACCACCGGTAAGAGCACCAGTGTGGCCGCATCCTGGAGGGATGCCAGAGAGATGAACCATTCGATATTCGATTCGCGGAATCTCTGCGATCCCTCCAGGATCGGAGACGGATTTGGACGTTGTCCGGTGGTGTCGTCGCTTCGCTCCTCAACCACCGGCTACTCTCTTTAATCCCTCCGGGATACGTTTCGGAATATGTAAGACGCCTGCCTAGCAACTTCGACGAATGAGAACAAACTCCAAAAATCAGCGGCCCTTAACTTGTACTTTCCTAGCGAGATGACTTATGGAAACGACACTAACAACAATAGACAACACGATCCAATTGCTGGGGCGTCCTCAACTCCCACGACAAACTGCTGCCAAGCTGGCGCTAATGATCGTCGCACTTGTTGTCGTTGGATGGACCTCACCCAGCAACCTGTGTGCAGCGGAACTTCGTGCCGGTGCAGCGAAAGTCGACATCGCCGACAAAGACGCCGGCCCCGTCAGCGACCCACCCTATGTCAAGGCGCTAGTCATCACCGACGGCACAACCACCGCGGTGATTGCGACCGTGGATGCAGTCGCCATCGGCGAAATCGGCAGCATTCGGAATGACTACCTGGCCAAGGTTCGCACCCAGTTGCAGAAGGACCTGGGCATTGTGCCGGCCAATGTCTTGATCAATGCCAGTCACTGTCATGCCAAGGTCTGTGCCGATATCGAAGACCGCACTGTTCAAGCCGTCAAAGCCGCGTTTCAGAAACTGGAGCCGGTCACGGTTGGAGCAGGCCGCGGTCTCGAAAACCGGATCATGGAGAACCGTCGTCTGAAACTGAAGAATGGCCGCGAAGCCGACGTTCGTCACGCCTATTCGATGCCACCCGATGCTGAAGTTGCCGAGGTCGGTCCAGTCGATCCGGAGATCGGAATCCTGCGGCTCGACCGTAAGAATGGGCACCCGTTGGCCATAGTATACAACTTCGCCATGCATCCGATTCAAGGCGTACCGAGCGGGGGCAATACTGCCGACGTCACCGGTTTCGCGTCTCAAGTGATTGAGGACAGCTTTGGCGAAGGTACCGTCGCGCTGTTTCTGCAAGGTTGCGGCGGCGATATCAACCCGGTCCAGTACAAGGCGGTCAATCATCCGCGCGACGCCGAACCGCTCGGAAATCTACTGGGATTGAGTACGATGAAGGCGGCGAAAAAGATTCATCCCAGCGACAAGGCCGAGTTTCGCGTCATCAACGAAACCTTGCAGCTTCCCCGGGCCGATCTGGCCGAACGGATCGCCGCGCAGCAGGCTCAGCAGCTCACACTGCTGCAGTCGTTGAAGGGAACCAGTCTCAATCTGAAAACGTTCATGCCGTTAGTGGTCAACGGACATCTCTCGGAATCGTTTCCCTCGTACTACTCGCACCGCTATCTGCACGACCGCAAGCTGGGTCGCACCGATTTCGATCGCCTGGACGCTGAGAATCGGGCCCATGTCGAGGCCTATCTCAAGAACATCTATGTCATGGAAGAGTTAACCCGCCTGCAGACGAATCTCAATCTGCTGCAAAAGCATCAGGCTCAGAACATCGCAGCCGGCAAGCGCACAATCGACGTCGAGGTCGCGGGAGTCCGCCTGGGCGATTTTGTGCTGGTGACATTTCCGGGCGAACTGACCGTGCGCATCGGCCTCAATATCAAGAAGGCCTCGCCCCATCCGTTTACGTTCGTGGCCGGCTATACGAACGGCTACATCTATTATGCGCCGACGGCCGAACAGTTATTGAACGTGGGCAATGCCCAGGAAGATAGTGATTGCATTTTGGCTCCTGAATGGCAAGCATTGTATGAAACGAAGGTCGCGGAATTGTTGAAGAAGTTATGAGATCGGAATTTGTCGTAGCCGGACTCTCTGAGTCGGGTGTGTGTACGCCCGACTCAGAGAGTCGGGCTACGGCCGGCTACGGAAGTTAAGGATTGAACACCATGCAATCCCCTGCCCTGTTCATGGAAGCTATCGCCAGTGATCCCGATAACGACGCGCCCCGGTTGGAGTATGCCGACTGGCTGACTCGGAACAAGAACCCGTTAGGCGAGTTCATCCGGATCCAATTGGAACTGGCGAAGACGATTGTCATTCCGGGTGTCGAGGATGAAGCGACTGCCAAGCTCAAGAAACGCGAAGCCTTGCTCCTTAAGAAGCACGGTGGCGCCTGGCTGAAAGAGTCTCTGCCGGAATGGGCGAGGCAGATCAACTCGGGCTTTCATCGTGGATTTCCTGGCGTCTGGTGCAACGCGGGAGATTGGGGACAGCACGGTGACAGCCTGGTGGCTCGGTTTCCCGTCCATCGGCTGAATATTCGTGCGACAACCAAATCGGTTGTAAGCCTGTCTAAATCGGAAGCGTTGCTTAAGGTGCGGCTGCTGGACTTGTCACACAGTCCGCTCGATGACACAGTATTTTCAGAACTGGCAGCGTCACCGTGTCTCGCCAATTTAACTGGCCTCTATGCATGGAAGTGTGGCTTGGGCGTGGGGGCAGCCCGGGCGGTTGCAAAGTCCAAATATCTCGGGAATTTGTGTCGCCTCAATTTGGAAGAGAATCGCATCACGGCCGATGGGATCGCGGCTCTGGTTGCCGCACCATCTCTGGGCCAGTTGACCTATTTGAATGTGCGCAGCAATGACGTAGGGCCTGATGCGGGCCCGCATCTTGGTCGAGCAGCATTGCTCTCGAATCTGGCCGAGCTGAATCTCGGCAACAATGACCTCGGTCCTGATGCCGTGGTAGGACTGTGCCAGAAACTTTCGCCAGCCTTATGGAGTCTGAGTCTGGATGGCAATGCCATGCAAGACGCGGGAGCCGAGGCCTTGGCGGCGGCGACGCAGGTGAAGAAACTGGCGACGCTCAATATCACCTATAATCAACTGACCGCCCGCGGCGCGAAAGCGATTGCTGCGGCCAAGCAATTCACAAGTCTCGCCGAGCTGGATCTGGGAGCAAACGAGCTCGGCGCAGCCGGAGTCGAGGCACTGGCGAAGTCACGGCATCTCAGCAACTTGGTCGAATTGACTCTGTCAAACGTGGAAATGGGAGACGCAGGGGCGTTGGCCATCGCACAGTCCAAAACACTGCAGAAACTGCGAACGCTTAATCTCTGGGACTGCGGGATCGACAGCGAAGGCGCTCAAGCCCTCGCCGCCGCGCCGACCCTGGAATCGCTCGAGACACTGTGTTTACTGAGCAACCCATTTAATCGAGATGCACGTAATGCGTTGCGTACGAGATTCGGCAAACGAGTTCAGATGTAGGTGAGCGTTGCTGGTCGTCCAGTGGTTGTTTCTACGATCACGTATTCACCGCGAACTGACTGATCCCGGTCAACGGATCGCCCGTCGTCGGTGTATAGACTGCCTGGATCAAGAACGCCTGGCCGAGTCCATCAGAAGCGATCGTCACGCTGCCCGATCCCGTGGCGATCTGGCTGAGCGTCACAAAGCCCGCATTCAATTGCGAGATCGTGGTATCGGCCGGAATTCCTTGACCAGTAATCTCTGCACCTGTCGACAGTCCGGCCAGATTCATCACGCCGACGACGGTGGTGCTGCCTTGCGTAATGTTGCCCTGGAAGATCACTCCGTTGGACATCAGCTTGATGGTACCGGTTTGGGTTGCGGGCGCGCTGAGAATAATTTGTGGCGGAGCAAACCCGCTGATCGTCGTGCCAGGGGTGATGTTCGTTCCGGAAAGTGTTTGACCTGGAGAGAGGTCGACCACGTTGGTCACATTGGCGACGTTCGTACTATTGATTGTCGTCGTGCCGGTAAAGGACAGGACGGTCGCCGGGATGTTGACATTGGCCGTGACGGTATTTCCCGTCGTTGGTGCTGGCAGGGTCGTCAACAGTTGCGGATTCGAACCGTCGCTGAGGGCAAAGTAGAAGCTGACGTTGCCGGTCGGATTCGCACCGGGCAATGTGGCCGTTACTGCGACGGCTGTACCGGCAGGACCGCTGCCGGGGCTGAGCGAAACCAGGAAGTCGCCGTTACTGCCCTGCAGTTGGAGCGGTTGATAGGCGATACTGGGCAGATTAGTGGCGTCTCCCGAATAGACAGCCGTCACTGTGTAGGTGTGCGAGATACTGCCTTCGGGCAACTCTGGCAGGGTGGCAGTGATCGTCGCGATTCCATTCCCATCGAGCGTAATGGGCTGCAACGGCGGTGCGGCCGACGCATTCGCGGAGTTAATCGGGACTCCGTCGATGAAGAACGTCACCGTCCCGGTCGGTGTGGTCTGTCCGGTGACCGTGGCGGTCAGTGTGACAACACCCCCCTGATTTGCGGCCACGGGATAATCCGTCAGCGTGGTGGTCGTGGCTGACGTCTGAGAATCGCTCCAACTGCCGAGCGTAATCTTCGCCACGCCCACATTGTTCTGGTTCAGATTCGTACTGGCTCCAAACTTGTCGTCGTACGGATAAGCATAGGCCAGATCCCCAAACGTGAGGCCCGTCTGGTGCCAGTATTCGACCCAATAGTTGTAGGCACCCAAGTTGTTGTTATCTGTCGTGAACCACGTTTGCTGATTACCCCAGGTGCTGGAATCATTCAACGCAATGCCGCGATTAAGCGCGGATGAAATCGAATTCTCCAGATCGCCTAACACGGATGACGGCACACCCGTGAAGCCGCGCGAAACATTGTCGGCGAAGACGGCATCGCATGCGAACACCATCTGCGACGGCGATTCATTCTGTTGAGACTTCCCAGTAATCCAAGACGGGGCCACAGTTCCGGGGACATAGAAGATCGGCTGATAAATATCGGGCGATGGCAGGTTCGAGTCGAAGAACGGATAGTAGATATCGTAGTCCACGGCCTGATCGCTGGACGAACCGCTAGTCGCGTTGAGGTGCAGGACATAGTTGCCAGCGATCAGTTGCGTCGTACCGCTATAAGTGACCGAAGAACCTGACGCTCCTGAAACCAGATTGAAGGTCTCTCCTCCACCCACATGGTTATTGATTGTCCCCGTGAAATACTTCAAGAAGAACTGGTCGATGACGTTGTTGTAGTAATTATTCAGCGGATCGGAACTCGCGGGATCCTGAATGCCCTCGACAACGTCTTTCGGCGAGACCAGGCGGATGGGGGGCGTCGTATAGACCGACCAGACTCCGCCCATTGTATAAGTTCCGTTGCCTTGAGAATCGACCAGTTCAAACGAGGAGCCAGTCACATTGGCGATGGAGAACAAACCATTGGCGGCCGTAGTTCCCAGGACCCCTTCGATCCTTATCAAATCGCCGTCAGCGAGCCCTTCCGTACTGCTGGTGGTTATGACGATGGGGCCCGCGTTGGAAACTCCAGTGATCGTCCCTTGAGTCCACGTACCGCCACCCTGGTAAGCCGAAAACACGGCGTCATCCGTGCCGTCGAGCGTGTAGTTATTCCCATCGACCACGGTCACCTGGAAGGTCCCATTCGCGGCTGTCGTACCGAGAACTCCGTCGATCGTGACCACATCGCCGGTCGTCAATCCGTGATTGTTACTGAGCACCGTCAGCGGCTGGCCGGCCGGCATCGTCACATTGAGGATGATGCCGCTGCTGATCGCTGACGGTGTCGTCGGTTGATTCGCGTAGCTCTCGAGGAACGGCTGCGCGGCCGTATTCGTCGTGCTGATCTGATTCAGCAGGAACTTCAGGAAGGAATCGGTGCCCGTCCCGTCAATGATCGAATCGCGCGGGGCTTGGACGCCTACCGGCCCGGCGGCGGCAGCCGTGAAGGTGGTACCAGTGGCGGTGATCGTGACTGGTTTGTTCAAGGTCACACTGCCGGGGACCGTCGGTGTGGCCGGGACGAGGCTCTGAATTGTCGACCCTGGAGCGATTCCCGTTCCCGTGATGGACTCGCCTTCACCCAGGTTGTCGGTGTTGACAATACCACTAATGATTGTACTGTCAGAGGTGGTGTTTCCGACGAACGTGTAATTGAACGGAATGGTTCCCGCCTGGTCGGTAAAGAACTGCAATTCCGTGGGGATTCCAAATGAATCCACCTGGGAAACGTCAATGTCCAGGTTCGGGACACCGTTGAAGTTCGTGACCGTGAATTCCAGGAAATCGTAGAAGGTGCCATTGCTGGGATCGGTCGCATTACCGGCACTGGGGGCAGACACTGTACCGTCCGATGAAGTGACTTGAGCCTGCACCGGTGCACCGACCGAAATGACGATGCGTCCGGTGTATTGATGGTTGGGTGCAGGAACAGGCAAGCTGAGCCTCCCGTCCCAGTCGGCCAGTGTCGAACTGGGCAGAATCACCTGGTTGGCGGTCAGCGGGCCGGGTTGCAGTTCGGTTGTGGCCTGGGGATCGGGATGATCACCGATGACGTCGTCGGCCGACAAGTAGTAGGTCGTTCCGACCGGTGGGACTTGACCGGGTCCGGGGGTGACAATCTCCTGACCAAACACGGCGATCCAGATTTGATCGTCCCCAAAGCCCGTCGCGTTCGGGGTCACTTGCGAGACATCGAGACTGATATATTTCGCTGTGAAAACATCGGCGGTCTTCTGCCACACGGTCAATGACGGGTCAGTCGTGGCAGGATCCTTCCCGTGAACTGTCACCGGGCCAATCGTACCACTGGCCACGATGGCATTCACCGCACCATCCGATGAGACTGTTGTCCCGGAGACCTTGACCGATCCAATCGTCCCCGCCACCTCCTGATTGGCGACATAGTCATCCAGCGTACCGAAGTTGCCGTCGCCACCATTGATAATATTGGCGACTACCGACGACCCGATCAGGTCCTGCGTCACCACGATATCGCCAATCGTCCCGGCGGAAGAAATGATCGCGTTGTTCACATTCTTAAACTTAGCGCTGCCGATTGTGCCTGCCGAAACCTGAGCGCCGGTGTCGACTGTTCTGGCAATGAATTTATCGATGGCTGCATCAACATTGACCTGCGCAGAATGAATGTCCCGCATGTCGAGTTTCTGAATGTTTCCGTTGACGCTGATTTGGGCGTCTGTTCCGATGTCGCGGATCTTGACCTGGTTCAAGTCGCCGCCGGTCGTGACCTGCCCGCCGGTATTGAAATCGAGACTGGTGCCACGCAATAAACCCAGGGCACCGTTAATGTGCAGAGCATTAATGGTAGTTCCGTCGACAGAGCCACCGCGGCTGGTGATCTTGAGTTTCGAATCCGTGGTCGTGTCGTTCAGAGTCAGATTGTTGATGGTGCCGCCGGTGGTCTCGCCACCGACCAGGGTCATCGTTCCGCTCCCCGGTCCGGTCAGCTTGACTTTGACGACGCTGCCGTCTGAGTCCGTAAAGGACACGACTTGACCACTGATGATGGCGATCGAAGCGGCAGGCGTCAGCACCAGCCGAGGCTCGAGAGTTTCGAAAACGGTCCACGGAGAGAATGTGCTCTTTCGCTTCCGGTTTTTCCCGATCCCCATGTGGCGCTCTCCGATTTTCAGTGCGGGTTCTTCGCCAGTGCTCACCATGGCGAAGAACGATGATCGACAGACTTGGCCGAATATCACGCGCGGATCGTTACGATCGCGCAACTTGAGGCCGCCGATTAGGATGATTCTGGCGACGGTCAAGACTGTATCGACACCAACCAGTGTCCGCGCGTGACCGACCCGAAGACGGCACAATGTTTTCGACAAACGGTGCAAATCAAATGATCATCAGCGGGGGGTGGGTGAATCTTCAGAAAAGGAGGCATTCCCCGGTCAAGCGCCAGCGTCGTCGAGCTAATCGCGTACTGCGCGTCAATATGAAAGAGGATGGCAGCGAATTAAAAGAGGCCGCGAATGAAGGCGGCTGCGCCAAGATGACGTAAAATTGCCCATTCGCTGCCAATGACATCTTATTCGGCGAGAGGTATGCAGATATCAGTGAGCCATTCTTCGGGCGGCAACTTGCTCGCATCGTTGACATAAACTTCATACGGCGGCGCGGCACTGGGCTCGCGTCCGCTTTCCGGGAGCCAGACGCCGTACAACCAGCGGTACGCTCCGCCCAGTGTGCTGTAGTGACCCTTGTGCCGCAGGATGGCACACAGGCCGCCGGGAATCGTCTGCACCTGGACTTCACCGCTGGGTTGAAAGTCTTCGTGGACCGTAACGCCGACATCTGCGCGTTGCTTTTCCGGAGCAGTCACTTCCGGGTCATCGTAATAGACTCCCAGGCAGAGAGTATTGGCGTTCATGGCCCCGTGCTCGCTGGCCCAGTGGATGATGCGGCCAAACGCGGGTCCCAGGGTTTCAGTACTGTAGGGACCGATCACTCGGATGTAAGCCATTCGTCGTGGGGGCTGGTGTTCGAAACGCACATCCGCAGCCGTGTAAGCGACCGCATTCATGATATGTTCCTTGAGCGAAAGTGGAGGATGTTCGTGTGTGAGGTTCATGCACAGATTGTATTCGCGTCATGTCCGCGAAGCTTGTTCGATCTTGCGATGTTACGGAGGGGCTTCAATAAAGCCCATTAGTCCGTAGGGTTCCAATCCATCGAGATAACTGTTGTCAATAAACGCGACGCATGCTCCTTGAGCAGACAACGTCTCGACTTCTTCCTGTGTCCGGCAGAATGTGACTGAGTTCTGACAGTCCGTACAGAAGCGGACGTTTTTGTCGTCAGTCACGCGGAGCGAATCCCAGCGTTTGGGACAACGATATTTGAATTCAAAATCACAGTTCTGAATCTCGGAATTATATCCGGTGTAGTACAAATCAATGGTGGGCCGCAGATCCGCAGCGGCGGCAACATCAAATGTGATCCGGCAATTCATGAGAAAGTCGAGCTTCTCGAGCAATTGACTCTGATCCTCTGATCCCAATTCCGGTAGAACGACGTGTACGTCACCAAACTCGTTGATCGATACGGGCAGTACGTCGTTCTCTCGAGCAACGGTTTCGGGGAGCCGCTGCAGTGCTCGCCATGTGACGGGAAGTGCTCGTAGTTGTTCGAGAGTTAACATTTATCGGCCTGACGATTTACTTTGGCGTGCGACGCAGGGTACCAATCCAGCCTACTCCAGCGGGATACTTTTTTTCCTCCAAAGTGTTGGGGTTGAGACTCCACTTGCCCGCGACCTCCATCACGTGTTCTTCGTCCGGGTAACTGAGATCTGTTTGTTCGTGATCGGTGTCTGAGTCCGCCCCCGAATCGTCGGAGTCGTAATAGTTGTATCCTAATTCGAGTTCCCCGGGTGTTCGTGGGCCGCGGTTCACGAGCGTCCCATCGCAGTAGGCGTAGGCTCGCTCTTCACGACCGTTTACAAATCTCGACCAGGCGTGATATTCCGAAACGCGATGCGTGCAGAAATACTGGACCTCTCCGAATGCCTGCGATAGTGACGTCATCAGTGAAGTCCACTCTGCGGTTTCCGGTGGATGACCGAGCTCAGGGAGGTCTGTGCAGATCAAAAGCACCCAGCCGTCGAGCGCGGGCGTCAGAAAGGCATTGTCGTTGTAGGCGGCTGCAATGCCGGATTGCCAGTTCGCCCGCTGGGGAGTGTCGAGGGGCATCATTGCTTTCACCGCATCAGGATCAGACGCACGGATCGCCAGCCACCTATTCTTGTAACCAAAGCAAATCGGTGCGCAGGGAGTGGTATCAATCTTGCCGATCAGCTCTTCAATGGGCTTGAGCTTTGTCGCACGCAATATCCCGGCTCCTGGATGTTGCCGAAAGCTCAGCCACAGGATCAAACTGGCTACGGCCACGGCTCCGATAACGGCGATTATGGAGGGATGCATATCGGAAAAAATGGCCCGTAGTTAAAGATAATGCCAAATCAGGAACGTAGGTCAGGTTGTGCCTGACGCGTCCAATTGTCAGCAGTGGAACAGGTCTCCGCGTTTACAGGTCGCTCGTGTCAGGCACAGCCTGACCTACGGCTTTGCTCTCTGCGGCGGCCCGCACCTGTTTTTGATATTCCACTGCGGCCAGATAGCGGCCGTAATAGTGCTGGAAGGCTCCCAGAACTTGCTCCTGTTGCTCTTTCGGGAACTTCTTGGTGTTAATGGATCTGCTGAGCTCGCCGGGGCGATTATAGAATATCGCTAATACGCCTTCGTCGCTCAGCGTACAGCGGGTGATCTCGCTAAACGGGATGGAGTCGGGCCAGGATGCATATTGGACCTTGGCGAAGTCCAGCCACATTCGCCCCTCCTTGCCTTCAAACGAGATCGCGGGAAACGATTTCTCGACAACGGCTTGTTCTTCCGGTGTTGAGGGGAGAAAGCGATAAGGGAGCGAGTGTTCGTGATAGTTGCGGAATCGTTCCTCATAAACTTGCCATTGCTTCCGCTCCATTTCGTCGGCTGCGGAGATGTTGCGATGCCAGCCTCCGTCGCCGAGATTTCCGAGTAACGCTTGCGTCTCTTCCGCGCTAAGCTGCACCCCCAAGGCGCTCAAGCGTTGCAATGTGGGGGGATGGGAATCAAAGGGATGAGCGGTCTCCAGCACTCCGATGTCCTGCTCGGACGCAAACGCCACGACGTAGGCCGCGAAGCCACTTTCGATGCGATCTGAAACGTTGGCAGTTTCCAGGGCCTGTTCTTGTTTGAAGAGATCGGATTCGACCGAGCCGCGGAACTTGGAATAGGCGATCGTGCGCAACAGGGCCGAGGCGAAATCGCGGGGTGACGTGGTTTCTGCGGCGATCTTGTCAGCTCGAAATTCGCGCTGGCGGCTGATCTTGCCGAGCGACAGTTCGAAGAGAGCCCGAAAGCACAGCATGAAATAGAAGATGGGGATGGTAATGCCCCCATCGTGCAGGTTCTGCAGGTAGGTATTATAACGCTGCAAGAGGGGTGCGATGCGTCGCGAGTACAAAGTATCCTGGCCGCTGAAATGGGCCATTTCGTGGGCGAGAATCGCATCTGCTTCGGCCGAATGCAACTGCTTCAAGAGGGGCAGGCTGACGAACAGCGTCTTCCCACGGTACACGTGGCCTTCCACGGTCACGGGTTGTTCGGTCACAAAGAACGAGTCGTCGATGCCCGCGATGATCTGGTCGGGACAGGTTGCTCCGACCTTCTGGCAGATCGTATTCAAGTCCTGCCACAAGGGTTGGGCAGACTCTTTATCGAGAATGATCCCTTCGACGGTGAAGTCACGTTTGGGATTCGTGAAGATCGCCTTGAGCACCACGCAGACCCCCAGGAACGCGACGAAACCGGCAATTGCGATCAGCTTGACGGAATAAAAGTTGAACCACAGGGCCGTCACCCAGAATGAGAGGGCGAGTACCAATACTCCCTGCACAATCGTCTGCAGAGCACCATAAATTCTTAATAGCTGCCAGCCAATCGACAGGAAGAGATATTGGGCAAGTTGTGAGCGCATCGAGAACAACACACAGATACCGGCGAGCAGGAAGACCGCCATGCCAGACACGACCGAGAGTGCCGACAGGCGAATCATCCAGCGAAACGTGGCGAAGTAGAACAACATCGTGGAATCGACATTGGCGGCAAATTCCTTGTTTGTGATGAGCCGCGAATACGGAACCTTGGTGAAAAAGGCAATCGCGTTGGTCCGCTCTTCCTCGGAGAGTTTGGGATCGGCTTGGACCTGTTTCAGGATCGCTTCGCGAGCTTGGGTGTCAAACCGTTCTTGCGCATGCAGAAAGAACAGGCACCCAATGACGGGGATCAGGAAGACCAGCAAGGCCGGCAGGACGAACGTCTTAGCGAACCCGATTTTCGTGAAATCTTGTTGAGGCTGACTCATGTCGCTCCTTCGCAACAATGGAGGATGGCCCACCAGTGAAGATCAACGGACTCTGCCTGACACGGCGACTTCTGGGACGAACGGAGGTGCCACTCGCTGCGATAAATCCTGCCGAAAGCATTAACGACAGTGATCAGCGACAGAGGTGAACGTGAGCCCTGATTTTAGCGGAAATCACCGACCACGCAAAATGAATTTATCGCGAACGCGGCTCGTGAAAGTTGGGCGAGACTCCAGGGCCAAAATAGAAGACCAGAATAAACGATGCTGGTGAGCCCCGTCCCGTCAGGGCGGGAGTGGAGTAGCGACTCCGATTGCCGATACACGTCACTCAATGCCCGTTGCGCAGCGGAACTCTCTACTCTACCCCCGCCCTGACGGGACGGGGCTCACCAAACCTCAATAGCTACTTCGGCTCGAATACTTGGTCGTCCACTAACGCTGGACTTTGGAAACACAACTCGTACCCATCCGGATCCTTCAAAAAGACCTGCTTCAGGCCATAAAACGCGACAACCGGCGGATCGAGGTGCAGACCTCGTTTGCCGAATTCTGCACGGAGCTCGTCAACGTTATCGCAATTGAAGTAGAAATGGACCCCACGGCCACGGTTTTCGGCTGGTCCGTCTTCGGCGTCGGCCTGCTGCAGCATGATTGCGGAACCGGACCGTTCCAGTCTGCACCAGATCAATTGGCCGTTGGGGACCCAGGTGGTTGTGATCTCAAACCCCAGTTGGTCGCGATAGAATGCTGCCGAGTGATCAATATCCTGCGCCGACAGGAGTGGCACCAATTCAAGAATGGCGGTGACTCGTTGGATCTCTGACATGGCTGTCTCTCGGGTGATTGGTTTATACTTCCTCGGCGGAGCGCGTAATGTCCAACGCGACGAATTTGAGCAATTCCTGGTCGGACATTTCGGTCAACAGCGTTTCGCCTTCCTGAGTCGGGTCGAGGATCTTGTCGGCCAAGTCCTGCTTGTCGCGGATCATCTGGTCGATGCGTTCTTCCAGAGTGCCGCGACAGACGAACTTGTGGACGAGGACGTTGCGCTTCTGGCCGATGCGGAAGGCTCGGTCGGTGGCCTGATTTTCGACCGCGGGGTTCCACCAGCGGTCGAAGTGGACGACGTGCGATGCGGCAGTCAGGTTCAATCCCGTGCCGCCGGCTTTCACCGAGATCACGAAGAATGGCAAGGCGTCCTCTTCCTGAAACTGCCGCACAAGTTCTTTCCGCTTGGCGACGGGCACTCCCCCGTGCAACACCAGGCCAGGCTGACCGAAAACCTCTTCCAGATATTGGGCGAGCGGTTTGCAGAGAGATTGGAACTGCGTGAAGATCAACACCTTTTCCTGACGCTCGGCGATCGGTTCGCAGATGGCGGCTAAGCGGAGAAATTTGCCGCTGGCATCTGCGGCGAACTGGGGCTGTGCGAGATATTGGGATGGATGATTACAGATCTGTTTCAAACGCATCATCGTCCCGAGCACAATTCCGCGGCGCTGGATGTCGTCTGATCGGCCCTCTTGCTGCATGGCTTTTAACTGCTGCGCAAGGTCCTCCACAACCTGTTCGTAAAGGGCGGCCTGCTTCTTCGAGAGGCCACATTCGATGCGCATCTCCGTCTTCTCCGGCAGATCAGGGGCGATGAGTGGGTCGGTCTTCAGGCGACGTAAGATATAAGGCTGAACTAACCGCCGCAGGGCTCCATAGGCCTGGGCGTCCTGCTGTTTATTCAGCCGTTTGACGAATTCTTTGAACTGTTTGGCCGTGCCCAACAGACCCGGACAGCAGAAGTCGAACAACGACCATAAGTCCCCAATATGATTCTCAACGGGCGTGCCCGTCAGAGCGATGCGCACCATGGCCCCGAGCTTCTTGACCGACTTGGTCTGAGCCGATGACGCGTTCTTAATGGCTTGGGCTTCGTCGAGAATGATGAGCTTCCACGGAACCGTTCCCAGCCAGTCTGCTTTCCTAACGAGTGTGTATGTTGTGACCAACAGATCAACTTGAGCAAGTGCAGGTAGTGGACGGGTGGCTAGATCGCTCAGAGTCTCTGCATCGGACTCAGAACGATGTGCAAAGACGGCGTTCAGTTGCGGCGCGAACCGCGCCAATTCCTGCTTCCAGTTCCCGACAAGTGACGCGGGGACGATCAGGAGGCTGGCCCGATCACCGAGGTCTCGTTTTCCCTGGCCGCTACTTTGTAGTCGAAGCAGCAAATCGATGACTTGAATCGTTTTCCCCAAGCCCATGTCATCGGCCAGACAAGCCCCCAATCGCAACCGCGTCATAAACCACAGCCAGCGGACTCCGTCGGCTTGATAGGGTCGCAGAGTCGCATTTAATCCGTCGCCGGGCGAGCAACCGAGTACGCCGCTGGGGTCTCGTAGTTTTCCCAACGTATCTCGCAGCCAATTTCCCGCAGAGATCGATGCCCAGTCGGCCTCGGTTCCGACCGCAACTTCTTTGCCATCCAGAGATGCTCCGGCCAACAGACGCATGCCTTGTAAGAAGTCGACGCCATCGGCATGGACTTCCTGCAGTTGCTTCCAGTGCGACAGGGCCTCCTGTAACTGGTCGCGATTGACTTCGACCCATTTACCGCGCAACAGAACCAGGCCGTCCGCTTCCGCCAGCAATTGCTTCTGCTCGGCCTTGGTCAGCGTGTCGCCATTGAGTGCCAGGTCGACCGAAAAGTCCAGTAAACCGTCCACTCCCATGCGACTGGGCTCGTTCTGGCCGATTTGGACTTTCACTGTCGGTCGCGGCGGCTTGCGGGCTTGCCACCAGTTGGGCACGCGAACGACCAGTCCGCTGTCCTCCATGACCGCGACGTCACGCAGAAAGCGATACGCTTGAGGGATCGTCAACGCTTGGGGTTGAAACAGGGCCCGCGACGTCAGCCAATCCTTGATGAGCGCGCTGCGGTCCGCCGCCGCTTGCACGGGGGCGAGTAATTCCGCGAGTTTTCCCTGATCCCCCTGCCCTGCGTACTGTTTGAGGGCCTGCGCCAGGGGGAGATGCTGCACCGAGGCCTTGGCCGACATGCGATGAGTATAAGTTGCCAGGAATGCGAAGGGCCGATGTTCGTCCCGCTTGTTTTCCGCAAGGTGAAACGTGACACGTCCTAATAATTGCCGGAACGGGTTGATCGTATGTAAGACGGCTGCCAGGCCACCTTCTGCTTCAGTAGCGCGGATGCGTACGAGGTCTGTCAGTTCTGACCAGAGCGTCTTTAGTACGGCCGGAGTCAAATACTCAAGTCCGCGCATCGGCGGTGCGTCAGCAACCATCACGGACAGTTCAAGATCGTTCGGCGGCGGGACGAGGTTCTCGCGTGAGGTCCGAGCAGTCTTGGTAAAAGTGGTCTGTTGTTCTTCGTCCAATTGAGTTGCTGCCTGGAAAAGCTGTCGCGAAAAGTTTCGCCAGAAGACGAAGTCTGCGGGAAGTGCCTGGCTCAGCGTTTGCCCAGCGAGCAGTAGCAGCCCCTCGGCGGGAGACGAGTCGAAGGCGGTGATCAGCGCTGTCGCCGTTTCTGGATTGAGCGAAAGCGTGGGTTCGGTGGCGTCGTTGCCAGCAGGAGTCACCGTTTCGCAGTGCAGCCGTCCATGGGGTGAAATGGAGGTTCGTAGATTCATCGTGAGTCTTGAATAAAATGGCGATGGCTTGGGTTCCGACTGACAACATCGTAGAGGGGTCGTCGGAATTCGTCACGCCAGACTGCCAAGCGTATCATTCTGGAAACAGCAGAGGCCCTGTTTTCGCAGCGAAACCTTGCAGAATACACAACGACGTGATAAGACATGGCTGATCCGACGGCGGTCCAACCGGACTCTACCGTAGCGAAGGAATGTGGGTTCGACAGAAGGGACTCGATCATGGGATACGGAAGCTATTACGGTGATTGGGCACCCTATGTACCGGTGGCACAACGCAAAGCCCAAGCGGTCCAGCATGTGGCTCAATTGGCGAAGAAGGAAGGCCGCGAGCCCTCGCCGGTGACGCTGGAGGGTCGCAAATTTGCGACGACGTTCTGGGGCCAGGCGTGGTGCGATAATCTCGGGGCGTATAGCGACTTCTCGAATCGTCTGCCGCGTGGTGCGACGTATGTTCGCAACGGTTCCGTGGTCGACTTGGTCGTCAAGCCCGGAAGCATCAAAGCGATCGTCGCGGGCTCCGAAGTCTATACCGTAAAAATCACCATTGCCGGTGTTGCTAAGCCGGCTTGGAAGAAGATCAAGCAAGAGTGCTCCGCCTCAATCGAATCACTCCTTGATTTGCTGGCCGGAAAATTCTCCGACGGTGCGATGAAGACGCTGACACAAAAGGGGACCGGACTGTTCCCATCGCCCCGCGAAATCAAAATGGCCTGCAGTTGTCCCGACTCTTCGTACTGTTGTAAACACATCGCGGCTGTGATGTATGGCGTCGGCAATCGGCTCGATAAGCAGCCGGAACTGTTGTTCCTGTTGCGCGATGTCGATCACCGGGAACTGGTGTCTGAAGCGATGGCCGATGGCAATTTGGACCGCGAATTGTCAACGGGTCAGGACCAGGCGCTGGCTGGAGTCGACCTCGGCGACCTGTTTGGAATCGATCTCGAATCGACCAACGATACTGGTAAAGCCAAGGCGACCAAAGCCAAGACCAAACAGGTAGCGAAGTCGAAGTCAGTCAAAGAGAAGACCGTCAAGTCATCTCCGAATCAGACTATCGTGTCCGGTAAGAAGTCGACGAAAAAGGACAAGCCCGCGACGAAGACCATTACCAAAGCGATCGTCAAGACCCCGAAGGTTGCGAAAGCCGCGCCAATGGAAGTGTCTAAGAAACCTCAGTCAACGACCGCGACGGCCACCAAGCGGAGCTCGAACAAGAAGGTTGAGACGAAACCGAAAGTGGGAGTTGCCAGACGCACGAAATAACGGCGCTTCCGTATGTGTTACACCACTTCCTAGATGTTATTAGGCGATGAAAAAGCCGAAACGCAAACTCACTGCGGCGCAGCAAGCAGCACGGCGTGAGGGAAATGCGCGCTTTCAACACGTCTTCATCAACGGCAAGCAAAAGCGCGTTCCGCGACCTCAGTTGATCGACGGGTTGCCGATCGATGAGTACATTTCCCGAAATGCCGATCCCGTGTGGTTGCATCAGAATGAGATGTGGGAATACATGTCGTGATACGAATCGCTGTCGCGAATGGGGTGTTATGCGGGATTCGCTTTGAGAAACGTGGCGAAATCCCAGATCTCACCCTGGTTCCACGAGGCCAAGCCGATCAGCGTACCGTCCTGCGAGAATGCGATGTCGTTGGCAAATTTGATAGTGCGTCGTCCGGCGACAAGCAGGGACGGCGAACTGGCAACGATGAACTCGTTATCACCAACAATGGCCACCCATTTCTTGTCCGGTGAAAAGACGGCTGCCTTTGGCTCCACTCCTTGCAAATCAGCAATGATCTTCCCGGATGGGACTTCGATGAGCGAGATTTCATCGAGAGTTTCAATGACAGCCCGCTTGCCCTCGGACGGCTCGAGCCACATCTTCACACAAGGCCTCTTGATTTGCGTCCGGCTGATTTCTGATTTGAGGTTTTTGCCCCAGATCGACAGGTAGTGTTCCATCGAACATTTCGGATTCAGCGTTAAGACGCAATCGCCCTTGGCTCGAAAGGAAATCGAGTCGATCGACAGATCGTCCAGGTCCTGTGTGAGTAACGGTGTTCCGTCAGCCGACTGCCATACGAATAGTTTTCCGTCCCAATTGTCCGCGAGCAACAGTTTGCCGTCTGGCGAAAACAGAAGGCAATTTCCTTGTTCGCCCATCTTGTGCGTGAAAATCCTCTCGCCCGAGCGTGAGTCGAACATCGCAATGATTCCGGCCGTATTGGATGCCGCCAGGCGACTTCCATCGGGTGAGAACTGCACGCGGGATGTATGAGGATACAACTGACACTTGGCAGCTTCCTTGCCGGAATCGATATTCCAAATCTTGCCGTCGTGGCTCGCCGCAACGAGTCGGGCCGCTGGTGAGAAGGCAAAGCTGTACGGCTTTTTGACCGTCAGTAGTGGAGCGCCGGCATCCGCTGGGCCACTCTTCTTTCGAGGCTGTCTTTTCGGAAGCGGCCATGATCCCGGGGCGGCCTCAAGTCCGCTGGGGTCTGCAGACAGAAACGATTCGTGAATCCCTTCGAATTCATCGGCAGGCAGCGGATCTTCTTCCAGGTTGAAGAAGGCGTCAAACAGGGCCTCATAGCGGGTAAGCCGCATTAGTCGGCAGATGTCCTCTTTAGAAATGCCCTTGTCGAGCATGTTCTTCAAGATGGGCCCAACTTCCGCGAACGCACCGTCGGGCCGGCGTTTCGCATCCTTGATGAATTCGGCAATCCATTTGCCATCCATCCCACTATTAATGTTGTCACGCCACAGCGCGTCGAGAAACTTGTCTTGGGTCGTCATAGAATCATCCCAGATGCCAGAAGGCGATCAACGAACTCGGCGTTCACCACCGGCGACAGCGCCGTCTGTTGCCGGGCTCGCAGGAGTTGGCCCGGAGTCCTGTTTAGTCGGAGTTACGATCGCTCCAATAATCTCCACGAGTTCTGCGGAATTGCGTTCGGCTCCGGCTTTGGTCAGATGATGCGGAGTCCCGAAGCTGGCGTCATCGAAGTAACGCAACAGCGGGGAGTGAATCTTGACATTGGAGTACGGTCGGGCGGCCGCGGTTAAGGTGTCTGCCAGCTTGCGATACGCCACGTCGTCCTGAGGTTTGCGATAGCGTTCGGGCAGCGGCGTCATCATGAAGACGAGATCGATCGAACGGGCATGCGTGCTGGCGAACATTTGCACGATGCCTCGTAAACTGTCCGCCGTCAGCTGCAAGCGGTTGGTGGCCGGTTCGATCACCGGCAATTGATTCCTGCGAGTCTCGGCGAAGTAGCCGCTCGTTGCGAGCAGCGTGCGTCGGACTTCCTCGTCCGAGGGAAACGGGCCGCGTCGCACGTTCACGAGCGGAGCTTGCTGGCTGGTCCCCAGGAGCTGCGTCGCTGCTTGATAGACAGGTCGGCGCAGGCGATATCCGGGTAACTGGGCCAGTGGCAGATTCGCGGCCAACCCGGCATCGGCCCCGTGCAACCATTCTCTCAAACCGTTATAGACCCCTTGCCGTTCGATCTCTTCCTGATCGCGGGCGAGCGTCGGCGGCGCCAGGTAGCACACGACCAATTTGGGCTGGGTCGTGGGATGTTTCGTCAGATAGAGATCCAGGATGTCGGCTTGGCCAAGTGTGGATAGTGAGCCCACTGTCGCCAGGTTCCAGGTGCGAAGCCCAGTGCCCTGAGTGATTACCTCAGGTATGACGCTCATCAAGCAAGAGCTATCGCCGACAAATAGTACCTCTTGAGGGGACACCGCCGTCAGCAGATGATGCACCTGCCATTGGATGATGCTTTCTTCGAGCGTCGGGGTCGTTCGCAACCAGCCGTTGTCTCGATGAAAGCGATTTGTCTGGACCGCCGTTTCTGGTTCGGCGCGAGCCGTCCAGGGGTAACCGGGAAGTGTCGTGACGATGACCTGCAGCAAGACAAAAGCCATGGCCGTCCAGACGACGACGATTCGCGCGCGTCGCTCGCGGGCCGGCATTGGTTTAGTCGCCGGAATACTGTCCGATGAGGGCATGGGGCACCGTATCGTGGGACGGGTCTCCAGGCCCGTCCGTCAGCCTGGGATTTCTATTTCGCTAGATTGGAGAGAAAAAAAATAACTACGTGGGCGATCGACTGTGGATTCCTATGCTTTGTTGAGCGTGGCTATTATGCAGCTGCTGGGTGTTTTCTTAAGAAAAATGTGGACGGACGGGCCTGGAGACCCGTCCCACGGTTACTAAAACTGAAAATAGATGAACGCTTTACTGCCTTCGGGGATCAACAGTTGGATGGCAACCAGCGAGAGTCCCAGGAGCGCACCTAAGACCGGCCGCGGCAACGATCGCAACAGCTTCTTCAGGTCCACCCACTCAGCTATCAGATGACCGGCCAGGACGACCAGCAGACAGAGCATCACGACAATGCACGAAGCGTAAGTCAGGGACGTTCCGCTGGTGGGAATCAACATGCGCGTCAGAATGACGCGCGCGTCTTCCAGTCGGTGGGCTCGAAAAAAGACCCAACCGATGCACACACAGAGGAACGTGAGTGCGATCCAGAACGGTTTTGAAGCCGGCGTTGCGAACCAGCCTCGACGAGGTAATGCGCGATCGACGATCAGCAGGATGCCGTGATACAGCCCCCAGACGAGAAACGTCCATTGAGCACCATGCCACAAACCTCCCAGTAGCATGGTCAGCATTAAATTCCGGTAGGTGAGAAGCGTGCCGCCGCGGTTCCCACCGAGCGGGATGTATAAGTAGTCTCGCAGCCAGGTCGACAACGTAATATGCCACCGGCCCCAGAATTCCGTGATGCTGCTCGCCAGATAAGGCATGCGAAAGTTGGCCGGCAAACTGAAGCCCAACATGTGGGCGAGGCCGATCGCCATATCGGAATAGCCCGAGAAATCGCAATAGATCTGCACGGCGTAACACAACACCGCCAGCCAGATGGCCGACGAATCATAACCGCCCGGATGCAGGAAGACTTGATCGACCACCGGAGCGAGCGTGTCGGCGATGACCGCCTTCTTAAACAACCCGATCAGGAATTGTTGCAGTCCCACCTGGAGCCGCAACCAGGACCACTGTTTCTTCGTTGCGAGCTGAGGCAGAAAATCATGCGGCCGAACAATGGGCCCCGCGACAAGATGCGGGAAGAACATGATGTAGAGCGCATAGTCCACCGGATTCTTCACCGGTGGCCGCCGCCGGTGATAGACGTCGACGATGTAGCTGATAGTCTCGAAGGTGTAGAACGAGATTCCCAGGGGCAGTATCAGGTGGACCAATGGCGGTTGAAACTTGACTCCCAGCAAATTGATGGCCGGGGCGACCGCATCGAGCAAGAAATTGGTGTACTTGAAATACAGCAACAGCCCGAGATTAGCCGAAATGCTGCCGATCAACAGCAATCGGCGAACGGACAGACTGTCAACCCGTTCGAGTCGCAGCGCAACGAGATAGTCGACCGCGGCCGACAGGAGAATCAGCAGAATGAGCCAGGGATTCCAGCTCATGTAGAAATAGCAGCTCGTCCCCAGCAGCCACATCAACCGCTGGCGATGATCGCGCAGCAGCCAATAGACGGTGAAGACAATGCTAAAGAAGACAAGGAATTGAAACGAATGGAAGAGCATCGCGTTCCGATTGCGACCTGGGAGTCAACCAACGTGACTAACGACATGAAACAACGAACGCGGGCACTCTCGGAGGCGAGAGCACTTTACAGGGGTGACGGATCACTGCGGAATAGTTGACGGAAAAACGCAATCAGGCCGGCCCATCAATGTCGTGATGGTTGCCTTCTAGCGGAATGGGCGCAAATTGGTCTGGGGAAATGTGCCGGATTTTTACCGTAAGTGTCAAATTCTGGCAATACCTATTGTTTCGACCACTGATGACATTGCGGGAAGGTTGTTTTTTCGATGTCGGTACGGAAATCCGCGGCGATTCATGGCAATCATTGTCCGGACGAAGAGTCCTTGCCACTGATGGACACGGATCATTTGGCACGGGATTTCACCCTGGCAGGGCAACGCCATGAAGGATTTTTGTCAGGGATTATTGCAAGAAGATGGTTCCATTTGTGATTCGAGTCGATGGGAGGGTGAGTCTCCTGCCGAACCGGATAGTCTGGCGAAGGCCGATAAACGCTTGCGGTTCGGCGGGAGCCTCACCCTCCCGTGACGTCGAAATATCCTTCACGGCGTAGCCTGCCGGAGTGAGGATTTCCATGCCGTCGTCATTCAGCCCATAGCTTTCTGCGCGAGCCCGACAGTAGTTCCTGCGCGGTCTTCTGTATCATCTGAGTGATCCGCTTTTCGGAAATGCCTTGGCCCTCTAAAGCAGACGTTCCCTGCACCAAACCAACCAAATACTCGGCTTTGTTACGAGCCTGCTGTTCAAGCATCGCCTGGGCATCCAGCATCGGAACGGCATCAAGCCGCATTCCCAACGTTTGAGCAATGGCCAGGATGTTTTCAAAACTGGCCGCCGGACTATGAGCAGTGAGAATTCGATGCACTGTTGGCAGTGATACACCGCTCAGATGCGCCAGCGCAGATTGGCTCAGTCCCAATTCCTGACGTCGGATCTCAAGCTTCTCAAACAGTGATTGAGGCTTTGTCATATCAATTGATCCCAGATGAAACCTACATCATATGTGATGTGAATTCAACTGGAGCTGGAAAGACGAAGTGAAATCCGAGACCAGGTCAGGCATCACCCCTTCTCCGCAGGCGGCAGGTCTAAGGCCGGATTCCGTTCGAAGAAGCCGTCTGGCTTTAGCTGGAAGCCCAACGTTGCAACCGGCATCACGGGCCAGTCTTCCAGGCGCGGGACGTGGTTGTGGCCGAAGACGTACCAGAGGACCAGGTCGGTGTTGACCAGGTTGCGGTCGGCGGTCACGTATTTCGGCAGGCCGTCTCCGGTGGGGTGCTGGTTGGGATAGTCGCCGGCGGCGTATCGCTGCTGGGGGTCGTACGGGGTCACCCACAGTTGATGGGCGATGAAGCCGGCGCGACGCATGACGGCTGCATCGAGGCGTACGAATGGAGGGGCGTTTTCTCCGGGGATCAGGCGGTAGCTGACTGGTTCGCCGATGCGGTTCTTCTTGTTGGGGTTGACGATCCGCCAGTACCTCGCCGAGGCACCGTTGACCGAGCGTTGGGCCTCGGATTCTTTCGCGAGGAGTGTCTGTTCGGCTCGGAAGGCGTTGCCGTACGGGTTGCTGGATCCTGCGGGGAGGGAGACCGTGTTCACTTCATAAATTGAGTTCTCGTCGCCATCGACGGCCATATCGAGGCGGGCGGCGAAGATGTGTTCGTGGAAGGGGGCGTTGAGTTGCGGGGCGACGAGATTGCCGAATTCGGGCTTTTCATTCGGAGCGACCGTCGTCGTGTGCATGATGCCGGTCAGCTTCACTTCGCACTGGATGTTGCCGTCCTGGTAGAGGTACCAGAAGAAGCCGTATTCGTAGTTGCCGACCGTTGCCACAAACGACACCGACAGCCGCCGCGAGCGTCGCGTTTCTGATTGATTGGTGCGCCAGTCGGTGTGTTTCCACAGGATGCCGACGTCCTCTTCGTGGACGCACACCGCGTTCTTGATGGTGACCGGCTGGCCCTTGCTGTCGTTCATGCGGGCGTCGAAATAGCGGATCGTCCCCAGGCAGTCGCAGCCCATTTCGAGTGAATTGGCGAACATCCCGATCCCGTATTCGCCGATGTCGAACGCGTTCTTGCGATAGTGCCGCTCGGCCGGGTCACCATAAGGAACGACCATCTCGCAGATCGCCGCTCGATAGATGATTGGCCGCTCGCGACCGGCGTCGGTGTAAGAAATGTTGTGCAGGACCAGCCCCTCGCGCGGAGTAAAGCCGATGCGGAATTTCCACTTCTGCCAGGCGACTTCGTAACCATCGACGGCAAAGCTGGGACCTTTCGGCTGCACGATATCCAACGGCTGTGGAGCCTCGCGGAATTCTTTCTGATAACTGCGATACCAGTTGCCAGCCTCAGGAGGCAGCGGGATGACTCCGTAGTCTTCGACTCGCACGACCTCCATCTTGTTGAGATCGACGACCGCCACGACGCCATCCAGTGGCCGAGCATAGCCGTTGTCATTGGCTTCGGTCCGCACCCACGCCAGGGCCCGCGACAGCCGTTTGCCGTTGTCTGCGGCCAGTTCAGTCCCATACGTGCCGGCCGACCACGGATCGACCATCACCAGCTGCACGTCGGTGGCGCCCCTCTTTTTAAGTGCGGCGAGGAACTCGGGTGATTTCTTAATCGCCTCTTCGCACTCGGCAAACTCATCCAGAGTGATCGCCGGTTGCAAGCCCGCCGCGAGCGGATCGAAGCGCTCGAGAGATCCCTTGATCAGATCGACCGTTCCCTCATAGGCCTGGCCTTTGGTGCGGTCGATGGCGATGACAAATGCCGCGCGCGAAATCCGTCCGCCCGGCTGAAACGTTTTCATCGCCGGCTTATGGGGCTCGGCGAGCGTGATAGTGACGAACCGCCAGGTGTCGTCGACCTGGCGAGTCTTGCGAACGATCTCGACGGCACGGACGATTTCCTCTGTCGTCAGGGGATCGAGCGGATGTGGCCGGCCCGGAGGATTTGGTGGCGTGCCACCGGCCGGCTTCTGCTGAGCTGCCGCTTCATTGGTCGCGGCCTCGGGAAGTCCCAGGGCTCCGGCCAGTACAGCCGAAGCTTCGAGGAACCGGCGTCGCGAAAACGCTGCGGATGCGGGTGAAATCAGATCGGGGGCGGTCATCGGGGGATCCTCGAGCGATGGTTTCAACAATTCACAACAACCACAGGCCGGCGCAGGTTTATTCCTACCACATTAGCCGCCGAGGGCTGTCGCGTAAATTGTATCGAATGGCCGAGCAGTCCGAAGATGGTTTAAAAGGTGCGGAGGTTTGCTGCGACCCCTTGCGGCATTGGTATCTACACAACGCATTTGTTCAAAAAAATACTGAATAAATGAAGGAAACTGCTCCCCTCTCCCCGCCCGGTTCGTTTTTCCGGCCAGGGCGAGGGGAGCGAAATCTCGTCATTTTTCCAGGGATTTGCTCGGCGTAGTCGGTTGCGTAGATACCAATGCCCTCCAGGGTCGGGGCAAACGCAAAAACGAAACCCCGGGTATCGCTGACGCTCAACCCGGGGCTAATAGCTGTCACCCCTGCCGGGGTGAAATCTAATTCATTCTGAATCGGTGCTCACCGTTACATGCCGGCCTTCTTCTTGGCCTCGGCGAGGGACGCGGTGCAATCCTTAACGTAGCCCTCGATCTTGGTCGTCGCAATGGCCCGTTCGTAGTGCGGAATCGCCAGCTTGGGTTCGCCCACTGCCAGGTACACATCACCCAGTCCGCGATGGAAGAAGTGGGTCAGTTGGTCGTTGCGTTTTTCCTCAGGCGCGGCATCCGCCTTTTTCGCTGCGGCCAGGGCCTTGTCATTCTGCTTCAGCTTGAGCCAGGCCTGGGCGGCTTCCTTCCAGTTCCAGGCAGACAGCTTTTCGTCGAGGGGTGCGATTTTCTCGTAGAGTTCAGCGCCCTTCTGATATTCCTTGTTCCGGATATGCTGCATGGCCAGTTGCGACGTCAAATTGATATCGACAGGGCCCCCTTCTTTGCCTTCGGCCTCGGACAACTGCTTGATCAGCTCAATCGCCCGGGCGGGATTCTCGCGCATCCGGGTGTAAAGTTCAGAGAGCAGATACAGACTGAGCCAGTCCTTGGGATTCTTCTTCAAACGATCTTCGTGATGGGCAATAAACGGATCGAGTTTGCCTCGCTGGTAAAGATAACCCAGCAGACCACGGCGTGTCAGGGATTTCTCGGCATCACGTTCGCTGTGTTTGATGATGTACTCGGAGGCATACGTAAATTCTTCGGTCGTTCCCAATTGCCGATACGACTCCAGTAGTGCGCCGAACACTTTCACGCGGTGTTCCTCGTCCGGGCCGGACAGAATGATCGACGCCTCGAACGGTTCGCGACTGGCGGCGAAATTGCGAGCATTGTAAAAGCCCGCACCGACCCCGAAGGCCTCGTCGCCAGACTTGAATGTGCTCTTGGCCTTGGCGATCTGCGCGTCGGTAAAGGGCAGTTTCTCTTCCGCATCGGCGGTCTTGTCTGTGGTCTTGTCCGTGGTCTTGTCCGTGGTCTTGTCCGCGTCCTTCGCGGGATCGGTCGTGGCTTCGTCAGTTTTGGGTTTGGTCGTTTTCGGTTTTTTCGCCGTCGACTTGGCTTTACTCTTGCTCCCTTGGGCCGCGGCTTCTGACGGAGCCAGCAGAGTCATGCTCAGGAGTGCGAGCAGACACCAGCATCCAAGGCGCTGCACGGCGAGTCTCAGCGAAGATGGACCGGACTGTTCAAGATGAAGGTTCTCGTTCTGGATCATGGCAATTCTCCCAATGCGCGAATTGAGGAAATTCTCCCGCAGCCCGTTGATGGCTGTCAGGATTTGATTCCGACCGGCGGCACTGGGCAGAACCCCGTGCCGGGAATCCTCTAATTAATGACGTGACATGCAGACCAGCAGGATCCAGTCCTGCCGAGATATCTATAGAGCTTCTTCACAGCGTGAAATCTGTGGGAGAAGCGGGTAACCCAAACGAAGTGAACGGTTGAAAGACTTGCCAGACCGGCATTTTTTGCGGGCGTCCCACGTCAGATTCTGATCGAATATGCATTGTCTGAAAACGGATCTTCGGTGACGCCTACACCAGTATGATCCGAGGTTCAGAGATTAGCAACGGATGAACACAATTTCCCGATCCCGTGCTGGTCGGCGCAGCTTGCTAGGGTGGTTCTCCAACAAACGAAAATCTCCCCTTGCCCACCGTACTTCGGGGACAAGGGGAGCGAGTTTTCCCATCAGCGGCCAGTCATCGAGACTGCTGCTGAGACCAACACGATTGCCCTACGGACCGCCCACGAATTCGATCGATTTCAGATCTCTGATGCCGGGCTTTTGCGCGTAGTTGGCGTGCTTGCCCGTGATCCGGACCTTCTTGCCTTTGACGTCGGGCTTCAGTTTGGGGCTGAATTCCGCTCGTTGATCGGCAGGGAGCTGCACGGCTAAGAAGCTGGTTGCTCCGGACGCGTCGACGAGTTTGAGTCCGAATTGGTCGTTGAACTCGCCATCGACGATTCCGACGACCTTCACAATGGCACCGTCTGCAGATGCCAGGGCCTGCGTGACGGTCATGTCGTCGGTTCCCGGCGGGGGCCCTGCAGGCGCGCCCGGCCCATTGCCCGGTCCATTGCCGGGTCCATTACCGGGCCGCGGTCCGTTACCCGGGCGAGGTCTGGCACCCCCACCGCGGGCGGCGAAAGGAGCGCCGAACGAGCCGGGGGCGAACGTGTCGGTATCCCAGGGATTGTAGTTGCGAGGCAGCGGTTTCCAGGGATGACCGTCATCCGGATCGTCCAATTCCTGAGTGGCCAAGGCGTTGGGAGTGGCCGTTCCAGCAATGTGTCCATTCATGCCGTCGAAGGTCTCATAGTCTTCCGGGGTTGCCAGCCAGTCGACAATGTTGCTCGCCAACACGGCGGCCGTTCCGGGATCACGCCAGCCGTTATGCAGCGACTTCGTTCCTCCTCCCACCTCGTTTCGATACTTCGCCGTCTTGTCCTCCACGGGAGATGAATCGCCGAAGAATGCCGCCTTCCCCTTTTTCAGCTTCGAGATTGCCGCGAAGGGGCCTTCGTTGCGGCCTCCAAAGTACAGGCCTTTACCCGCTCCCTCGACGGCACTCGGCCAGCCTGAGGCAGGATCAGTCGTCTTCAAATAGACGATGCCCTTGGCCTTCTGGGGATCGACGATGGCCAGCGTTGAGCTGGCGGCCATCAGAATCGGTTGGACGCCGGTCGTGAGGCCTTCTGCATCCGAGGGATCCACAATTTCAGAAGCACCCTTGAGGCAGTTGATCGCATTGAAGCGGAAACGCAGCCCGAAGTTCTGCGCCAGCCACCCCGCGTTGGCAGCCCCGGGGTTCCGCAGATCCCCGTAATGCGCTTCGAGCTTGAATTGCGGGTTTGTCGAGCGGTTGTAGCCGTTAAAGACTTCGGTCGCATCCCATGTGTTCAAGTTGCGGTCCGCATTGTAGTGGTCGGCAATCAGGAACAAACCCTTGCCCGATGATACGAACTTCAGGAGTGCCTCCTGTTCGTCCTTGCGCAGCGGCCGGTTGGATTCGGACATGATGAACACGTCCACGTCCTTAATAGCATCGAATTCGATGACGGCTTCGTTCTGAGCCACGTCTGCCGCCTTGCGGTCGTCGAAGAAGCGGTACGCACCATCCCCGTCTTTATCGACCCCCCAGTATTCACGGACTTTGTAGCCCTTTTGGACCAGGGCATCGGCGAAGTCGGAAAAACCTCCACCAATCACCCAGTCACTTTGTCCTGCAGTTCCACCGTGAGTTAAGTCAAACAAGACTGTCTTACCATTCGCACCGGTGGTCGGCACTTTTTCGGGAACATCCACATTCCAGCGGTAGGCACCTGTCGCATCCGGGGCCGCAGCCACCGCGTTCCTCGTTACGGCAAGTCGGCTTCTACGTCGAGGGGCAACGGGTGTTGTGCCGGCAGGAATCAGGGCCGCACGCGGGACCGCAGTAATTGAACCCGTGCTCGTGGCCGAGACTGTGATATCGCCATCCCAGCCAGTCGCGTAAATATTCTGTGTCACCTGGAAAGGCGAAAACTTTCTCGCCGCGTCTGCGACTTGCACATCGATCGCCTTGGTCCGGGTGCCCGGGATCGCCGCGCTCAATAAATCGACGATCGAGCGGCGCGGGTGTCCATAGGAGAAGGTGTTGAATCCAGGCCGCTCCCCTTTACCGAAATCGGGCTTGCCGACCGCAATCACGGCCAATTCCGGAGTGATCGCGTCGAGGAATTCCGCTGTCGTGGCATTGTGCGACCCATGATGCCCGACGAGGTACACGTCCGCATCGAGCAAATCTGTCGTGCTGTAGTCACTAATCAGTTGGGCAATCGCGGCCTCTTCCAGATCGCCGGTAATCAGAAATGAGGACTCACCGAAATCCACCCGGACCACCAGACTATGGTTGTTCTCATTGTCGAACTCTTTGTGATCCCAGCCGGGATTTGAACTCCAGCCGCCGGTCAGAATTCGAATGCGGGGATCCACAGCGGGATCGGTGACCGAATCGATATCACTATCAGTCAAACCTGATAATTCTGGCAGGCTCTGGATTTCATCCTCAGAAACCTCGCGAATGAGCGGTGATCCGTTGGCCACCGCGAAATCACGGGCATGTTGCACGCCTTCCTCACCTGAACTGGTGACGTGCCCATTGTCGATGTAAGTAGTCACTCGGCAGGCCTGGAAGACCGCCTTGATTCCACGGGTGTGGTCGATATGTGGGTGGGTAATGATCAGGGCGTTGAGCGTGTTTTTCAGATCGGTCCGGCGTTTGAAGAATTGCTGCAGGACATTGCCTAGACGTACTGACGACTCGTCATCCTGCCCGCCGGTATCAATCAGAATGGCGCCGGTTGGGAATTCGAGAAGTGTGGCCGACGCCTGCCCGACATCGATGAAATGGGCCTTCATCTCGGGATCGGCTGCCGATACGGACAGTGGGATCAGAAACAGAACCAGCAACGTTGTCAATCTGCGAAGCATCTCGGTCTCCCTTTCATTGAAGTGGATGGAACACACGAAGCTCTGCCAGAATCTCCGGCAAAATGCGGTTGTGATGCTGTGGCGCGGCGAACGGTGAATCAATTCTGTGATTGATCCGCGGCCAAGCCGTACTCCGACCCGCTAGCGTTGATTAGCGAGCTACGCTAATGAACACTGCGAGCTAGGTCGGTGAGCAGAAAATTTATTCGGTTGAGCCCGTGTTGTTTGAAAGCGTGATCTGTTCTCAATCACCATTTCAAATCGACCGCGCGAAATTGTTGCTGGTTCTTGCCGAGCGTCTTGCAATCCATTGCGGGAGAACCAATTTTATGGTCTCCATCGTCACTGAGGAGATGAATCAAAGGCGTCGGGCCAGTTCCTAGAAACAGAGCCTCGGGGTGCATCGTGTCGAATGCCGGACCGGTCACGATTTCCGGAGCATGATCCGGGTCGCCAGACCAGTGATAAAGAGCAAACGGGCCGTCGCCAGTGAATGGTCCGGCGACGATGAGATACATGTCCTTGGCCGCCCAATACTCAAGACTGCGAACACCTTTTCCCCCCAGATTGAGGAGGATCGGCTTACCGAACTTCGCGTCATCTCCATCGAGGACCTTGTTGGGGTTCTTCAAAGGAACCAGGAGCGCCTTGCCTTCAGGAATGGGATTGCGAAACCCGATCAGCAGATCTCCATCACGGGTGGCCGACAGGCCTTCAATGTTCAGGCCACCGGCGGCCTCGGGGGCCAGCTTGGCTGCCTCTTTCAGTTTAAACTTCTCGAGCTTGTCGTCGTCCTTCAGGTCACGCAGCAGGTGTTTGCACGGTTTTCCCACGGGTTCCAGTCGCAAGCCGGTGGCCGTAAGCTGTGCTTTCGTGGCGAACAATCGCAGGCGATTGGGGCGATGATGTCCTTCCGAGTTCCGGCCGTGGGACGTAATCCAGAAGATCCGATCGCCCAGCCATGTGGCCCCCTCGATATCCGCCTCGGGATGTTCGGCCTCCGTTTCGAGAAAGCTGCTCAGCGGCAGGGAGAACACAGGTTTCTCTGTGTCATAGCGATAAATCCGCAGATCGTTATCTTCATCCGACGCGACGACAAAAGAGTCCGGCGTCAGTGTGACCGCCGCCGACGCGTCACACATTTCTCGCAACGTTCGCTCGGCCGACAGCTTCCGCTCGCCGTTCGCAGCCAGGCACGTGTACGAGACAGTCACAGCAACGAGAAGAAACACCGTCGGTCGCATGGTGAAACCCTTCATACTCGGCCTGAGAGCGATTGCTTAGCCTGCAAAGCGATTGCTCTGCAGTGCCATCCCTAACTTTCCCAAGTTGGCGTTGCCCGAAGGGTGTTTTAACCGTAACACGTGCTCACTTGCAACCTAGCGGTCTCTAAAAAAATAGTGAAGACAAGTTTATAAAATATTTGCTCCACAGAGCGGTCAGATGCTCACTAAGGGTTTTCACCCAAATGGGTAGGAATGCATGTTGGGGGATCGAGGATTTGCCCGGACAGGCTACGCTGCGAAGGACTTCGTAGCAGATTCACCAAGAGTTGTGGCAGCCTCGAAGAGGGCCCCGACGGTATCGTGGGACGGGTCTCCAGGCCCGTCCGTCCCTCCCGTAGCGTGACTCTCCAGAGTCGAGCGAATTCCTTGCGATTCGAGCAGCGCAGAACACGTTCCCGCGCACGTCAACACAAATCTGTGAGTCGTTGTTCCGCGAGGTTCGCCCGACTCTGGAGAGTTAGGCTACGACGGGGGACGGACGGGCCTGGAGACCCGTCCCACGGTGTCATCCTGCCGAGGGATCAACGTCAAAAAGCGCAAGCGAGCGATCTTCCCGTGATTGCCGGGAAAATACGCTCGCTTACGCTTCGAATTGAGCTATGGTCAAAACGTCTTACGTTATCCGGCGTTTGAATTCGCCGGATTCCGTGTCGATTTCGATTTTGTCGCCGATTTCGACGAACGCCGAAACCTGCATCTCGTGTTTCGTCCCCTTCAGGATCGCCGACTTGGTGATTTTTCCAGAAGTATCGCCACGAGCGGCCGGTTCGGTGTATTCCACTTCGCGAATGATCGAACGCGGCAGGACCACGGAAATCGGCGTCCCTTCGTAGAACGTCACTTCGCAGACGTCGGTCATGTCCGGGGCGAGGAATTTTTCCAGGTCGGCGATGACTTCGGCGTCGATTTCGTACTGATTGAATTCCGAGTCGACGAAGACGTGCGACGGCGGAGCAAAGTAGGAATAGGTACACGGCTTCTTTTCGAGAATCACTCCTTCGAGCTTTTCGTCAGCCTTCCAGATCAGTTCTGAAATGCGGTTGGTCATCAGGTTCTTCGCCTTGACCTTGATCACCGCGGCGTTGCGGCCCGATTTGTTGTACTGTTTGTTCATCACAACAACGGGTTGACCTTCGACGATGATGACGTTGCCTACCACCAGGTCGCCAGCAATCTTGACACTCATAAGACTTTTCCCAATTTGACAGACAAAGTTGATAAATCGACCCGGCGAACCGTAAATCGGACGGGTGGCCCTGCACGCCGTCTGGCGCCTCATGTTCCATTGACGAAGCAAACCAGATTGTTGGCGAGATTCCCCGCTTGGTCAAGTTGACTTGCCCAGTCTTTTGCATACCGCTCGACGGATTGTCGATTTTCCGCGAAATCCCACCACGCCGCAGCGATTTCACCGCCAAAATTCCACGCCAGCCAGCACCGCCGCACGGCCTCGGCGGCCCCCGGAACCTTCAATTCCGCCAGATAGCAGGCCAAAAAGGCCTCTAACTTGACGCGATGCGCGTTTTCCGCCTGCGGATAGATCTGCCAGACAAACGGTCGTTGAGCCCACTGGGCCCGCACAAACGAGTCCTCTCCACGCACAAAATTCACATCACAGGCCCACAGCAACCGATCAAACGTGGCTTGAGGAAGGAACGGCAACCCGTGTGCCGTCAAGAAATCGGCTTCCAGCGGCCCTGCCCCGAGGAATACCCTCCCGAACCAACGTTCAACCTGTGCGGTGGCCGCTCCTGGCGTGACGAGCAGCCGCACCCGCTGCGGCCCTTCCGACCAGGCTCGCAGCAGTTCCGGCAGTGCTGCATTCTCGTAACAAAACAACGCCACGCGAATCTCATCAGCCGAGCGTGGAGGAATCCCCAAGGTGCTCCAGAATTCCCCTTCCGCCGCCGAATCAAACGCAGCACGGTCGGCGAGCAGATCCCGCTCTCGCAACACCCCCCCTGTTCTCGGCGTGAATCCCGGAAAGAAAAAGTGCTTAGTCAGCCGCGAATTCGTCTGTGGAGACGCCAGCAAATGGCAATCTTCCACCCAGTCTTCCGCACTCAAATACTCGAGATTAATCCAAACGGGAGCCAACTCCCGCCGTGCCATCGCGTCGATATAACTCGCCGGCAGCTCGCACGCAAACGCCTCAATGACGACATCCGCCGCATTGACGACCGGAAAATCTGCCGACCAGTGACGAATCTCGATGGAACCCACTCGTTGCGAGTCGGCCGCAGTTGCAATAGACGGACACAACCGTGAGAAGCTCGTGAGATCGTCGACCCACAGCCGGACGTCCTGCCGATGTTCCTCTGCCAACTGCCGAGCCAGCCGCCAGCAGACGCCGATGTCCCCGAAGTTATCGACGACTCGGCAAAAGAGATCCCAGCGTCGCATGTTCGTTCCGATGGTCACAGAGTCCCGTATCGTGGGACGGGTCTCCAGGCCCGTCCGTCCCACCGCCGTGAGACGCTGTGCTCTGATTTACGCGCTAGTTTACCAAGGCGATTAAGAAACATCCGGTGTTGGAGAAGTTGCTTGTTCCACTGAAGAGACAATCTCTGATTGCTGGACGGACGGGCCTGGAGACCCGTCCCACGACACATCATGCAGCAGCCTTCTCGCCGCCTCGCAGTGGACCTCGTACTCAGACCAATCCGGGTGCTGTGCGGCGACCGTGCGACGTAGCGTATCACGGGCAAACGTCCACAGGCCCCAGGCAATCGCCAACCGTTCGGCGGGCGTCTTGGCTCGCAACACCTTCACCATCTCCGGATCGAGATCCTCAATGCACGGCTTCCGGTCGGGCTGAGCCGCCCGCAGGTCACGCATGATTTGGTCGGTGGGCGTCAGGGGAATTTCGGAATTATTACTGGGCACGTGGATGCACTCAAACTGTGAAAGGCGTTTGTGCGGAATTCCGCAGGCCCGATTTTCGTCTAGCTAAGCCATTCCCGCAACGTCGAAGACGATGACGGGTTATCGAGTCTGCTTTTTTGTTGTCAATCCGCGAGAGGTCATTGCACAAAGATTCGATCTCGGTGGACGGCGAGGAAGCTTTGGTCGGGGCAGAACTTGTCGGGTAGTTGTAATTCTTGGCCTTCGAATTGTGAGAACGATTCCTTTAAAACGTGATTCGACAATGCCGAGCGTAGCTCAGTAGAGATCACCATTTTCAAGTTCTCGTCAAAGGTGATTAGCCCACGGTCAAAAGCCCTGTCATGGAGGCTCGACAGGCAGATGCCATTACGGGGATTCGTCCGATGCTGTGGATACTGACTCCAAGGGAGTATGTGACTCGCAATCAGAAACGACGGATGGTTGATACCAGAAATGCAGCACCGAGACGCATAACTAGCCAGGACAGAACTGCGGAAGAACCGCTGAGCCAACCGTACTTTGGTCACACGCGAGCCTTCGGTCGCCCCAACGAACGGACGGATTTCCGAGACATCTTCGTCGGCTGTTGATGAGTCGCTAGGAAGGCCATGCTGCTCGCGAAGTTCCTCGCTCTGAATTGCGAGATTCTCCCAATCGCCATGAAATTCATTCCAGATCTCGCGATCCGCTTCCGAAGCGCCGGACAATCCTTTGACCCCGCGCTGTTGATGCATTGGATCCAGCGACGCCAAGTTGCACAACTTCATAGAAACGCTCGACGGCGTTCGACCAATCGCGCTGGCCAAACGAATGATCTCTGCATTGCCCTTGTGAAGTTTGCCAAACGGCAAATGGCAATAGAGGTTCATCGCTAATAGAAGCTCGTCATGGGTCCAATTGCGGTGTGCCAATATTCCTCGTCCTCATAACCTATGATTGTGATATTGAAAGAGGCCTGCAATTCACGTTGACGAGCGATACCGGAAAGAACATTAAATCTATTTCTTACGCTCATACTGAAAGTCCAACGTCCCCTCCGCCAGCATGATATCCTTGATCGCCGCCAGCAGATTCGCGCGAGTGGCTTTGTCTGGTGTGAGCTTGGGTTCGTCGGAGAGGGCATAGACGGTGATGTGATACTCCTTGACTCCCGGGCCTTTGGAGCACATGGGGGCATAGTCGGCTCGGCGTTTGTCGTTCAGGCCCATCGTGCCGATGCCCTGTGTGTTCTTGGCGAGTTTGGTGACTTTGGCCGGGATGTTGTAGATCACCCAGTAGGATTTCTCCTGATCGGGGGCGATGTGCCAGAGACTCAGGGCGAAGTACTTGGTGCCTGGCGGGGCATTCTTCCACTCGACGGGGGGCGAGGCACTCTGGCCATCACAGGTGAATTCGGAGGAGATGAAACCGTTGGCGTCCAGGGCCGGGCTGGTTACCGTCAGTTGCGGCAGCTTGCTGCGGGGGTTG
>JAKFVC010000136.1 GCA_021732415.1 Planctomycetaceae bacterium
AGAGAAGGGTGAAGGGTGAAGAAATCAAAGAAGTCGAAGAGTTCAAAGAAGTCGCGTAGGGTGAAGTGGACTTTGTTGGTGAGCGGAATGGCGCTAGCCACCGGTTCTTGTTGTTCGTCGCAATGCAGAACCGGCGGCTAGCGCCGTGCCGCTCACCGGGACGTTCGAAGAATTCAAAGAATTCAAAGAGTTCAAAGAAGTCAAAGAAGTCAAAGAAGTCAAAGAAGTCAAAGAAGTCAAAGAAGTCAAAGAAGTCAAAGAAGTCGCGTAGGTTGTCGCCGCGTTTCGCCAGAACGCGGGCGAATGACTGACTAGGCCCGCACTCTGGCGAGATGTGGCTACCACGAGGTGCTGCTCAGGAGTGAATTTAAACGGGATAGAAAATTCCAATTACGTTGAGCACGTCTAGCACAGCCTCACCTACCTTGCTTACGAAGACTACCCGACTCGGAGAGTCGGGCTACGGGGCTGTCTCGGGAGCCTTGTTCGCGACAGCCGCCTGGAGGCGGTGCAGGGCCTCGACGATCAGGTCGGCACTCTGCTCCACGGAAAAGCGCTCGGTGTTCAGTACCAGATCATAGAGGCTCGGGTCCGTCGTGTCCTTGTTGAAATGCTCCCGCACGAACTGGTCACGCTGCCGGTCGATCGCCGCGACCTTGACGGCAGCTTCTCCCTCACTGATGCCGAGCTTCCGGCTCATGGCCGCCACGCGCCAGGCGACAGGTGCCACCAGGCGGACGCGCAATGTTGTTTCCACGGGCAAAATGTGGGCGATGCCGCGGCCCACGAGGACGCAGTCGCCATGCGCCACTAGCGACGCGATCGTCTTCATCAGGCGGTGTCTGTATGCAATATCACTAACGACTGGGGCCGAACTGATCGCGCGGGACATGCATTCCTGCAGCCAGCCGACTTTTTTCTCGTCCACCCCTTCCAGACAGCTGGCCTGCAGTTTCATGTCCTGCGCGATCATCTCGACCAGCTCGCGGTCGTATACCGCCCAGCCCAGTCGTTTACCCACGGCCCGCGCAGTCGTCGTGCCGCGCGCCCCGGACTGTCGACTGATGGCGATCGTGAACGCAGGCTTGGCTGGCTGTGCGCGGGCCTCCGACTCGCCGCGCTCCTTCCAATGTTGCAGGTATCCGGACAATACGTTCATCGTGCTTTCGGAAGAGTAGGTCATGGTCATTTCCTCATCATCGCGGGGTACTTGCAAGTCTTCGGTTTCAAACACGCCATACCTGGTGCTGGCTGCCGGCGTGCGAGCTCAGCCGCTCCCTATGGCATTCGGGCTATTGCAAATGATATGCCTGATGCCTGCACACGCCCTTATTGCACATGTTTTCTGCGGGGTTCTTGCAGTGCGGCTTCTCGGACTGCGTGTGCGGACCCGCACAGCGTGTGCGGGTTTGGCGCACGCGCCGGAGGATTATCAGAGGGCTTGCCAGACGGATTGCCGGAGGGATTGTCGGGACGGCCTGAATCCCGCAACCGCCTCCTCGCAGTCGTTTGAAACCACGAGAAACTATGCTGGCATGGGGGTGAGCAAGCAAATTCGTCGATTCCAGAACCGTCGGCATCGTCTTTGCTGCAATGACTCAAGGTCAATTGACATTCGGAATTGGATCGCCTCGACTTCGTTCGTCTGACTATCGCATCAAGCCACCGTAGATTCACCATTTTGTGAGAGGTCAGCGATGATCGCCGTTCAAAATTTCTCTGACGTTCCGTCGTCGAAGCCCACGTTTGAAGAACTGCTGACCGAAGCTGTTATCGAAGCGTTGCGAAACACCGGATATCACCAGTTGCTCGATCTGCAAGTGCAGGTGGATGGCCACGAAGTCACCTTGCGGGGGCGACTTCCAAGTTACTTTCTGAAACAGATTGCGTACCAAGCCGTCTCGCATGTGCCAGGCGTGAATGTCATTCTGGATAAAATTGATGTAGTGAATTGAACCCTCACGGGGATTATTGAGCCAAATACAGGTGTGGAAACTGAGGGGCCTCGGCACTGATGCTAAGGTGTAGTTCGCAATGAACGTCACGGAACTGATTACCGAACTGTCAGACCCGCGTGCCTATTCTCACGACGTCGAGTCCGTAGAAATTAAGCAGACCCACATCTCCGTGGTTTTTCTCGCTGGCGAACGGGTCTACAAGATCAGGAAAGCGATCAAACTTCCGTTTCTGGACTTCAGCTCGTTGGAGCAACGTCGAGTCGACTGTGAACGCGAAGTGGAGCTGAATCAGCGCCTCGCGCCGGATGTCTATTTTGGAACCGTGCCGATCACGGTGCGGGATGGCCGCCTGCAGATGGAGGGATCCGGGGAGGTTGTGGAATGGGCCGTCAAAATGCGACGGCTGCCAGATGCGGCGACGCTGAAACAACGATTGCTGCGAGATGAGGTGACCGTTGAGACCATGGACCTGCTGGGAAGAAGGTTGGCGGAGTTTCATGCCAGTGCGTCATCCGGTCCGCGTATCGCTGCGTTCGCTCGGTTCGATGCTCTGCGTCACAATGTGATGGACAATTTTCAACTGAAGGGCGCGGACGCCTTTTCACCGCCTGTCATTTTCAAGAGTCTCGTCGAGCTGACTCGACAGCGGTTGGAGACGCTGCGTCCCCTGATCGAATGGCGAGCAGAACAGGGCATTCCTCGCGATACTCATGGAGACTTGCGTCTCGATCATGTATACTACTTCCCGGATCGCAGTCCACCGGAAGACCTCTGCATTATCGACTGCATCGAATTCAATGATGCGTTGCGATTTGCGGATCCGGTCTCTGACGTGGCCTTTCTCATCATGGACTTGAAGTTCCAAGGTCGTCCGGACCTGGCTCGTGCGTTGACCAAGGCGTACTTTCATGCGACTGGCGATACCGAGGGTCGGCAGTTGCTGTCGTTGTATGTCTCATACCGTGCCGCGGTGCGAGCTAAAGTGAATTCGTTAGAGGCCACCGAGCCCGAGATCCCCGAGGGCGACCGCATGCTGGCTGCGGACCGTGCGCGAGCACATTGGTTGTTGGCACTGAGCGAGTTACAGATTCCGTCAAGTCGTCCGTGTTTGATCGTGGTCAGTGGATTGCCGGGAACGGGCAAAACCACGTTGGCTCTCGGACTGGCGGCGGAAGCAGCGTGCCATGTCATTCGGACGGATCTGGTGCGTAAGGAGCTCGCCGGAATTCCAGAGCTCTCTTCCGGCGGAGCGGCGGTTCAAGCCGGAATTTATGCCGACACGTGGACAGAGCGAACCTATGCGGAATGTTTAAGTCGAGCGATCGACTTGTTGCAACGGGGCCAGCGCGTCATCGTCGATGGCACATTTTCTCGCGAAGTGTATCGACTTCAATTCTTAGAGGCTGCTCGCCACCTGGCCGTTCCGTTTCTCCTGCTGAATTGCCAGACTGGTTCGCAGCTCATTCGGCAGCGACTGGACGCCAGAAGTGGCGACGCATCGGATGCGGACTGGCGAATTTATCAGGCTGTTGCCGAGAAATGGGAGAATACGGGAATGGTGACTGCACGCGTCACTCGGATGATTGATACGGACCAGAGTGAACTCGCCGTGACTGTAGCCACTAGTGTTCTCAGGACGGAAGGGTTGCTCGATCCACTTACATCCGCAACAGGATCGATGCCATGATAGTTTAACGCTTACGAAATCATGGCCTTCGCCCGCGTACTGACTCTGCAAGTGCCGGTCGCTGCTTGGGCGAGTGGCGTCTATTAGTACCATCGCAATGTTGAAGCAGCTAAATCCAAGTACGATATAGAGAAAAGTTATGGAACAATTCAAACGCATTTTATTGGCTACGGACTTCAGTGACGCATCGGCTGGTGCAGTGGACCATGCCGTCCTCATGGCTAAGACGTTCGGTTCGGAATTGCACATCCTGCACGTCTTGGAAGTCGAAGTTCCACGCTTGGAGAGCGGCGTGGACTACTTGCCGCTGAAGTACTTCGAGGAATTCGAGAGGCGTGCCGCGGAGTACCTCGCCGCCGTTATTCCTGCTGGCGATCGGGAACAGCTCAATCCGGTTCCCGTCGTTCGTAAAGGCAACCCGTTCGTAGAGATCATTCGCTATGCTCAAAGTGAGAAAATCGATTTGATCATCATGGGGACACACGGTCGTAGCGCGTTGGCACACCTGATGATGGGCAATGTCGCCGAGAAAGTTGTGCGGTACGCTTCGTGCGCTGTCTTAACTGTGCGTGATCCGCGGCATCCGTTCGTCATGCCCTGAAGAACATGGAGCTGCAGTGGGAGGTTAGACTCCTCCTGCGATATGAGTTATTCCAAGTTATCCGCAACACGAGGTCGTGCTATAATGACCGGCAATTGAAAGCGATAGGAACTTATGGACGAATAGTTCGGAACTCGCCATTACCAAACATTGGAGAACTGCCGCCATGAATGAGACTATCGAACAACTCTTGGGCGCCGAAGGACAGTCGCTCCTGGAATACCACTGCCAGACGATCTCCCGCGATTCGCTAAACTTGCCGGGGCCCGACTTTATCGACCGCGTAGTTAGTGCGAGCGATCGCAATCCACGAGTGCTCGTCAATCTCGCTCGGATTCACAGTCATGGACGGCTGGCGGGTACAGGTTATGTGTCGATCCTGCCTGTCGATCAGGGGGTCGAGCATTCAGCTGGAGCATCATTCGCGCCCAATCCGGCGTACTTCGATCCTGAGAATATCGTCAAACTGGCGATCGACGGGGGTTGCAATGCCGTCGCTTCAACGTTCGGGGTGCTTGGTATTGTGGCACGCCGTTATGCTTATAAGATTCCGTTCATCGTAAAGATCAACCACAATGAACTGCTGACTTACCCCAACAAGTACGACCAGATCCTGTTTGGCCGGGTTGACCAGGCCTACGAGATGGGTGCGGCCGCGGTGGGAGCGACGGTCTATTTTGGTTCCGAGGAATCTCATCGGCAAATCGTCGAAGTGGGGGCTGCATTCGAACGGGCTCATGAACTGGGAATGGCAACGGTCCTCTGGTGCTATCTGCGAAATACGGCCTTCAAGGCAGATCAAGACTATCATGTAGCAGGCGATCTCACAGGGCAGGCTAATCATCTCGGTGCGACGCTGCAGGCCGATATTGTTAAGCAGAAACTGCCGCAGAACAACGGTGGTTTCACTAAACTTAAGTTCGGTAAGACATCCCCGCTGGTCTACGAAAAGCTCAGTTCACCGCATCCCATCGATCTCTGCCGGTATCAGGTCGCCAATTGCTATATGGGGCGTGTCGGCCTGATCAATTCCGGCGGCGCCTCGGCCGGTGAATCTGATCTGGCTGATGCCGTTCGCACTGCCATCATCAACAAGCGCGCCGGTGGTACAGGACTGATCAGTGGTCGTAAAGCGTTTCAACGCCCGATGTCCGACGGCGTGAACCTGTTGCATCACATTCAAGATGTGTACTTGAATCAGGAAATCACAATAGCTTAAGTACAGAACCCGCGATCCAGGACGTCTGTCGAAGGCAATCTCGCAGGGGCGGCTCAGCAGGTCAGACCTGTGTGGGGGTCGGCAAATCAATGGCGACGAGCGAACGACCCGGCGTTAGCAGTTGCTGAGCATGCATCGAATTATCTCCGGGAAACGGCGCACTCATTAATCCGATGCGGCCTCTACGCATGCCCAACCAGGTACACTAATCAGGAGGGGAATGCCAACCGTTGTTCCATCTCAGCAATCTTCAGCGTCGTCTTCACCAGCGAATCAGGGTTGAGCGAAATGCTGTCGATCCCCTGTTCGACCAGGAACTGGGCAAATTCAGGATAATCGCTGGGCGCCTGCCCGCAAATTCCAATTTTACGTCCTTTTGCCCGGGCTCGTTTGATCACGCTCGCAATCATGCTTTTCACGGCGGCGTTACGTTCATCGAAGACATGGGCCACAATTTCCGAATCCCGGTCCACGCCCAGGATGAGTTGCGTCAGATCGTTGGAACCAATCGAAAACCCGTCGAAGATATCCGCGAATTCCTCGGCCAAGATCACGTTGCTGGGGATCTCGCACATCACATAGACTTCCAAACCATGCTCACCGCGCCGCAGACCGTTCTTCGCCATTTCGGCGATGACCTTCTGGCCTTCCTCCACGGTACGACAGAACGGAATCATGATCTTCAGGTTACGCAATCCCATCTCGTCACGCACCTTCTGCATGGCCCGGCACTCCAGAGCGAATGCGTCACGATAGCGCTCATCGTAATAGCGCGACGCCCCGCGAAATCCCAGCATCGGATTTTCTTCCCAAGGCTCATAAGCCTGGCCGCCGATCAGGTTCGCGTATTCGTTGGTCTTAAAATCGCTAAGACGAACAATGACATCCTTGGGATAGAAGGCTGCTGCCAACGTCGCAACTCCCTCCGCCAGCTTGTCAACGAAGAATTGCGGCTTATCCGCATATCCTACAGTCAGGCGGTCGATGTCCGCTTTCACAGCCGGATCGGTCAAGCGGGCGTAATCGAGCAGGGCCTTGGGATGAATCTTTATGTACGTATTAATGATGAATTCTTCACGTGCCAGTCCAACTCCGTCATTGGGTAGCGCGGACAAGCGGAACGCTTCTTCCGGATTGGCGACGTTCATCATGATCCTGGTTTTAGTACGGGGAAGCTTCTGCAGATCGAATTGCTCGACCGCGAACTTCAACTGACCCGCATAAACATGCCCGACATCCCCTTCGGCACACGATACCGTGACGATCTGTCCGTCTTTCAGGAGTGACGTGGCGTTTTCCGTCCCGACCACGGCAGGCAGCCCCAGTTCCCGGCTGACAATTGCCGCGTGACACGTACGACCTCCACGGTTGGTCACAATGGCCGACGCCTTCTTCATTGTCGGCTCCCAGTCGGGATCCGTCTTATCCGTCACCAGGACGTCGTCCGCTTTAAACTGGTTGAGCTGGCGAGCATCTTCAATCACATGGACGGAGCCGCTGCCAATCCTTTCGCCAACGCTTCGACCGTTGACCAGAACGTCACCTTTCTCCAACAGTCGATAGGACTCTTGAGTCTGTGTCGACTTCTGTGACTGGACAGTCTCGGGACGCGCCTGGACAATCCACAACTGGCCCGTGATCCCGTCCTTGGCCCATTCCATGTCCATGGGCGTAAACTGCCCACGCTTTTGGGAATAGTGGTCTTCGATGACACAGGCCCACCGCGCGAGCTGCAGGGTCTCATCGTCACTCAAGGCAAATCGTGCCCGCTCCAAGGAAGGGACCGGCACGTTATGTGTCATGCGGCCGCCGCCCACGTCATAAATCAGCTTGAATTCCTTGCTTCCCAGTCGTTTCTGCAGAATTGGCCGAAATCCCTGCTGCAGTGTAGGCTTGAAGACTAATAGTTCATCGGGGTTCACGGCGCCCTGAACGACATTTTCTCCCAGCCCATAGGCCGCGTTGATCAAGACTGCGTCGCGGAAACCGGTTTCGGTGTCAATCGAAAACATCACACCCGAGCATGCCAGATCCGAGCGGACCATGCGCTGGACTCCGATCGACAGGGCAATCTTAAGATGATCGAAGCCCTTGTGATGCCGATACGAAATGGCCCGGTCGGTAAACAAGGAAGCGAAGCAGCGTTTGCAAGTATCGAGGAGCTGCTGCGGACCCCGCACATTGAGATACGTTTCCTGCTGGCCGGCAAAGCTGGCATCGGGCAGGTCTTCGGCCGTGGCACTGCTCCGTACCGCGACGTCCACGCCATGTTCCAACCCTTCGCTTAACTTGTTGTAAGCCTCCACGATTTCCGCTTGCAACGGGGCCGGAAGTTCGGCCGACAAAATAGTCTGTCGAATCGCACTGCCACATTCCTGCAAACTTTGAATGTCGTCCAGTTTAAGCCGAGCCAGAATCGACACGATTCGGCGATCGGTTCCCTGGCTGGCGAGGAATTCGCGATAGGCGTCCGCCGTGACTGCGAATCCATTGGGAACCAGAACTCCCTGGCCAGCGAGTTCGCGGAACATTTCCCCGAGCGATGCGTTCTTCCCGCCAACGATTGGCACGTCGTCGATGGATATGTCATTAAACCAGCGGATGCGGGGTAGCTTAGGAGTGGACATGAAGACCTCAAGTAAGAGAGCTCGTAACCGGTCGTAACCACACCTTCAAAGAGGCGCGCCTGTCAAACAGGAATCCCTCGGTCGATTAGAGGCCTGTCGAGCAAGGTGGACGCCTTAGACGGCAAACCTGTCGCGCCTTGGTTTAGAAGAGAAGTGAAGCAAGTGGCATGCCAGGCGCAGTTTGACTCAACGGTCCCATGACCTCCGAGGTATCCGCGCAATTCTCAATGTGACGAGATCGGAATTCTGGTCAGATCGAATATCATCGGCACAAAATTCCGCCGCATGGGCAGATCCGAACGAAGACCGCTGTAATGCGACTTCGCACAGTGCGCGGGATCGCACACCGTAACTTGGAAGGGCGGAACTCGTAACGCGACTGTTCTCAAGAGTGCTCCCAGCATGCGTCTTCGCTCGCTGCGCGCGGAATCGCTCACTCCTTAGGGCGATGGAACCGAGGTCCAATTATCAAAACGAATATGACTCCGGCGAGCATTCGGGATAAGGGGCGAGCGGTGTGGCGAGCATATTCCTCGGAATACGGCTATCCAACCGGCCTAACGTGTGCCGCCGCATCGTCCCGGGAGTCGAACTTGGGCCAGGCTTTCATCGGAAACGTGGACTGCAAAAAGACAGGCTCCTCAGCTCAAAGTGCTATTCTCACGAACTGGCATGAACCTTGCCTATTCAAAGTGACGGCCGTGACAAACTGGGAATTGGCGGTCATCCCCAGCAACAGGCGTGGCAACTTCTTTCGACCGTAGACACTCGGTTTAGGAGCGTGAAACATGATTATTCGTAGTCGGAAATGTTGGCTCGTGGTGTTGGGTTTAGTCGTCACGGCGCAGATGATAATCGGCGGATTGAGCGCGACGGCCCAGACCGCTAAGGACGCCAAACCCGCGGAAAAGGCCGAGCCGAAAAAAACGACTCGACAAAGTTTTATGGAAGGCAAATTGACAATCTCGCAGGAAATCCTGCAGGGAGTTGTGTTGAGCGATTTTAAGCTGATCGAAAAAGGCGGGATCGGCCTGAATCTGTTGACGCTGGGGGAAGAGTGGGTGCTGAACGATAGCAAGGAGTACAACCGGATGAGCGAAGACCTGCGCCGGATCAGCAAGCAATTAGTTAAGGCGGCGCGGGACAAGAACGGCGAGGCTGCCACACTTGCTTACCAGCGGATGACGCTCAACTGTGTTGAGTGTCATCAGGCCCTACGCGATGGTCTGAAATAACTCAGTGTGACGGCTTTCAGGCGGTTCGCGGTCGGGCCATCCGCATTGGGACGTTGCCGAGTATGGGAAGGCGTGCTGAGCGAGTAGCGGATTCGCTCAGCACTTTGTGCGGTATCGCACGGGCACTCGACTGACTCATTCTATTCGATAATTTCACGAGAGCACCGTCGATGATGACGAGGTAGGCTCTCCTCAGGAGTTACTTCAATGAAGTTGTCTTTCAGCTTATTGGCTTTCGTGACCTTGGTTTTTGCGGCGCTGGTTCACTCGCCCTTCGCGGCAGAACCTGTTCAGGATGTTCCGAAGGAAGTTCGTCCCATCGACGTATTTATGCGTCGTAAGCTTGATCTATCTCGCGATGCCTTGAAGGGTATCGTCACCGAGGACTTTGCTCTGATCAAGCGGACGGCTGAGGGCATGGAGAAAATGAGCAGGCAGGCGGAATGGGAGGTCTTCCGGCTGGATGAATACAACCATATGAGCGCCGAGTTTCGGCGTATTGCCAGGTCATTAGCGCACCAGGCCGAGAAGAAGAACATCGATGCGGCAGCACTGGCGTACGTGCAGCTCACTATGAGTTGCGTCGAATGCCACAAGTACACGCGTGGTGTCAGAATGGCCAATGATGTGCCGGCGAAAAAGTGACGCAGTGCGAGTTTATCGCGTCATCGATGACATATGCGAATCGTGTTAGCGACTCTTCACGCCGCAGATTCAAGTCGAAGTTGAGGCTGCGGAAATCGGAAGTAACCCCTAACTGAGGCCCATCAAATGTTAAGCATCGGTTTGTTCTTTTTCCTCCGCTCTTTGCACTCCACTGCCTGGGAACAACTTCAGGGTTGGCTCACGTACTGGTGCGGACAGTGGGTTGTTCGCCTGGCATGGTAACAGAACCAGGACGGCTGTGAATTGAAGTCAATCTCCCAGGGCCGACAAGCTAGTGGACGTCTTAATCCGGACGAGATCGAAATGCCGCCCGGGGCGTGTGCAGAGTCGACTCCACAACTCTCGCCCAAGTGTGAGTTGCACTGCGGTTGCGATTGCACAGAGTAGTCACGCGCGTCGGATGGGGAGTGCACAAGAGTCACTGACAGGGGTAATGCGATGGCCGGAATACAGAAGATCCTGGTTGCGACGGACTTTAGTAAGACCAGTGAGCGTGCCCTTCATCAGGCAGCGGAACTCGCGGAGATTTTCCACGCTCGCCTGACTGTCTTGCACGTCGTGGAAGAGCCCTTTGGTTATGTTGGCGAAATGCATGCCTATCTGCCAGAGGTCGACGCGTTTCGTAAAACCCTGAATGATGCGGCTCGGAAACAGTTGGACAAGGTGTTGACGACCGAAGAGGTCGCACGGTGGCAGGCCGACCGATTGCTGCGAACCGGCACGCCGTATGCCGAGATTGTTCGATGTGCCAAGGATCAAGAGACGGACTTAATCGTCATTGGCACACACGGTCGTGGGCTATTAACGCACCTGATGTTGGGGAGCGTGGCAGAGAAGGTCGTGCGATATGCCAGCTGCCCTGTGCTTACTGTGCCGCGAGTGACGGCATAGCCAATCAGGCCTGCAGAGAGCAATTCCAAATTCTCAAGTGAAGCATCCAACTTTCAGCACCGAGTTTCATCGGCGGCAAGGAGAGAGATCATGGCCCAGTTTAAACGAATCTTGTTCGCGACTGACTTTAGCGAAACATCCGCTTACGCTGTCGAGCATGCGTTACTCATGGCAAGGACATTCGGTGGCGACTTGCACGTCTTGACTGTGTTGGAGACGGAAAGTCCCATCATGATGGACGGGGTGAGCTATCTGCCGCCCAATTATTTCGAAGAAATTGAAAAAATCACGGCCGAAAGATTGGAGAGTGTCATCGCACGCGAAGATCGCGACAAGCTGTCGGTGACGCTGGTGATGCGACGTGGCGCACCGTTTTCGGAGATTGTTCGCTATGCTCACGACCAGAAAATGGATCTAATTGTCTTGGGCACGCACGGCCGGGGTGCCTTGGCCCATGTCTTCCTGGGCAATATTGCCGAGAAAGTCGTTCGGCAGGCGCCGTGCCCGGTGTTGACCGTTCGCCATCCAAAGCATGAATTTGTCTCACCGTTCTAGCAGATCGTGCCGCTTGGGCCGACGGGCAGATCAGGACTTAATGTTCGGGACGAGAGGTATTGCGGTGATCAATCCGGAAAACATCGATCTGCTGATCGTGGAAGACGAAGAGGACTATCGCAAGACAGTCGTCCGCTGGTTCCTGCGGCGCGGATATCGGGTGCAGGATGCTCCCTCAGCGGAGGATGCGATCGAGCGTTGCCAGAGACAACAGTTCCATGTCGGCGTCTTTGATCTGCGCATGCCTGGAAAGTCCGGTCTGGAATTACTGGAACAAATCAAGGCATCCAGTCCCGAGACGGAAGTGATCCTGCTCACGGGAGAGGGCACGATTGAAACCGCTGTCGATGCCATGAAGCTCGGTGCGATCGATTATTTGCTGAAGCCTTTCGCACTTGCCGATTTGGAAGCAGTGGTGCAGCGTGCGGCTGAGACCAGCACGTTGCGAAAAGAAAACCGACAGTTGAAGGCGCTCCTGCAGAGATCGCAGGGGCAGCTGGACATGATTGGTCGCTCGGCGGCGATGCGGGAAGTCTTCCGTCTGATTGAACGTGCGGGGCCCACTGACAAGGCGATCTTGATCCAAGGTGAGAGTGGGACCGGCAAGGAATTGGTAGCCCAGGCCCTGCAGAAGGTCAGCCTGCGTGCAGACAAACCGTTCGTCGTCATTAACTGTGCTGCGCTGCCGGAAAACCTGCTCGAAAGCGAGTTGTTCGGTCATGAAAAAGGGGCCTTCACGGGGGCCGTGACAGAAAAACAGGGGCTCTTCGAAGTGGCCGACGGCGGCACGTTGTTCATCGATGAGATTGGTGAACTTGCGGCATCATTGCAGGCCAAGTTGTTGCGCGTGCTGCAAGATGGTTCCATGCGACGCGTAGGGTCGCTCAAGGAACGTCGAGTGAACGTCAGAATCCTGGCGGCAACCAATCGAAAACTTGGCGACGAGGTGAAAGCAGGGCGTTTTCGAGAAGATCTCTATTATCGAATCAATGTCCTCTCGCTGGAATTGCCACCGTTGCGGGAGCGGGCTGACGACGTGTTGTTATTGGTCGACCAGTTTCTGGGGCCTGATTGGAAAATCCATCCCGAAGCGTTGCTGGCAATCAGGAAATACTCGTGGCCTGGAAATATACGGCAGCTCATTAATGCGATCGATCGGGGCAAGATCCTGGCCGACGACAATCTCATTCGTTTGGACGATTTGCCGCATGACGTGGGAGACGCGTCGCTGGTAGCTTCGTCTCGAGTTGCCCAGTCAGAAGACGATCTGGCTTCGATCGAGCGAGCCCATGTCGTGGATATTCTGAAACGTGAGCGCGGAAACAAATCGTGCGCGGCCCGCGCACTGGGCGTCAATCGTCGGTCCTTGTACCGTCTCCTGGAGAAGTACAAAATCGATCCAGAGAACCCGAACTGATCGTCGACGACGGGGCTGATACAATTGAGCGCGTCGCAATCGGGGATGCCGATTGTTAGCGCAGTTCCAGAATCTCTGTAGCGGAATCTCGTGAGAGTTCCGCGATTGTCTCTAGACTTTGGGGGCGGAACTCTTACGAGATTCCGCTACACCAATCTTGGAAACGCTCTAATTGCCGGCGCGCGGTAAAATCAGAATGATTTCGGCCCCTGGGCCGGTTCGCTGCCCCACACTAATGTGACCTCCATGGGCTTCGACAATCCGCTTGACGATGGCCATCCCTAAACCCGTGCCTTGAGTCTTTGTCGTAAAAAAGGGCTCAAAGATGCGCGTGGCTTGAGTCGCATCCAGTCCGGGGCCGCTATCACAGATGCGAACTTCGAGAGAATCGCGGCCGGCGAAGTTCGAATCACCAACGCGAATCAAGACTTCATCGCCTGATCGGCTGACGTACATCGCGTTCTCAAATATATTGCGGAAGACCTGTTCCAACGCGTTGGGGTCGGCGAGGCATTCGAAATTGTCCGTGTTGAGATCCTCTCCCAGATTCAACAATTTGTCGGCGCGCGCCACCCCCAGGTTATTCCAAGTTTCGCGCCAGATGCGATCGATGGAACACGATTCCCGGTGCAGTGCAATCGGGGCCGCATAACTACGAACTTCTTCGTACAGATGATGCAGGTGTTTTTGAGCGCGCTGGATTCGCTCGATGATTTCCAAGGCATCAGGTTGATTCTGAAATTCGTCCTGCAGCAACTCCAATCCCGCCTGGCTCCGTTGCAGCGCATTTCGACTTTCGTGAGCGAGCCCCGTAACCATCTGGCCGATGGCCGCAAGTCGTTCTGCCTGCATCGTGCGATGTTCCAGGCGACGGCGTTCTGTCACATCGTGTCCAGCGCAGAGAACCACAGGCGATCCTTCGAAATCCTTCAGCAATCGCGCGTTCCACACAATCCACCGCTCGTCCCCATTCGGATGTCGAATCGGAAGTTCCTGTTCGGTTGCAGCTTTGCCGTGATGGATCTGTTCAAGCTGGCGTCGTAGTTTTGAGGCCGATTCGCCGTGTACCAGTTCAAAAATCGATTTACCGGGCAGGTCGATTGCAGGTCGACCAGTCATTTCTGCGGCGAACCGATTGGCGTAGATGATCTTGTGGTCATGGCCAAGAATGACGACCGCCAGATCGACGGCTTCGATGAGCTCACGAAAGTTCGCTTCACTACGTTCCTTGGCGTGACGTAGTTCGATTTGCTTTGCAGTTCGCGTCAAGCTGGCGCGCAGGACATCAGCATTGATGGGTTTAATGATGTAGTCAGCTGCGCCCCGTTTCAGAGCGAGGATCGCACTTTCGACGTCAGCGTGGCCCGTGACGACGATGATATCCGCTCCCGGCATCACTTGCTTCAAGCGAGGAATGAACTCTTCGGCATTCCCATCCGGCAAGCGGCGATCAGTCACGATAACGGAAATTGTCCCCAGATCGTTCCTTGCCAAGGCTTCGTTGACCGATGCCGCCGTGACGACAGCGTGGGAATCCAGCTCCAATATGTCTTGCAAATTGGCTTGTGTATCTTCGTCGTCCTCAATCACCAGGACTTTGAGACTGTTAGTATCAGGCATCCACTATGAGCCTTTGGGCGTGCGGCCCGCTTGATGAGTTCGGCAAGACGCTTCGTCACGCAGAGTCGGGTGGTAAAGATGTGGTCAGGCGCTGCAAAGTTGTCAGCAGTTCGGCCATCTGAAATGGCTTGTAGCAAACGGCGTCGGCGCCAGCCCCGAGGGCGCTCTGGATTCGTTGTTCCATTTCCTGGCGGTGGCCCGTAGAGAGTACGACTCGGACCTGGTCAGAAATTCCACGCACCTTCGCGCAAACTTCGTCGCCAAATCCGCCAGGCAACCGCATATCAATCAGCACGACTTGAAATTCCGACCCACGCACGCAGCGGAGCGCTTCATCGATCTCGGTCGCAAAATGAACGCGATAACCTTGATCTTGCAACAGGTCCGTCAAGGAATAACAGAGGTCCTCGTCATCCTCAATCAGTAGTACCAGTGGCTGCCGGGACGCTTCGGACAGACTGGGAATGACATGCTGCAAATCAAGAGGTTTGGAAAAGACCCGCCAAATGCCGTCTCGCTGAGCAGTGGCCAGCGTGTCTTGATTTGCGTAAGCGGTGGTCAGGATCAAGATTGTCGAACATCGCTGTTCTTTGAGCTTGCGAGCCAGCGTCAGGCCGTCCATGCCCGGCATTTTCAGATCGAGTAAGGCAATGTCATAGTTCTTCTCCTGTGCCATTTTCAATGCGACGAGGGGATCGGTCGCAATGTCGACCTGATAACCCAGATCGGTCAAAATATCGCCCAGATTTTGTCCGGCATCGTGGTCGTCATCGACAACCAAGATCGAGTGCCCGCTGTTTTTCACCATTTACACATGCTCCACCCGGAAACGTATCGGTGAAAGTATTTGTCACCAATTGGCCGACGTCTCCAGCCAATCCATTGCGACTATGATGATTACGATGGTGGCAAAGAGCAATCGCACTCGTATTCTTCGGCACGAGCCATCACTATTGGCGATCCGCCATCTCAAATCACGCGGGTTGAAAGCTGCTCTCTGCACGTAATGCACGCAGCAGGTTCAAGATAACGGCAGTACGCATTTAATCTCCTGGTCTGCCTGTCCGGTTGTCGGTGTCTTGTTGTAACACAGTGCAGGTAAATAAGTTGTGTTGCGATGAGGGTTGGCCAGTGGACGTCACTGCCGCGGCCTATGGAGTTCGAAAGTGGCTCCTCGGCCTGGCTGCTGGCAGTCAACTTTCTCAGACTGCGTTCGACGATGGAAGCTGAGATCGCAAGCGTCAAACCGTGGTCGTGAGCGAGGAATGCATGATCGGGACCTAGAGATCTGTGAGCTCCGATGCCCGTGATCGTAAACATCAGTGTTGTGATCGACGTCTGGCAGCCCTCGTTACCAAAGATCGAATGCGTCCGCCGTAGGATTTAGGAATCGATCGCCGTCGAGCGGCAATTCCTCGCGGCCTGTCAACCGTTCTCCGGAAAGCGGCGATTTAAATCACTGATAAAGCGCTTAATCTGGCCGACACCCTCGCGATGAATCCCGGGGAACCACTTGGCGAACGACCGTTCCAATGGACTGAAGGTTTTGGGCCAGATCACGAGTGCTCCGGCAATCAGCATTGGTGCGTCGACCGGCCCCGGCAGAAGAATGCCTGCGATGCCCAGTGCCATTAACATCGTGCCAATTTCAGTTGGCAGCTTTCCGAGCATTTCGATGTAGTGCTCTTCTTCTTGTTCCGGGGTTTCGGCACCATCGTCCGAGCAGGTCTCGGAGGGGACAACGGGGGCAAGGAGCGCGCCAGTTGCATCGGAAGCGGGCGCTACACAGCAGGGAGTATCCTGGGTACTGACGATCATGTTATCCTTCGCTAGGCTCATTGAGGTCAGCCTTTTGAATCAGGACCTCTAGGCCGACGGAGCCGCCGCTGGTTCGTAGGATGACAACAAACCACTATCTGCCAGGCTGCACAAATAGGCCATGTCAAAAGAATGTTCTTGATCGATGATACCCACAATTTTTCTCAGCCGTTCGCGGTCCTGACGTACCTTGAAACCAAGATATGTCACTGCGACCACAGCCACGAGACCAAACAACGCCGTGCTAAATGATTCATTCATGTTTCTACTCCATGTGGAATTTTCAAATCAGATCCCGCCGTCCCGCCGTCCCGCGTCACGCGGCCCCGAACTCGACGAGATGTGCTGTGCCCTCGCCAATCAGATCGATCAGTCCTTCGAATGTTTCGCGATGACCGCTTTCTCGCACAGCCTTCGTCATCAATTCAGCACGCGACATCAGCGCCATCTGCACGCCCCATTTCAGCAACGCCACCGCCGTTTCGGGGTCTTTAACGACACCAAAACAGAGGCGAAAACCGAAACCTGCCGCCAGGTTCCGCTGGGCTGCGCCGCGATCAATTACGACCATGATGGGAACTGCCGCAACCAGGCTGTAATGCAGCTTCAAGTAATCGTGTGCCTGATCTTCGTTCAATACGTAGAACCGATGATCGCGCAGCAGCGAGGCGACAACTGGCAGATTGCTTTCAATCGCTTTGCTTACCGCCGATTGCCATCCGGCGCGAATGTAAAACACATCCAGTACGCGTTGGGGCGGATTGGATTCCAGCAGCGGGGTCGCAGTTGCATCACTCATGATGATTCTCAATCAGAGGTTTCATTGTTAAACGCCGATTGCCGCCGGAGCTGATACCGGATCAGCACCGGCACCTAGGAATTGACTCATCGCGCGAGTCAGTTCCAGTTGGGCTTCTTTCTTGGCCTGTTCATTCAGCATCCGATAGAGCGGCAACATGCCATTCGCCAGTGCCCCTAACGCGGCCACATTATTGGTCAGAACTGATGCCATGATCCCAAAGCCCATCGTGAACGCCCCCAGAATACAGAACGCGTTCGGGGCGAGGATCATGTACCAGCTGCGTCGGACGTTGCGATCGAGGTCGCTGGCGATGTCACGCAGTTCACACAGGCGGTGCAGGCTCGCCTCCATAAACACGATTTGTGCCGTGTCGGTCGCAATCGAAGACGCACCCCGCAGGGAGATCGACACATTCGCCTTTTTCAGCGCAATCGAATCATTGATACCATCGCCGACAAAGCAGACCTTACGCCCCTGCTTCTGCAAGCGCTCCACATAGTCGGCCTTGTCGCCTGGCAGCACTCCCGCAAAGTATTCGTCCATCTGCAAGCTTTCCGCAAGCTTCCGGGTCGGGCCTTCGTGATCGCCGGAGATGATGGCAATGTGTTTGATGCCTCGTGCCCGCAGTCCCTTGATGATCTCGACAACCTCCGGCCGCTGCGGAATCAGCGTGCTGGTCTTATCGAATAGCACCGTATCAATATCGTGCATCAATTCCAGAGCACGGCCATCCTTCACCAGAATCCCCTTGCTGGCACACAGGGCGAGCGACGTTAACATCGCCAGCGGGGCCGCCATGCGGATCCCCGTACCAAAGTCGCGGTTCAACACTGCCACGGCACCTTGCGGCCCCAGCGTCGCCAGTCCCAGTGCAGACAAAGCCAACGTAGGAACAACCGCCCGATCGGCCATCTTTTCGCCTTTGTACTGGCTGCCCAGCTTGTAACCTGCCGAGTCTTTCAGGATCTGGGCAATCTTGGCAGAGGCGGTGTCGGTTCCCGCTTTCTCCACTTCGACAAACACTTTGCCGGCCACCGTTAGCGTACTGGCGAACACTCGGTCGCCGGCGGCTTTCTCCGTGGGAGTCGACTCCCCAGTCAATGCGTGCTGGTCGACCATCGCCAGACCTTCTTTGACGAGGCCATCGACGGGGACAGACTCCCCCGTATGGACAACGATGACATCACCCGGATGCAAGTCTTCCAACGAGATCTCGACTTCGTGACCATCTTTCCAAAGTTTGACGAATTGCGATTGCTTGCCGAAGGCCTGGATCAGCAGGCGTTTCGAGTCGTCCTGGGTCTTCGCGACCAGCATCCTCCCGAAGCTCAAACACAAGCCGAGCACCGACCCCGCGAAAATCTGCCCCGTGATTACGCAGCCCGTCACGACGATCGCGTCCAGGATATCCACGCCGAGGCGCCATTCATGGACCGCGACGTGGAAGGCACTTTTGAAGGTCGTGATCGACGTAAATAAGTAGAGCGCGCCAGCCACCGGCAGTAGCACAGGGAACATGAACTGTGTCAGGGCCGCCAGGGGAACCGACGTGACTGCGAGCGGGAAATCCAAGTCGAGCGGGTCCAATTCCGGCGGGATCTCGGTTTTCGCGAGGGCCCGCTCGATGATCGTCAGCACCTGGTCTCGGCGTAGGGCGCGAGTGTTGTACTTCAGGACCAGAGTACCCCGGCCGGGGTGCATGTGATACGAATCGATCCCCAGGACGCTCATCAATTCGCGTTCAATTGCCTGACAGACGCTTTTCCGCCGATACAGAAACGGATGCTTGAGCTTCATGCGGCCAGGAACTTCCTGCAGCATCTGCCACGGCTGATGCTGGATCTGGGCCAGTTGCGACGCACGGCTGGCCGAGCGACTCGGCGGCGTTGAAACAGTGGGCTCGATGGTCGGCAGCAATGCCTCGAAGTCGGGTTCACGCCGCGCCGGTAATCGGTTCCGTGCGTTGTGACCGTGAGCCCCATTTCCATTCCCGTTTCCATCGGAACCTCGAGTTCCAGAGGCCGTTCTGGGGGCGATGAGGGCCGCAGTCGTTGGACCAGGGGATCCGAAGTTACCATCGATCCCAGCACTCAGATTGAGCGACTGCTTCGCATTCTCGCGAGATCGAGCAAGCGGGGCGGCCTCGACTCCGTTGATCTTTCGCAGCCGGCTGGACACAGCGCGCAGGAATGCCACTGCCGAAGTCCCCGAGTGCCGTATCTCGGCGACATGCGGCGCGTCGGCGGTTGTTCCGAGTATCACTGAGACTTGAGCCCGTGGATCAGCGTCGAGCACACACGCCAAGAAGGCATTCGTCGTGGAACCTTTCAGGTCACCAAACAACGTTCTGCTCTGGATCCGCAGTCGGCCCGCTCCTGGACAAGTAATCGCAACGTCGTTCATCACATGGCCCCGGTGGGTGGTTCCAACTCAAATCAGTTGGCGGCGCTGCCTATTGCGACAACCAGTCACAATAGAGCAACGATGTCAGCGCGATCATGGAAGCGCCCGTGCCGTTCATTCCCACATCGCATCCACAAATTTCCGCAGTCGACTTTGCAAGACGCGGTTCAGAGTGCGGATGAAGCGCCGGAACAGCGCGTTTGCTGCCGACGCCCGCTCTAATCAACACAATTGAATGCCGCGATCCTAAGTGGGGGCCAATGCCACTGCACCAGTTTCGGCGACCAGCAGATCTTCCGGCGATTTGGTGGCCGCGGGATTGGTTGTGATGGTCCGTGTGAACCAGGCATCGACCTTGGACGACGCGTCGGAGCTGCCGGCGATCAATCCACGTACGACGGGATTGTTTTTTGGGATGTAATGACAGACGAAAAAGACCGGAAAACAAACGCCAAACGACAGCGTATAACCAGTCGCGTAGACGAACTTCTCGGCGAATTTGACTGGTCCGGAGACTCCACAGGACACCCACGCGGTAAGAACCCGGCCATTGGTCTGCCCGTTTGCCGAGCTATTCAAATGATCGGCCGTGGCGTCCATCTGGTCTGCACCTTCTGTCAGGAAGTCCGAGATGGGCTGTGCGTTTTCCGTTTCCATGTCAAATGTTCCAAAAAATTGTGAGTAATTCGCAGCTCCATCCGCCGGGAATATCCGTTTTCAAAGTCGTCTAACGGGGCTCACTATAGGTCGAGCTTCTGCGATTACCGCGGGACAAACGATGCTCTCCGGCGGTGGAAAATCCAGAATGTACAGGTCCTCGATCAACAGAAACTTTGTAAGGCTGATAGACGACCCTTCAGTAGAGAATGCAGGTTGCATGCCGAATTGTCAGAATGAATTGCTTCGAGTCAAATCCGTTCGGTTGCGTCGAATATTCTGCGTATTCATGAGCGCCCCGCCAGTTGTCGCCGGCAGATCTGTGCTGCAATGCGCAATGGACGAGCCGAAGTGAGCGTTTCTGTCACAGGGGGGCTGTTGCGGATATAAGACGCGAAATCCAACTTGTCCACGGTCTTGTGCAAGACGGTATCGATGGTTGAACGCTAGATAGATTATTAGCGCGTTCAACTGCAAGGGGTGCTGCGATTTACTTTAACGCATAACTATAAAACGGCTTGCGTTAGTGGGCCGGTGGGCTGACGGGGGGCACTGCGGCGGGCAACCGGAGTTCGAAAGTGGCACCTTGGCCGGGGGGGCTGGTGGCGGTTAACTTTCCCCGATTCCGTTCCACAATCGAGCGTGAAATCGCGAGTCCCAGGCCAATTCCCCGCGCCTTGGTCGTGAAGAAGGGCTCCATGACCTGGTGCAGAAGTTCTGGCGGAATTCCGTGCCCCGTATCGGTGACCTGGAAATTCACATGCCCATTCACCTGGCTGAGCGTGATCGACAATACGCCACCATTCGGCATCGCGTCGCGGGCATTGTGAATCAGATTGGCGATGACGATCCGAATCTGATCTTCGTCCCCTTGGGCGTGTGGCAGATCGGGGGAACACACCAATTGTACTTGAATCGAGGGGGGGAGTGCGGCATCTTCGACTGCCCGTCCGATGCAGGCTTCGGGAGAAAATGTTTGCAAATTCGGGTTCGGAAGTTTCGTGAAGCTGGAGAGTGCTGCAATCACATTGTCGGCGACTTCGACTTGTTTCCCGATGCGTTTCAAGTGCTCAGCCAGTTTCTCTGGTGTGACCAGACGCGCATTCTGCAGGAAGTACACCGAGGTCTTGATGACATTCAGCGGATTTCGCATTTCATGAGCGATGCCGCCTGTGACTTGCCCTAAGGCTGCAAAACGCTCGGAACGCTGTAACTTGGCGAGGTATTCAGACTGATACGCACTCGTAATGATCGCAAATTCGAGGTCGAGTAGCTTGCGCAGCGAGGCTAACGTTTTTCGCAAATCCTCCTGGGTTCCCGTCCAGTTCTGCTCCAGCAATTCGACCAGCCGGCCGCGCATGCGAGATAACGCGGCGTCGGCATAGAGTTGATCGAGTCCGATCTCGACATGGCGATAACCGACCTTCCAGCGTCGTAGAATGTACTCCTGCTCGTAGGGTCCGCTCAGCAGCTCACGCACCCAGGCGTGTAATGTCCGCTTCAACCGTTCGATCTGTGCTGTCCCGCCGGTGATGACCTTTACAGCTTCCGGAAACTGCTCGATTGTGGAATAGAAGTCTTCGATCACGGGCCCGAGATGGGGCAGCAGGACCGTCTCAGCGGCCCTGACGTGGGACGCATCGTCCTCCTGCCAGCCGATGTATCGCTGCAATGTCTTGTATCGTTCAACGATCAGAGCCGTGTCCACGTGTGTTGCTTTCTTGGTCAGGTCGGGCAGAGTCTGGATCTGCTTTAAGTGAGCTTGCAGATCTCGATGACGCTCGGGCAAATACTACTCGGAGTCTCGGCTTCAGGCCGCATTCAATCGCTCGCCTCCGCGTTGATGGACGTGCTTGATCAACTTTGTAACTCAAGTTGCGTACCACACCGCTGAATTATGGTGACATCAGCCGCGGGGAATCAATCTCGTCACGATTTCAGCCTGTTGCCCCCTGCTTTGGCTGTAGTTAAGCCTGATTTCTGGGTGGAATCGACTCCCTGCCCGATCCAACTGACTGAAGACGTCAGCGTGGAATTGAATGGCCTTGTTGTGGCAGTTCGGCGCGCTTGGAGTCGAGAACTGCGCTGAATCGCACACCGAGGATATCCCTGCGTCAGCGATTTCGCGGTGAACTACGGTCGATTCGGTTCACTTTCTCAGCGAATGGTCCGTCAATGAAATATTTTCAAACTCCGGCATACAAGCTGCATTTTATGCCGGTCAATGAGCTGACGGCGTTCGCCACGAACAAGGAGGGCACTCTCAGCGAAACGCGACCGCGGGCCAATGCCCCCGTCGCACTCTCACTTGCGAGTTTCAGGGAGGATTGTGCCATGTTAGTACTCAGCCGGAAGTTGAACGAGGAAATCGTCATTGCAGGCAATGTGCGGGTCAAGGTTCTGGAGATTAACGGCAGCTCGATTCGCCTGGGGATCGAAGCTCCGGCCCAAGTGCCCGTTCTCCGTAGCGAACTTGAATTGCGTGGCAATCAGTCTGTGCATGCGACTCGCCATTCCTTCGACCGTCAGCTGGTCGCCGCGAAATAGACGGGGGAAAATCAAGGCGCGAGAGGAAGATAAGAAGTCACGTACGGCAACGCTCCAGGACCACGGAATCCCCAGTTGATTGGCACCGTTGATTGACACCATAGTGCGGGCCCACGCCTGGGGTGCCTCCGTCAAGACTCTGAGGAGTGGCTTGACGGAGAGCCCCGGGCGTGTCTGTTGAAGGACTACCGCATTACGATCCGCCGCGACATCTTCCCGGCCGGTTCTCGTAACTTTGCTTGACAGATCATGTACGCTGTGCAACAACCAATCTAGATCGATCGCATCTCTCTTTACGGCAGTCGTCGATATGAGTGTTCCAGACCCGTTACTGGTAGAAGAACTTTCCACGTCGCCGTTTGCTGCCGGTTGGCCGCATCGAATCGTCAGTGAGGTCGTTCCTATCTCCAGACAGGTGCTGTACCCGGCCGGTTCGATCATCTTCGAACAGAATGCCGTCAACCGAGATCTCTTTCTCATCTGCTCTGGGCTGGTGGGGCTCGATATGCGTGTCCCCGCACGGGGCAATGTCCGAATTCTGACATTAGCGGGCGGTGAATTGTTGGCGTGGTCCGCCCTTTTAGGTGATGGCCAGATGACGGCGACGGCGACCGCTCTCGAACCGGTCCGAGCAATTGCCATTGATGGCTCTCGATTGTCGGACCTCTGCCAGCACCGCCCGGACATCGGTTTTCACGTCATGACCCGGCTGGCTGAGTCCCTCTCTCACCGACTGACCGCCACGCGGTTACAATTGCTCGATTTATACTCCCATACGACGCCTCATGTATTAACATTCGGAGCACGTGAGCATTAAATGTCTACCTCTGCAGCCACGGAATTGTTCCTCGCTAAGCCCCATCTGCAGCAGCTTCTGAATGCATTGTCAGCGCGTGGCTATTGCATCATCGGACCAACGATCGATCAGTCGGCGATCGTTTATGCCGAAATCCGCACTGTAGATGAGTTGCCGCAAGGTTGGACCGATCAACAAGAACCCGCGACGTATCGCCTGGTCCGCCGTGAAGACAATGCCTGGTTCGGGTATGCCGTGGGGCCGCACTCCTGGAAACGCTATCTGTTCCCGCCGTTCGCGACCGTGGCCGTTGCCGACCGGACTGCTGCTGGCTGGCAGATGAGCACGCCCCACGAACCGGTGCCCAAATACGCATTCTTGGGTGTTCGGGCCTGCGAACTGGCGGCAATCAAAATTCAGGACAAGGTATTTCTCGAAGGGGCGTACGTCGATCCGATTTACCGTGCCCGCCGCGAGCAGGCCTTCGTGATCGCGGTGAATTGTACGTCGGCGGGGGCGAATTGTTTCTGTACGTCGATGAACACCGGCCCGCGTTGTACCACGGGCTTCGACTTGGCACTGACCGAGCTGCCTGACGCATTTCTGGTCGAAGTGGGCTCGGATTCAGGCGGCGAAGTTCTTGCCGAACTCCAGACACGTGTCGCTGATGTGGAAGAGCAGGCAGCGGCAGAGCGGGCGCGTCAGCAGGCTGTATCGCAGATCACTAAGCGGCTCGATACCACTGATATCCGGAATCTGCTGTTGACGAATTTGGAACATCCGCGCTGGGCGGAAGTCGCGACCCGGTGTTTGTCGTGTACGAACTGCACGATGGTCTGTCCGACTTGTTTCTGTGCCTCGGTCAATGAAGTGAGTGATCTGCAGGGGGATCATGTCGAGCGACAGCGTCAATGGGATTCCTGTTTCAATCTGGACTTCAGCTACATGAACGGTGGCCATATTCGAAACGATATTCGATCACGCTATCGCCAATGGATGACACACAAACTGGCCTCCTGGATCGATCAGTTTGGAAGCTCAGGTTGCGTGGGCTGCGGGCGTTGCATCACGTGGTGTCCCGTCGGAATTGATCTCACTGAGGAAGTCGCCGCGATTCGTGGAGAGACGCCATGAACTCGTCGCCAGTGACCGCTCCCGCTCGGCCTCCGGTCCCGGAGAATCCGTGGCTTTCGCACACGGTCCGCATCGAGCAGATCGTGCCTGAGATCGCTGAAGTGGCTACGTACGAACTGGCCTTCGTCGATTCCACGATCGCAGCGACGTATCAATTCCAGCCGGGGCAGTTCAACATGCTGTATCTGCCCGGGGTCGGTGAGGTCGCGATCTCAATTAGCGCTGATCCTCGCTCGCGAGAACGATGGGCCCACACGATTCGAGTTGCGGGGAGTGTCACGCAATCACTGGCCAGACTCCAACCGGGAGCCACACTGGGGCTGCGAGGACCGTATGGTAACCCGTGGCCTGTGGCGGCGTGCGAGGGACGTGATGTGATCCTGGTCGCCGGGGGAATCGGACTGGCCCCGCTACGCCCGGTCATCTATGAGCTGCTGGCCAACCGCAATCGGTATCGCAAAGTCACCGTGTTGGTCGGCGCACGGACGCCTGAAGGACTACTCTATCCCGGCCAATATGCTGATTGGAAAGCGGCGGGTATTGATCTGCAGACGACGGTCGACCGTGCTTCACCGGGCTGGTTGGGAAATGTGGGCGTGGTCCCGCAGTTGTTGGATCGCATGGCGTTGCCTGCGCCACAGGAAACGGTGCTGCTCGTGTGTGGTCCTGAAGTCATGATGCACTTCACCGTGAAGAGTGCCCAGCGGCGCGGTGTGCCGGTCGAAAACATCTGGTTGTCGTCCGAACGGAATATGCAATGTGCGGTCCGGCTCTGCGGGCACTGCCAACTGGGGCCGACATTTGTGTGTAAGGATGGTCCCGTATATCGCTTCGATCAGATTGCGCCGTTTTTGAAAGTGGAGGGCCTGTAAATGTCGACCCGCCCGACACTCGCGGTGTTTAAATTCGCGTCGTGTGATGGCTGCCAGTTATCGCTGCTGGACGCGGAAGACGAGTTGCTGGCCGTGGCCGGAGCTGTCGATATCGCGTTCTTCCCCGAGGCTTCCAGTCGCATGTTGCCGGGTCCGTACGATATTGCGCTGGTCGAAGGATCGATTACCACGTCGCATGATGCCGAGCGAATTCAGGAAGTGCGTAAACAGTCACGTTTCCTGATGACGATTGGTGCGTGCGCGACGGCCGGTGGCATTCAGGCACTCCGCAACTGGGGCGACACGGCGGAATTTCTGCAGGCCGTGTATGCTCGGCCGGAATACATTTCGACGTTGGCCACATCTACGGCCATCGCCGATCATGTGACCGTCGATTTCGAATTGCGTGGCTGTCCCATCAATCACCATCAACTCGTCGAAGTGCTGTCCTCCCTGATTGCTGGACGCCGGCCGCGCACGCCAACCCATAGTGTCTGTTTGGACTGTAAACGTCGCGGCACCGTATGTGTCACCGTTGCGCAGGGCATCCCGTGTCTCGGACCGGTCACGCAAGCCGGCTGCGGTGCGATCTGCCCGGCCTACGACCGTGGTTGCTACGGTTGTTATGGCCCTGTCAAACAGTGCAATTCGGAAAGCCTCGGGGATCACTTCATCGCCACGGGCAGTACACCAGGCGAACTCGTGCCTCTGTTCCGCAACTTCAATGGGTATGCACCCGAGTTCCGCGCCGAAAGTGATCGACTGGCCCGACGAGCAGAAGGAGTCTGACGCCGATGACCGAGGCGCGCACGATACGTGTCGAAGCAATCAGCCGAGTGGAAGGCGAAGGGGCCCTTCACATCCGCTTGCAGGATGGCCAGCTGGCTGAGGTCCAGCTGAATATCTATGAGCCGCCCCGTTTGTTTGAAGCGTTACTCCGTGGGCGTGCCCTGGAAGAAGTCCCTGATATCACGGCACGGATCTGTGGCATCTGCCCCGTCGCCTATCAGATGACCGCGGTCCACGCCCTGGAAGCGGCACTGGGAGTCAGCATCTCTCCCGAGATCCGCCGCTTGCGACGGTTGCTCTATTGCGGCGAATGGATTGAAAGTCATGCGTTGCACATTCATCTGCTGCATGCCCCTGACTTCCTGGGTTATGACAGCGGACTCGACATGGCCGCCGATTTTCCGCAAGAAGTCAACCGTGGACTGCAACTGAAGAAACACGGCAACCGGCTGTTGGAAGTTCTGGGAGGCCGTGCGATCCATCCGATTAATATTGCCGTCGGCGGCTTTTATCGAGCTCCCCGGCGCGAAGAGCTTGCTGCTCTCATTCCCGATTTTGAATGGGGTCTGCAGGCCGCAATTGAGACCGCTCGGTGGGTCGCGACATTCACGTTTCCAGACTTCACTCCACCTTATGAGATGGTGGCGCTGGTCCATCCAGACGAGTATCCCTTCAACGCAGGGGACCTGAAATCGACCGACGGTCGCACGGTCAAAATGGAAGATTACGAGCGCGAGTTCGAAGAAGTTCACGTCGCTCACTCCACGGCGTTGCAGTCCGTTCGAACAGCAGGTCGAACGAGTTATTTCGTGGGACCACTCGCCCGGATCAACCTGGCGCGGGCTCAACTCTCACCCACGGCATTGCGACTGGCAGACGAGCTGGGCCTCGAGCAACCCTGCTGCAATCCTTATAAGAGTATCATCGCGCGGGCCCTGGAAGTCGTACATGTGTACGAAGAAGCATTAGACATCTTGCGAGACTATCAATCATTTCGACCGTCCCGCATCGGCTATCAGTATCGGGCGGGCGCTGGCTCCTGGGCGACCGAAGCACCGCGCGGATTGATCTTTCATCGTTACTCGGTTGATGAGCACGGCAAAGTTGTCACGGCGAAGATTGTGCCCCCCACGTCTCAAAATCAACTGCAAATCGAGAACGACCTCAGCACAATGCTGCCCTCAATTCTGCATGAGCCTGATGATCAGGTGGCCCTCAAGTGCGAAAAGCTCATCAGGAGCTATGACCCGTGCATCAGTTGCTCAACTCATTTCTTAAAGATCCACCGCGAGGAGATACCATGTCGTCCTCCAGGTGTGTGATCGGAGTGGGAAGTCCTCACGGCGATGATCAGTTAGGCTGGTTGATTGCGGACCGCCTGTCGAATCAAGACGGCCAGCGATTCAAAGTCGAAAAGGTCGTGACCCCGTTGGAGATTCTGGATCGCCTGGAGAACGTGGATTGGCTCGGGATCTGCGACGCCTGCCACGGATCTGGGAAGTCCGGCACGTGGAATCGCTGGACGTGGCCCGATGTCGAGATCATTCAACAGAGTTTCGCCGGCAGCCATGATTTCAGCCTGACGGCGGTTCTCAATCTCGCGGCACGCCTCGGCCGACTGCCACGCACCGTTGTGATCTGGGGCGTTGAAGTCGAGAACTGCCAGCCTAGTGCGGCGATGTCTGCGACGGCCCTGGCAAGTATCGAACCCGTTGCGGACGCGATCATGCAAGAACTGAACAACGACTGCGATTGACTCATGCACGAAGCCTCACTCGTTCGCACGTTGCTCCACAAGGTGTCCGATCTGTTGACCGAACATCAGGGAGACTGCGTCGAGACCATCACCGTCGAACTGGGTCCCCTGTCGGGAGTCGAACCGTTGCTCGTGCAGTCGGCGTTCGAGCAGCTCGCACCGCAATCTCCGGTTGCCGGAGCTCAATTGGTGATCAATGAAGTCGCGCTGGGGGCTAAATGTCGACAGTGTCATGTGGACTTTGAAGTACAGCGGTTTAAGTTTTTATGCCCGACGTGTGGCTCGAACGACGTCCAAGTCGTGCGCGGTGACGAATTTCGATTATTGAGCATTACAATCAAGCAGTCTCTTACGGATCAGGCAAGAGTATGAGCACCCAGACCATTCCCGTCGGTCAGGACATTTTGAGTCCTGCGAAGCAGGCCGCCCAGGAACTGCGCGCCGAGTTCACCCGTCGCGGTATCTTTATCGTCAACATTGTGTCGTCACCGGGGGCGGGTAAAACCAGCTTGCTGGAAGCCACGGCTCGACATTGGGTGAACCAGAATAAGATGTCGGTCCTCGTCGGTGACCTGGCGACCGACCGCGACGCCCAGCGACTGTCGCCTCTGGCTCCGACCGTGCAACTCACCACGGGAGGGGCCTGTCACCTGGAAATGCCGTTGATCAAGAAAGGGCTTGGCGAACTCGGAGAGATAGAGACCAACTTCTTGTTTATCGAGAACATTGGAAATCTGGTGTGTCCGGCATCGCACGATCTGGGAGAGCACCTTCGGGTTGTAGTACTGAGTACGACAGAGGGAGATGACAAGCCCGGGAAGTATCCCAAGATGTTTCGCACGAGCCAGGTCCTGGTGATCACTAAGTCAGATCTTTTGCCGTATGTGCCGTTCTCAGTGGAAGCGGCGGTCGCCGATGCCCGACTGATCCAGCCCAACTTGCAGGCAGTGACGGTGTGTGCCCGGTCGGGAGAGGGAATTCCGGAATGGTGTCGCCTGTTGGATAACGCACGAGAACAGATGTTGGCAACCCGCGACGCCTGAGTGACGGAAGAAGGACGACGTGCCTGTTTGCATTGCTTATCACATTGAACTCTCCGGGTCGGTCCAGGGAATTGGCCTGCGGCCCGCTGTCGCACGGCTGGCTGTTGCGCATGATCTCGCGGGCTGGGTGACCAACGGATTGGACGGGGTATGCATTCAGATTCAAGGTCCCCAGGGAAACGTCGACGAGTTTCTACGCTGCCTGCCCGAGAGTCTCCCCAGCGGCGCGGCGTTGCAGGGTATTAGTATACGGGAGGCTGCGGTAGAGAATCGTGATCGATTCGAAATCAGGTCGCACGCTGCGGGGGACGGCAGGCCGAGCACGCTCGTTCCTCGAGATGTCGTTGTCTGCGAGGAATGTTTGACAGAAGTTGCAGACCAGGAAGATCGGAGGGCGGGCTACCCCTTTACGAGTTGTACCACGTGTGGTCCGCGGTTCTCGATTGTCACGACGATGCCATTTGAACGGTCGCAAACCGAAATGGCTCGTTTTCCAATGTGTCCTCAATGCCTTGCCGAATACAGCGATCCTGCGGACCGACGCTTTCACGCACAAACCATCGCCTGTCCCGAATGTGGTCCCCAGGTCTGGGCGACTGGACCTGATGGGCAGATTGTCGCGCGACGCGATTCAGCGATTGCCGCAGCAGTGAACTGCTTGCGAGACGGGGGAATCGTTGCGCTTCGCGGAATTGGCGGCTATCAATTGCTGTGCGACGCCACCCACGAGCAGGCTGTCGCCAATTTGAGAGCTTTCAAACGCCGCCGCTCTAAACCGTTGGCCGTCATGGTGAGAACTCTCGAAGCAGCGGAAAGACTCGCCACGATTGACCTCGCCGGACAGACGGCGCTGACCAGCGACGCGAACCCGATTGTGTTAATGCCTGCGAAGGCCGGAAGTGGGTTGGCGACTGAAGTTCATCCAGGATTGACGACGATCGGCGTGCTGTTACCTACCTCACCGTTGCATAGGCTGCTGGTGCTTTATAGCGACAGACCACTAATCTGTACGAGCGGCAACAGTCAGGGAAGGCCGCTGGAGTTGACTCCAGACTCAGCCCAGATCGAATTGACCGGCATTGCCGACTTATGGCTGCATCACGATCGTCCGATTCGCCAGATGCTGGACGATAGTGTGGTGCGGGTGATCGCCGGCCGGCCAGTTACATTACGAGCGGGTCGTGGTTTCGCGCCTCTGTCCTTGGCGCTGACTTCAGCGACTGGACGGCACGTCTTTGCCGCTGGCGGACATCAGAAATCGGCCTTTGCCTGTTTCAACGGGAGGCAAGCAGTGCAGGGCCCTCATATCGGAGATCTGGACGGGCTGGAGACTCGCGAACGATACGACCAGCAGGCACGTCAGTTCCTTTCCCTGTATGGTGTGCAGCCGGAGTTATGGGTACACGATCTGCATCCTGAATACTTTACGACCCGCTGGAGTCAGTCGCAGCCGGGACGACATCTGGCTGTGCAGCACCATCACGCACACATCGTCGCCGGAATGCTGGAGCATGGCTGGCTGGATCGCGAGGTACTCGGGGTCGCCTGCGACGGAACGGGCTATGGACCAGATGGCACGATCTGGGGTGGCGAATTCTTGCGGGCGACGGCAGTCGATTTCCAGCGAGTGGCACACTTCCGTACCTTCCCGCTCGTCGGCGGTGATCTGGCTGTTCGCGAACCCTTGCGCGTCGCGATCGCCCTGATGCATCAGTCAATACCCGGCGATTGTTCCGAGTTCCGTTTACGCCCCGACGAGCTGCAAGCGGTCGCGAAGTTCCGACCTCTATTGGACAATCGGCGATTATCCATCCACACTTCGAGTGTCGGACGATTGTTCGACGGGGTTGCCGCATTAGTCGCCGGTGTGACACATGCCGACTTCGAGGGACAACCGGCTCAGATTCTGGAATCGATCAGCGATTTGACTGAGACGCAGAGTTACTCGTTCGTCCTGGATCGCAGCAGTGTGCAACAGATTGACTGGCGACCGGTTGTGCGTCAGATTCTTGTTGATCGCGCTGCTGGAGTAACTCCGGGATCGATGGCCATGCGTTTTCATCGGGGATTGGCACAGGTCATCGCGAAGGTATGCGGACAATTCCGGGATCTGCCCATCGTTCTCGGGGGTGGGGTGTTTCAAAATCGGTTGCTGGTAGAATTGCTGGTTGAATACCTTGCTCCCCAATCGCAACCCCTTGGCCTTCCCGGCATCATTCCTCCGAACGACGGCGGTTTGGCTGCCGGACAACTGGCGATTGGAATGGCTCAAAGCAATCAGAATTAGAGAGATTTCAATGTGCCTCGCTGTGCCGGGAAAGATAGTCCGCTGGCTGGATCACGATCCCACGTTTGGCCGTGCCGAAGTGGAATTTGCCGGTATTCGGCGGATTTGTCACATGGCGTGCGTGCCTGATGCGGCAGAGGGTGACTATGTCCTGGTACATGCTGGAATTGCCATCACGCAAATTGATGCCGTGGAGGCCCAACGAGTCTTAGAGGATCTGGCCATTCTGAATGATGTCGACGAGGAGCATGCCCTATGAAGTATGTCGATGAGTATCGCGATCCTCGCCTGGCAAGAAGTCTGCTTCATGAGATCCGTCAGACAGCGACTCAGTGCTGGGTGCTCATGGAGGTGTGTGGTGGGCAAACGCACGGCTTGCTGAAGAGTGGCATTATTCAGGAACTCGAAGGAGTCGTGGAACTGATTCACGGCCCGGGTTGTCCGGTTTGTGTGACCCCTGCGGAGGCGATCGATTTCGCCCAGGAATTGGCGCTGCGGCCGGGAGTGTTGTTAACGACGTTTGGCGATATGCTGCGGGTTCCAGGCAGTCGCGAATCATTGCTGACCGTACGCGCGCGTGGGGGAAATGTCAGATTAGTGTACTCGCCATTAGATGCTGTCGAACTGGCTCGCCAGAACCCGTCACAGCAGGTCGTCTTCTTTGCTGTGGGTTTTGAAACGACGGCGCCGGCCACTGCCCTGTCTGTCTTGCAGGCGGCCCAGTTAGGGCTCGACAATTTCAGTCTGCTGGTGGCCCATGTGCGCGTGCAACCGGCTATGGAAGCGATCCTGCAGTCGGCCGAGTGTCGAGTGCAGGGATTCCTCGCTGCGGGTCATGTCTGCACGATTTCCGGCGTCACTTCTTATGAGGAATTGTCGGCACGATACGGCGTTCCGATTGTGGTGACCGGTTTTGAGCCAGTCGATCTCCTCTTGGGAATTCAGGACTGTGTCGCGCAATTGGAATCCGGAACTGCCAGCGTCAGCAATCAGTATCAACGGAACGTACGCGACGCCGGAAATCGACATGCCATGCACATCATGTCAGACGTCTACGCCACTGCCGATCGGCCATGGCGGGGGTTAGGGACGATCCCTTCCGGAGGGCTGGTCTTGCGACCGGAATGGCGTCAGTTTGATGCGGAGTACCGTTTCCAGCGTCCCACGCCCACCCTGCTAATTGAGTGTGCCGATTGCCGTAGTGGGGATGTACTCGCGGGCCGCATTAAGCCGCCCGCTTGCGAGAGTTTCGGGACGCGTTGTACGCCGGAATCGCCGTTGGGTGCTCCGATGGTGTCCTCTGAAGGAGCCTGCGCCGCTTACTATCGGCATGCACCGAAGTCAGGCCCGCACGCCGTTTCAATAACGAACACAGGACGATGATGACTGCTGCGGGAAACCAGTACTCGTGCCCCATTCCGGAAGCGGCGGGCGAACGTGTCACGCTGGCCCATGGTGAAGGGGGCAGGTTGACTCGCAAGCTCATCGCCGAACATCTGCTGCCGGCGTTGGGCAACCAGATACTGTCCTCGTTGGGGGATGCTGCGGCGCTGCCGAATGTGGCTGGTCCCCTGGCTTTTACGACCGACAGTTTTGTGGTGTCGCCGCTGTTCTTCCCGGGCGGTGATATCGGCACATTAGCCGTCTATGGAACTATCAACGATCTGGCTGTCAGCGGTGCCCGTCCGCGGTGGATCAGTCTGTCGCTCATCATTGAGGAGGGCCTTCCGCTCGCGGTCCTGGATCGAATCCTGCAGAGCATCGCCATGGCGGCCAAAGTGGCGCAGGTCGAGGTCGTCACAGGCGATACGAAAGTCGTTCCGCAAGGTGCGGTCGACAAGTTGTTCATTAATACCGCCGGCATCGGTGAAATTGTTGCTCCCGCTCCGCCCGGGCCTGCGTCGCTCGAAGTCGGCGACGAATTAATCGTGACGGGACCGCTGGGCCGACACGGGATCGCGATTCTGGCCAGTCGCGAGAACATGGGTTTCGAACCACCCCCGCACAGTGATTGTGCTCCGCTGACGCCGGCCGTCTCAATCCTGCGTGAGGCCAAGTACCCGATCCGTGCCATGCGCGATGCCACGCGTGGCGGAGTGGCCGCCGTCTTGCACGAGTGGGCCTCCCAAGCGCCGGTGACGATGCAGATTGATGAGGCGATGCTGCCGGTGACCGCCGAGGTCCGCGGAGTCTGTGAACTGCTGGGGCTCGACCCTTTGCATATCGCGAATGAAGGCGTCATGGTCATTGCGGTCCCGGCGGGTTGGGGACGACAGGTAGTGTCGCTGCTCCGCACGCTGGAGGTGGCCGCTCAAGCAGCCGTTATCGGCCAAGTCATTTCTCAAAAAATCGCGCCCGTGGTCGTCCGCCGAGCTCTCGGTACGGACCAACCCCTCGACGAACCTTTAGGGGCACCGCTGCCACGGATTTGTTGATCGGCGTCTGAAAAGATTCCCTGTCGTGCCAAGTCGCACATCGCGCGCGCCATTCGGCACACTGCGTCCTGCCATACGGGACGTGATTATTGACCTTGAGAGCGTGCCATCTGCTGCGGAATGCGGTTTGCATTAGCCTCTCCTTCTAAGCATGGTGTCCAGGATTCCGAGATAGGTTTTATCCCGGCGCGCATGCTCGTTGTAATGAGAGCTGAGCCAACTGTGATTGATTTTGAGAGCTTAGATTCGATCTTTCGACCGCGAAGCATTGCCGTGATCGGAGCCAGCAATCAGCCGGGATCGGTTGGTCATGCGGTGTACGCGAACCTCAAAGCGGCTGGGTTCGCGGGGCGGATCGTGCCCATCAACCAGAAGCACGATGTTGTTCAAGGCGACGTCGCCTGGCGTTCGTTGAATGACCTGATTCACGTGCCTGATCTGGTCGTCGTCTGCACGCCAGCCGCGACCGTTTCTGCGATTGCCCGCTGTTGTGGCGAGCGCAATGTCGGCGGAATGATCGTCATTTCTGCGGGATTTCGCGAGAGCGGCGAGGCCGGCCGGAGACTGGAAGCCGAACTGCGCGCGGTCCTGGATGACTACCCCCGATTGAGATTAATCGGCCCAAATTGTTTAGGTGTGCTGGCGCCTCATCGGAGATTAAATGCCAGCTTTTCCACGACACTGCCGCGAGCTGGAAATCTCGCAGTGATCTCACAGTCAGGAGCTTTGTGTACCGCCATTCTGGATTGGTCGCTCGAACGTGACGTGGGGTTCTCAGGTCTCGTGTCGGTCGGCAATATGGTCGATGTCAGCATGGGGGACTTGATCGACTATTTTGCCGCCGACGAACAAACCTCGGCCATCGTCATGTATCTCGAATCGCTCACTGACCCGCGACACTTTATGGCCGCAGCCCGGGCCTGTACTCGAAGTAAGCCGATCATCGCCCTCAAAGCGGGGCGTTTCGCGGAATCCAGCCAGGCGGCGTTGTCGCACACGGGTGCAATTGCAGGTGTTGATGCGGTGTATGACGCGGCGTTTCGCCGGGCGGGAATCGAACGCGTGTTCTCGTTTGATGATCTGTTTGACTGCGCCAAGCTGTTGCAAGGGCAGGGGGGCAGTGTCGGTCCGCGACTGGCGATTGTGACCAATGCCGGCGGGCCGGGGATCATGGCGAGCGATGCCTGGCTGGCCCAGCGAGGTCAATTGGCACACTTGTCTTCATCAACTGTGGAGGCCTTGAATCAAGTGCTGCCTCCGCAGTGGTCGCACGGAAATCCGGTGGACGTTCTCGGTGACGCCCACGCCGACCGCTATGCCGCGGCATTAAGAATCGTGAGTGCTGATCCGGGTGTCGACTCTGTCCTGGCGATTCTGACGCCGCAATCGATGACTGACCCGGTGGCCATCGCGAGCGCTGTTACGGCCGTTCCGATGCCACCGGAAAAACGTTTGTTAACGGTCTGGATGGGCGGACCGTCAGTCCGGCGGGGCCGGCAAATCTTGGACGCTGCGCACATTCCTGTCTACACGACACCCGAGCAGGCCGTGAACGCGCTCGCACATCTGGTTTCGGCCGGTCGGTTGCGGGAACAATCTGCTCCTCTGTCTCTACTGCCTGCCGCGACATGGTCTGCTAACGGAGATGAGGAGCTGCAGTCCACTCATTCGTCCGCTGCCGAACGGGATACGAAGTGGCGGTCGATCCTAGCACAAACAAGTGGCCTGTTGGGCGAAGTCGCGGCCAAGCAATTGCTGGCCGACTATCAAATTCCTGTCGTGCCCACAGCCATCGCCACTTCCGCCCTGCAGGCTGGAGAATTCGCAGTTCAGTGTGGCTTTCCGGTCGTGTTGAAGATCATTTCACCCGACATCTCCCATAAGACCGACGTGGGTGGAGTGGAACTGAATCTTGCCGATGTGCCGGCGGTGATTTCTGCGTACGATCGAATCCTGGCTGCGGTTGCCCGGAAGCAGCCGGAAGCTCGAATCGATGGGGTCACCGTTCAGCCGATGATTGCCGCGTCGCGGGGCATCGAACTCCTGCTCGGTGCCACTTGCGACAAGATTTTCGGACCAGTCGTGATGGTTGGCAGTGGAGGAGTGACCGCCGAGATCCAGCGCGATGCGGCGATGCAGTTGCCTCCGTTAAGCGAGCGCCGGATTGCCGCCATGCTCCGTGACCTGCGGATCGCGCCGATTCTGGAAGGCTATCGCGGACGCCCCGGAGCCAACCTGCCCAAACTGACCGCGACGATCCTGGCGTTCTCGCAACTCGTTGAAGATCGCCCAGAACTGCAGGCCATCGAAATCAACCCGTTGCTCGTCACCGCCGACGCCGTGATTGCGCTCGATGCGCGAGTGATTGTGGGGCCACATCGTGAATGGGCCGCAAGCCGTTACTCACATCTGGCGGTTTGCCCCTACCCGGGTGCCAGAATCCGGAGCGTGACCTTGGCGAACGGCGTGCCGATTCGGCTGCGTCCGATTCGACTGGACGATGAGGCCCGCTGGCAGCAGTGGTTGCGAGAATATCCCTCTACCTGGCCGCAATTGAGGCGGTTTCCAGCACGAGCCTGCTCGTTGGACTACGACTCAGAAATGATGTTCGTCGCGGAAGACGCCCAACAAAAATGGTTGGGCCTGGTGTTGATTCAGCGACAGCTCCGAGGAGTGCCCGAGACGGTAACGATCAACGTCCCAGAGTCACCTGACACCTCAGATTTGCGAAGTATCCTGTCAACAACGGCGGCTGAATTCCTGCGTGAGTGGGACGCAAACACCCGACTTTGAACATGCTCCTTCGCTGTGCGTTCCTGTCACACACGTTGCTCGCACAGTGTGGCAATTCCGCTCACTTCAGACCGCGCGTTCCGCTGGGTGACATCTACAAACGCGGCTGCGTGTGAAAATATGACTCGAGATCATTCGGCTTTGGCCCATATTCCGTGTGATGATTCCGGCTCCCCTGAGAAGACTTTTGCTTGCTCCGCAGTACGGTCCGGAAATTGCGTTTCTGGTTTTGACTGAGCGTTGGACGTCGCCAATTTCCCATGAACTTGCTGCAACGCATTCAACGCGTGCTGGATCTGGAAACTTTGCGGAAGTGTGCTCATGTCGTCACCGTCGCCTCAACTGCCTTGGCATGCCGAAACAACCAGTGCCGCCATGGCGGCGCTGAACACATCGCACGACGGGCTGTCTGACGATGAAGCGGCCGCGAGACTGGCGCTGCACGGCCTGAACCGCTTGCCCGAGTCGCCCCCCACGCCGCTCTGGCGGATTGTGCTGCGGCAGTTCTTGAGCCCAGTGATCTACATACTCGTCGTAGCGGCCGTTGTGTCCGCGGTGATCGGCGATCCTCAAGATGCAGGTTTCATCGCGGCCGTCCTGATCATCAATGCGGTGATTGGCAGTTACCAGGAATGGCATGCCGAGCGTTCCAGTCAGGCGTTGCGGAAATTATTGAGTTTCAATGCACGGGTCACCAGGGGAGGTGCCGTTCGGGAAATTCCGGCTGAGCACGTTGTTCCCGGTGACGTTGTCTGGCTGGAATCAGGGAATCGCGTCCCGGGAGACATGCGAATTCTCCACGCTCAAGGGCTCGAAGTTGACGAGTCGATGCTGACGGGTGAATCGCGCGCTGTGGCCAAAGACCACACCTGGCAGGGGGAACATTCAACGCCAGTGTCTGACCGATTGAACATGACACTCGCTGGTTCCATGGTGATGCGTGGCCGCAGCCAGGGACTGGTCGTGGCGACTGGCCTGCAGACGAATATCGGCCAGCTGGCCCAAGACGTCGCGGCTGCTACCGGCGGCCAACCCCCACTCGTCGAGCGCATGCAGCGGTTCACTAACTTTGTGGCAGTCGGCACGTTGGGGCTCTCCATATTTATTGGTAGCCTGGCGATGCTGGTATCGCATTATTCCTTGTTGGAGACCTTCTTTTTGGTTGTGGCATTAGCAGTCTCTGCCATACCGGAAGGGTTACCAGTGGCGATGACGGTCGCCTTGTCGGTTGCCACCATCCGCATGGCCAAAAGGAACGTCATCGTACGACGATTGACCGCCGTAGAAGGTTTGGGAAGCTGCACTTTCATTGCGACGGATAAGACGGGCACGCTGACTTGCAATGAGATGACCGTGTGTGAGATGCGGCTGGCCGATTGCGCCAGGGTGGAGATCACGGGTGAGGGCTTCACGCCACACGGTGAGGCCTTTCTCGACGCTCAGCATCAGGATGCTGCGAGTCGACAATTGTTGGAATCGGCGGTGCGAACGGGTGTGCTTTGCAATGAAGCGGATCTGCATCAAAGGTCGGATGGTGAATGGGGCTATCATGGGGACGCAGTCGATGTCGCACTACTGTGCCTGGGACACAAGCTCGATTTGATTCGCCAATGCCTGCTGGAAACGCATCCTCAAGTCGCCCAGATTCCATTCGAGCCCGAACATCAATATGCCGCCTCCTATCACCGCGACGGGGGACACATTGCCATTCACGTCAAAGGCAGTCCGGAACGGGTGCTGGCGATGTGTGATACGGCGGTGCCTCCAGAAGGTCGCCACGTACTGGACGAACTTGTCGCAAGTATGACACGCAAAGGATTGCGAGTATTGGCACTGGCGACTGGCGAATTGTCCGGCGAGTTGAATCCGAGTCATACGCTGCCGCCACCGTCCCATCTGAGATTCCTCGGATTCGTCGGGTTGATTGATCCATTACGTCCTGGGGCCAAGGAGGCCGTGCGACATTGCCGCGACGCTGGCGTCACTGTCGCGATGGTGACCGGTGACCATCGCGAGACTGCTACCGCGATAGCACGTGAACTGGGACTTGTTGAGACTGACGACCAGGTGATGACGGGGCCAGAACTAGAGAAGTTGTCCGAGGATCAGTTCCTGCAACAGGTCCGCTCGGTGCGGGTCTATGCGCGAGTCTCACCGCGGCAGAAGCTGGAAATTGTCAATGCCCTGCGTCGCGCCGGCCACTATGTCGCCGTTACGGGTGATGGAGTCAATGATGCACCGGCTCTGCGCGCAGCGAATATTGGCGTCGCCATGGGGCGGATGGGAACGGATGTCGCACGGGAGGCGGCCGACCTGGTCATCAGCGACGACAACTTCGCATCCATCGTGGCGGGGATTGATGAAGGTCGGATTGCGTACGACAACATTCGTAAGGTGGTGTTTCTGTTGACGTCCATGGGCGCCGCAGAGTTGCTGATGGTGCTGCTGGCCGTCGCGACAGGTACCCCCATGCCACTGTTACCGGTCCAATTGTTGTGGCTGAATCTCGTTACGGACGGCATTCAAGGTGTCGCCCTCGCTTTCGAGCCCGGGGAAGGTGACACCTTGCGTCGATCGCCACGGTCTCCACGCGAATCGATATTTGACCGACTCATGGTCGAACGAATGGCTGTATCGGTTTGTGTCGTGGGCATCGGCGGTTTCCTGACGTTCTTCAGTGCGTTGCAGCTCGGTTTCTCGACTGACGAGGCACGCAATTTACTCCTGCTGGTGTTGGTGCTGTTCGAAAATATTCATGTGGGAAACTGCCGCTCGGAGACCAAGTCGGCATTTGTACTATCGCCGTTCCGCAGCCCTATTCTGTTAATTGGCACATTAGCTGCATTATTGATGCACGTTGCCGGAATGCACGTCCCGCTCCTGCAGCATGTCCTGCACACGAACCCGGTAAATACCGCCGTGTGGTGTGTCGCGTTGTTAATCGCACTCACGATCGTGCCCGCGATGGAGCTGCATAAGTGGATCTGGTCGCGTCGCAAGGATGCGATTCGATCGTAGTTAGTGGCCGAAATGGAAGCTTCGCTCGACTGAAGTCTAGTCCTTAACTTGCCCGCTCTGAAATCTAATAAACTTGAAGAGGAATGTGCCATGACGAATACCCAAATCAAAAAAATTCTGGTCGCCACTGATTTCTTGCCACACTCGGAAGCTGCATTGAAGCAGGCAATCTGGCTGGCACGATGCTCGCCAGCGAAGATCGTTCTCGCCCATGTACTCCCTGACTTCAGTAAAGCCGTGTTGTCGGCATCCCGGGATGCGCAATATGACATGATCTATGGCGACGGAGAGAAGTTACAGAAAGAGATCCGCGAAGAGTCGAGTGCGCGGATGAAATTCCTGATTACCAAGCTCGAAGCTGACGACTTGGGAATCCGTTGCGAAACTCTCCTGGGAGATCCGGCAGTGGCGATCGTTCAGGCCGTGCTTCACGAGGGATACGATCTGGTGCTCGTCGGAACCAGGGGGCAAGCTGCGTGGGAACGATTCGTTATGGGGAGCACGGCAAAGCGGCTCATTCGACTCTGCCCGTCCCCTGTGTGGACCGTTAAGACGAAGCTGGAAGCCCTGTCGAAGATCGTCCTGGCTGCAACCGACTTCTCGGAAACGAGTCGCGGGGCGGTCTCGATGGGACGTGCAATTGCTGCCCAGTCGGGTGCGGAATTCCATCTACTGCATGTCATCGATTCGAGCGAGATTCCCGCGCGGATACTCGAGCGAGTCACGGAACATACCTTCCAGGAACAGGTCAAGGCCGAGGTGAATGATCGCCTGGAAGAATTTATCGCCTCATTGGACGGCGAGGGACCGATCACATCCCATCTGAGTCTGGGAATTGCTCCCACGGAGATCGCTCGGACCGCGGACGATCTGAAGGTGGATTTGCTCGTGATGGGGACGATTGGACGCAGCGGGATTAAGGGCGTCTTAATAGGTAACACGGCTGAAAAGGTTCTGGACAACTGCGATTGCAGTATCTTGACCGTCAAGCCCGGGGATTACGTATCACCCATCGATCCACCATTCTGGCCGCTTCATCCAAATGCGAAGACATAGCGGACAGTTTTCCCTGTGCTCTGTGCGAGATTCGGCCCCACGTTTGTCATTAAAGGTAATGATCATGGCTGAGATATGCTCTGCCCCAGGTGAGTATCGAGTGGCAATCTATTCCAGAATAGACAATCCCTACGAGCTCAGTGACGTCTTACAACGTGAGCTAAAGTTGCATCCCAGCGACGCGCTAATCTGGGCCCATCACCTGCCCGGCATCTTGAATAAGACCTTTTCGGCAGAGCAAGCGCGGGCTCTGGTCGCGGCGCTGGATGAAATCGGTATTCGCGGCAGCGTGATCCCTGCTGTTGATATTCCTGACCTGCATCGCGCGACCGTGGTGCATCACGCTTGCTGCACCGAGAAGGGTTTGGAGATCGTTCAACTGCACAGCGATGAAGACATCCTCGTGCCGTGGTCGGCAATCGAACTGATCTGCGTTGGCGAAGTGCCTGTCGATACGAGCCGTCATTATTCCACGGGAATGTGGTCTGGCGTCTCGGCTGGACATCACTATCAACTGCCGGGAATCAGTGTGCCCGGCGCGCCCAGTCTGGAAGTGTGGATCGCCTGTCGCCCACCACTTCCAATCTTTGTAATTGATCACGGGCGAATGAACTATGAGTATCTCGGAGCGCGCCGAGTCGACTCAGCAACCGCCAACTTCAAACAGTTCATCGCGGACCTTACCGAGCACGCGATGAATGCGACGTTGACTGAGTCGACGACGGCCTACATTGGCCACGTCCATCCAGAACGTTATCGATTTCAGAGCAGGGACGACTTCGTGCATCATGTCACCTTGCAGACGTTGATGACGCGGCAGCCAGTCCTCCCGACCGTTGTGGGTGACGTGAAACCTTAACACGACATTCTGCTATCGGACCAAACAGAACGATCGACTCACTGCTAGCGTTGCGCCATAAGAGGTCATTAATGGCAATTCAGTCACCAATCGTCGTGGCAATTGACTTTAGTCCAGCCAGCCCTGCATTGATCGCCTATGCCTGGTCCTTGGCGGAGCTGGAGGGCCGTGAAGTCCACTTTTTGCACGTCGTACCGCGTGCAAAGTGGGCTCAGGATACCTCGGCGCAGTCGCAGGCGGATGTGGTCCAGGCTCTGCAATCACTGACCGGCTTGCCTCCGGGAGACGGAGGCAGGCTCGTCACATTCACTCACCAAGTGCGGATTGGATCACCCGCCCGGGAAATCATCACTTACGCCAAGGAGTGTTCTGCCGGTACGATTCTGATCGGTACTCGGGGACGCAGCCGGCTGGTCAATATGGTCCTGGGAAGCGTCGCCCAAGCGACTCTGCGGGACGCCCCGTGTCCGGTCCTGGTGGTGCCCGATTCATGTCTGGTAGGTCCCGCGGCGGATGGATTTAGCCCGCCATCTGAAGCAGTCGACCCGGCCGAGGAGTCATTTGCGATTGAAGGACACAGTGGTTCAGGCCCAGATGCGAATCGCGTGATCGAGTTACTCCGGCGAGCCATTCAGTGGCGGGCGACTGACGTGCATATCGATACGGTCGGGGCGGATCGCGTGTGGATTCGATTCCGCGTCGATGGAAAGCTTCAAACCTTTTGCCATCTCGATCAGAATCTCGCGGCTCCGCTCTTAATGCAATTAAAGCTGATGGCCGATCTCGACACGACCCAGACATTTGAGCCACTCGAAGCTCGACTCAAGCTGCCACCGGCACTGGGGGGTATCGAGGTTCGCGTGACAATCGTTCCGGCGTGTGAGGGAGATGCAGTCGCCTTACGTCTGTTGAAGCACGAAGCAATTCCGCGTCCTTTGGGGACATTAGGAATGTCGGAAGCCACTCTGTCCTCGGTCGAAACGATGCTGCATCATCGTCCGGGGTTGGTGTTAGTGACCGGACCGACAGGTACTGGCAAAACCACGACGGTGTATGCGATGCTGCAAGCCTTGGGGGCAGGGGACCATAACATCGTGTCGATTGAAGACCCCGTCGAATACCGCGTCCCCGGAATTCGGCAGCTCAGTGTCAATGCACGCCATAACATGACTCTGACTCGCGGCTTGAAAACACTCTTACGGATGGATCCCGACGTCGTCTTTATTGGCGAGATCCGTGACGTTGAGGCCCTCGAAATTGCGGTGCGGGCCAGCAGCTCAGGGCGGTACGTGTTCAGCACGCTTCATACGCGAGATGTGGCGTCCACGGTCACCGTGTTGCGTGATCTGCACGCGGATAACTATTCGCTCGCCGCGAATCTCACAGGCATCGTCAGTCAGCGGCTGATCCGGTGTCTTTGTCGAAACTGCCGTGTTGCCGCACCAATCACCCCGGATGAGCAAGCCGTCTTCCACGCCGAAGACCTGGAGCCACCCGTCGAGCTATTCCAGCCGCGTGGTTGCAGTGCATGCAAACAATCTGGTTTCCATGATCGAGTTGGGCTCTTCGAGGCCGTTGTCGCCAACAGTGAATTTGTCGCTGCCATTCAAAGGGGAGCGGCGGAAGACGAGTTACGCCAGGTGATTCGTGCCACTCAATTTCGCAGCATCCATTATGACGCGCTGACAAAGGTACGTGACGGTATTACCAGTCTCAGCGAAGTCGATGTTCTCAGTTGGATGTAAGTGGCGATTCGTGCGGTGATTGCCCCTGAATTCGCCGCAGTCGTAAAGAACTGTGACAATCCGCGACAAGCCTGTGCGGTATGGCACGCTGGCGGTCACAAATCGCACAGCTCTTGTTTGACGGCTCTTGAATTCCGCGGTGCCAGTTGCGGAATTGTGAGAATTTAGGTCGATTTCCCATCCGGTACGCAATCTGCATTAGCCAGCTGACAAATCAATGGAGGCCCCAATCGCTCGTTCCGGCCCGTCTGTACCCGGCTCCTTTGTATCAATTGAAACACATTATGGTCGCACTGGAAGCTACGCACCTGAAAAAGAACTACGACGGCGTCACCGCCGTTGATGATCTAAGCTTTCAGGTGGACGAGGGCGAAGTTTACGGACTGGTTGGCCCGAATGGAGCGGGCAAGACTACGACCATGATGATGATTACCGGCCTCCTGAAACCGGACGCGGGGGAGATCTACCTGGAAGGGAAACTCTTCGATCCGCGAGACCGACAGATGCGGTCGAAGTTGGGTATCGTACCCCAGGACATCGCGCTCTATCCCGATTTGACTTCAGTGCAGAATCTCAGGTTCTTTGGAAGGCTCTATGGCCTGCGCGGCCGGCGCCTGGAGGAGCGTGTCGATTATATTCTGCAGCTCACTGGGCTCCAGGAAAACGCCGATCATCGTTCGGCGACATTCTCTGGCGGCATGAAACGCAGGTTGAATTTCGGAATTGCACTATTACATGAACCGAAATTTGTTGTGCTCGATGAGCCCACCGTCGGTATCGACCCGCAATCCCGTTCTCACCTTCTCGACGGTGTCCGCGAACTTAGTCGACAGGGCGTCGGCGTCATCTACGCGACGCATTACATGGAAGAGATTGAGGCTGTTTGCCAACGGGTAGCCATCATCGACCGTGGGCGCTTGCTCCGACAAGGAACGCTGGACGAACTCCTCGATCGAGGCAGTGGTAGTGTGCGCATCAAAGTGCCACGATCCACGTCAAGATTGACTGAAGATTTCCGGCGCATTGCCGAAGTCGTCGTTGAACCGGACGGAGGGCTGACCCTGTTTATTAAGAATGGAAACCTTCCGTCGGACCTGAAACGGGCGTCGTCGCTACGCCGTGTGCTCGATCTGCTGGACGATGCGGGAATCCCGCTGGCTGCCATTGAGACTCAAGAGCCGAGTCTGGAAATGCTGTTCCTGCAACTGACGGGAAGGAGCTTGCGAGATTAAATGGGCGCCTGGGAAATTACCAAGAAGGATCTTTATCTGATCCTCAGAGACAAAGGAGCGTTGTACACATTGCTCGTGTTGCCTCTGGTGTTCGTGACGATTCTCGGTGCATCAACCGGGAAGCTGATGACCACGGAGGATGAAACCAAACTGGTGAAGCTGGGGATCGTCGATGAGAACAATAGCGACCTTTCCCAACAGGTTGTACAGGCATTGATTGGCGTGGGCGGGTTGAAAGCGGAAACCGCCGAGAATCGTGATGAAGCACGCCTGCGCTTGCAGGATGGACGCTACAACCTTGTCGTCAGTATTGGCCGTGCGTTTGATGAGCAGGTTGACTCACTAGAACTCTTCGACGTGCTGGATACCGAGCACGGGAAGCTGACTGAAGGCCTGAAATATCTGCGGCTGCAGGTCGAGTGTGGTTCAGCATTCGTTAATGTCGGCGAACTCGTGGAATATGTCGTGCTCGCCGCGGCATTGAAATCAATTGTTCCTCAAGTGGCGAAAAAGAACAAATTAGTCGCCATGCAAATCGAGAGAGCGTTGCGGCGACATCAGGAGCAATACGGGTCGGAGACCGCTATCGCACTTCCCTCGCCCAAAGCGGTCGAGAGCGGGCCGAACTATATCTATCAGATCCTGGTTCCAGCCTATACGGTCATGTTCTCATTTTTCCTGATCAACATCATGGCGAACTCGTTCATCACCGAGCGAAACCTGGGTACACTCCGCCGTCTGCAGGCCGCTCCGATTCGCCCCATTGAGCTGTTGCTAGGAAAGACCATTCCGTTCTTCTTCGTTTCACTGGTGCAGAGCGCGCTGCTGTTTCTGTCGGGAAAGGTGCTGTTCGGAATGTCCTGGGGGACGTACCCGTTTCTGCTGCTGCCGGTGATCATCAGCACCTCGGTCTCGGCCACAGCGCTCGGGCTGACGTTGGCCACGTTCGTTCGCACTCAGTCGCAGGTCGCTGCGTATGCCAATTTCTTAGTGATCACACTGGCGGGGATCAGCGGCTGCTATATGCCGCGGGACTGGTTGCCGCAGTTCATGCAGAACGTCAGCCTGGCTACGCCTCACGCCTGGGCTCTGATCGCCTATCAGCAATTGCTGACTCAGGACCACCCAAATGTACTTGTTGTCTGGCAGTGTTGCGGAGCTCTAGTAAGCTTCGGAACCCTGTACTTCGCTATCGGCTGTCTCCGCTTTCGGAACATCGGATGAGTTCAATCTTCCCCTGGGGCGGTACACCTGGGTCGGATGAGGTCATGACAGAATACTCCGTCTGCGACTCAAACAAAAATGCATGGTGTCGAAAGCGGTTAAATTCGCACGGCTCGGCAACCGTAAGTAAAAGGAGCTGCAGCAATGGCCTCATCACAAGTGTACCGGCGACTGCCGACTAGAACTGCGCCACGACTTAGCGCGATCGTCGGATGCTTAGGTGTGTTGCTATGTGACGGTCATCTACGGGCAGAGTCGCCGTTGACAGCTACTCCCCCGACACGTCCCACTGCCGTCGTGGAACTCGCTGCAATTGAGCGTGCTTATGCTGACATCAAACTGGGATTTGATCTGGCCGGCGATGAGAACGGATATGCAATCCTGAAGGACACGATCGATCTCTTTCTGGGTGGGGTCGATCAGACAAAGCCTTGTGAATATCGAGTCTTTGCCACGATGGACGGGTTGCAAACGGTCGTGTCGGTTCCAGTGAATACGGCTTCGGATTTCAGCAAATTCCTGCAGTATTTATGGGATGTCGATGTTAAGACGGCTCCCGTTCCCAAGCCGGGGTCGATCGGTCACGTCCCTGCCGCGGTTCGTACCAGGCTGCAGTCCCTCAAGCTGCAGCCGGGTGAACGCATTGTGTTCAGTCTGATGGATGGGTTTATGCGGCACGACGCAGGCTACGTCCATTTGGGAGAAGTGTTGGATGCGATTCGACTGGCAGGGGGCAGGACCGGGATCTGCTCTAACGGTGCAACTCTGGCGCTGCGCATTGAAGGAGACGCCACCACATCGGAACACCGTAGAGCAGCATTTCAGAAATCGAGCCAGAAGACGCTGGCGGAGCTGACACGCGACGATGGCGTCAGTGAGGCAGGATTTGGTTTGCAGAAGGCGCTGCTCGAAACTCAGTTTGCCGGAATGGAAGTTCTGTTCTCCGAGTCGTCACTGGCGCAGTTGGATGTCACAACTTCGCAAAAACTGAAACAGTTGAAGGTCCATGCGGAGCTGACTTCTCTGACGGGGACAGCATTGGCCGGCAATGTGCAACGCATCGGGAAATCAGTCGATGCGTTTGCCGGAGTATCCCGATTGGGGGCCGCGCTGTCGTGCTCGTTCAACTTACCTGCCAATCCGAGAATGGGTAAATCGCTGAAAAATGTAGTCCAATGTGCCAGGAGTGCGCTGCGCGCGAACCTTGAACAGGCATCGGACAAAGGCAGCGACCACAAAGCCGCGGATACAGAATTTGGCGACTTCCTGTTGGACGTCGCTGACACAGTCGCGTCCCTGACCGACTACAACGGACTGATACGCATTTGGCCGAATGGTGATGGTACTCTGACAACCGTGGCCGCGATTCGGATCGACGACGATACACGATTTCAAAAACGCCTTCAGACTATGAAGAATCAGTCCGTGGTCACGAGAACGAACGCCGATTCGAAAGTGCCGATTCACAAGATTCCTGTCTACCATTGGAGTCGGGAATATGCGGAATTGTTCGACCAGGAAGGGACTGTATTGGTGGCCATCGAACAGGATCGCGTTTGGTGCGCTGTGGGTAACGCCGCCGTTGACCGCTTGCAGCAAGCGCTGCATGAAGCAGGAGTCAAGGTTGGAGGACCTTCGGAGATTGCCCTCGATTCCCACGCCCAATTGCAACCCTTGAGCGAAGTGTGGAACAAGATCCACTCACGACGTGCCGGTACGGGGAAGAAGAATGCGAAGAAGACAACGGAAAAAGTGAAGCCATCTGTCGCCAATTGGGCCGCGATTATTGCCGATCTCAACCTTCCGAAGATTGCCTCAGTGGCTTTTGAGAAAGGCCATGATGCGATCTCAATCACTTTAAAACGCGAAGGGGACAAGGCAACGGTCGTCGCACTATTCGAAGAGGGGACCTTACGTTTCATCGGTAAGGCATTATCCAAGTTCGTGGCAAATAATCTCAATTGACATCTGGCAAGAGTCGTCACCCGCTCGATGACGTGGTGTTCGGCGGTGGCGGCAGAGACCGATCCGCAGGTCTATCCGGATGTGTCAATTCCGCTCAGCCTGTGCGAGGTCGCACAGTCGCTGACTTGGAGTGGATGCAGAAACGGAATGTGATGTATCTCAGATTCGTGCAATTTCCTGCCTATCGTGCGGATTGCCAAAAAGGATGACGCTGGCACTCTTAATGCGTATGCGAATGCCGCGTAACGGTGTGCGTTAACTGTCAGAGCAAATGTTATTTCCTGCAGAGGGATCTTCTCCAGATGTCGCGAGATTGGATGTTGCTGGCGGTCTGCCTATTAGGATTCAGTGGCTGCCACCGAGCTCCAGAACCGGAGTTTACGAACAGTGCCGAACTGCAGGCCCTGAAGCCCGAATTGCAGGCCCCGGTGCTTAAGGCGCTCGGCGAGCAATGTGCCACACCATCGCACCCGAAGATGCTATGGCGTCCTGCATTTGACACCGCTCACTTACAGCGCGGCCTGGCTGTCTATCGTAAGCGCTGTGTCCAATGCCATGGTGATTCCGGCGACGGCAATGGTCCGGTCGCAGGCAGCTTGTATCCCCGGCCGCGAGACTACCGCAAAGGGATCTTCAAGTTCGCTTCAACTCCCTATGGAGCCAAGCCGCTGCGAACGGATCTGATTCGCACAGTCTCGCGTGGAATCTCGGGGACATCGATGCCCGCGTTCCATTTGCTGCCAAACGCGGATATCGAGGCCGTCGTCGACTACGTGCTGGCATTGACCCATCGCGGGGAGCTCGAGAGTCAATTGGTACTTGAGGTGGGCAGTGCGGATGCTTACGAAGAGGATGTTCTCACTGAGACGATTGACACAATCAAAGGCCGCTGGGAACAGGCTGCACAACAGGTCTATTATCCGCTGACCATAGAACCGGTCTTCACTGCTGAGCATATTATTGCCGGAAAGGCGGCCTTTCTGAGCAAAGGCTGTGCTCAGTGCCATGGTGCTGATGGTCGTGGACAAACGCCGGAGAATCTGAAGGGTGACCGCAAGGATGCCTGGGGATATTCGACCCGTGCGGCGGATCTGACGTCGGGCATGCTACGAGGCGGTGGGAGGCCGATTGACCTGTATCGCAGAATCTATTCCGGCATTAACGGAACACCGATGCCCGCCTTCAACAATGTCTTGAAAGACGAGCCGGACACGATTTGGAATCTTGTGGCCTATGTCCTGCATGTCTCCGGGCGCCGGAGGACAGGGGAGATACTTCCCACGGGAGATATCGCACCTTATATCACCGGCGTGGTTCCGGCCGCGAAATAGCTGGTCTGTCGTTTCTGCACTTTTTAGGTGGAGCTACCGTGCATAGCGTTCCGTCGAAACAACAAGAATTTGACGCACTTCAGCAGCGCGTGGCCGAACTGGAACGCGAGCTTGCTGCGGCACAGGTTGATGATTCGTGGCGCTTGTCCGCGGGCTTTTATCCAGCGTATGCCGCGACAACGGGGTTTCTCCTCGGTGGCGTCGCGGCCGTCGTGGCGCTGACTGTCAACATCGTCGGGGCCATGCTGGTCGGTCGCCACCCGTTCGAGCTCATTCGTGTGTATCTCACTTTCCCTTTGGGCGAACATGCACTCGTTCTGACGTCTGCTCCAGCGGGGCCAACTGCCATTGATGACCGCATGATTCTGCTGATGGGAATCTGTCTGTACATAGGGACCGGCATGCTGATTGGCAGCCTATTTCAGCTCATCTTGTCGTACTGGACCCGAGGTCGATCACTGGGAGTGCGTCTGGTCTGTGCCAGTTTGACCGCCCTGGCAATCTGGCTGGTGAATTTTTATGGCATCTTAATCTGGCTGCAGCCGCTCGTGTGCGGTGGCAATTGGATTGTAAATCCCCAGTACCATCCCATCTGGGTGGCTGCGGGAACACATCTCGTATTTGGCTGCACAATGGGACTTCTCTCGCCGCTGGGAGAATTCCAGCCAGTCTTGAAATCTATGGAGCATTCATGAGCACCGAGGCAGTTCCGCAACAGCTACCGGAACACAAGGATCTAGTGATTGAGCAATTAGTGATCTGGTACTTTCTGGCCGCATTGGCCTACTTGATCATCTCGATGCTCGGCGGATTTCTGATGGCGTTGCAACTCGTCGACCATAATCCACTCCGCGGGATAGAAGTGCTGTCGCCAGGACGTTGGAGAATGATCCATACCAATGCGATTGCTTATGGCTTTTTGGCAAATGCATTTCTGGGAGCCCTGCATTGGGTGGTGCCTCGGTTGACCTTGCGCCAGGTTGCCAGTCGTGCGCTGTCGTACTTCACGTTTGCGGCCTGGCAGGTCGTGGTGCTGTCGACTGCCGTGGGCATCATGCTGGGGGAAGCCCAAGGATTGGAATGGGGCGAAACCCCGACTTGGATCGATCCCCTGGCTCAACTGGGCCTGTTGCTGGTCGCGATCAACTTTCTAACTCCCATCGTGCAGACTCGAGGCCCGATGTATGTGACGTTGTGGTATTTCACCGCGGCCTTTATCTGGACCTTTCTGACCTATGCCATGGGCAACTTCGTCCCGGAGTATTTCGTCTCGGGCACAAGCGCCGGTGCCGTTGGTGGCTTGTTCATTCACGACCTGGTCGGGTTGTTCGTCACACCACTGGGCTGGGGATTGATGTACTTCTTCGTCCCCATCTTGTTGCAGAAGCCCATCTGGAGTCACGGGTTGTCTCTGGTCGGATTCTGGGGGCTGGCATTCTTTTATCCACTAACAGGTATTCATCACTTCTTATACACGCCGATCCCCATGTTTCTGCAACACGGAGCGGTGATCTCGACCATTGCCGTCGAAATGGTCGTGCTGACGGTCATCATCAATTTCTTCGGTACCCTGGTCGGCACGGGCCAGGCCTTTATGAAGAATCTGCCGATCCGGTGGTTCTATACGGGAATGGTCTACTACTTTCTGACGTGCCTGCAATGCGCCATGCAGACGACGATGACGTTTCAAGCATTGATTCATTTTTCCGATTGGGTTGTCGGCCATGCCCATCTCGTGATGTTCGGGGTCTTTTCCATGTGGCTGCAAGGCATTATGACTTACCTGTTTCCGCGGTTGTTCAAGCACGAATGGTATAGCAAGACGTTGTGCGAGTGGCATTACTGGTTGTCAGCGATCGGTTTGCTGGTAATGGCAACCGATCTGACACTGGCGGGAGTCTTTCAGGGCTATTGGTGGGCATCGCTGCAACCTTGGGAAGTGTCGACCGAAGGATCATTCCCATTCTGGATGGTCCGCATTTATGCCGGACTGGCGATGTTCATTGGTCAGATCATTTTCGTCTACAACATTTGTATGACGTGGCAATTGTCGCGAAGGGCAGCAGTGCCGGCGACGATCGCGGCCTGATAGTTCCCGTCAAAGCAACTGGTTACTCAGTTCTTATTAAGAAAAATGAAGCGTGAGAGGTTTCGACAGCCATGTTCGAAAGTAAGTCGGGAGTATTGCTGATCGCGGGCTTGTTCTTTTTTGCACTGGCATTTGTCTCGAATGCCGTAGTGCCGATGGTCATGTATCGCCATCTTCCAGAAAAGACGGCACTGCAGGTCGTCAATGGGAATGTGCGATACCAATTTGAGGATCTCGCGCGGCGTTATCCCGAGCCATTCAAACAGGCGTTTGGCAGTCCACCCGCTGGCGAAGCCGAGGAGCAAGCGTGGTGGAACGAAAAGTGTGCTGAAGCCCTGAAGGTGGGACGAAAGGTGTATGTCGGCGAAGGCTGCTGGCATTGCCACAGCCAGTTTATTCGTCCGGTCTCCAACGAGGATCGTCGGTGGGGGCCGGTGTCGAGAACAGAAGAGTATCAGAATGAACTGCAGCGTCCCGTTATGTTTGGAACGCGGCGGGTGGGCCCCGATCTGTGTCGCGAAGGGGGGCGACGTTCAAACGACTGGCACGCCGTCCATTTCTTCGAGCCGAAGCGACTGTCCGTGGGCTCGCCGATGCCTGAGTACCCCTGGCTGTTCGAAGGCTCGCCAGAGAAGCCGAATCTGAAGGGACTCGCACTCATGACGTATGTGCAATGGCTCGGTTCGTGGTTGGAATGCTACCCCGATCATGAGCAATACGAAGAGTCTCCGACTAAGGCTCTGACCCTCACCGAAGCGAAGTGATGATCTATCTGTAGAAATGAAGTGCGAAAATGCCAGATCCCATCAAACCTGTCGATATCGAAGCGACACCGCGAAGCCAGAATCGCCGTAGTTTATGGGCGACTTCGGGGTTTGCGTTAGTCATTCTGATCCCCAGCCTGTATGGCTTCGGGGGGAAGTTTATCGAGTTCGTCCAACTATACCGCGGTGACGTCGACGGAGTGTTCGCCATCTCCCCCATACTTAACTATCTCCTGGCCAGCATGGGCTTTTTCTGCCTCTTCTGTTGGGCCGTGACGCAGGGGATGTTTCAAGACATCGAGCGTCCTAAGCGGGCCATGCTGGACCTTCAAAATCAGCTCGACTACAACGCGTCATCGCAATCAGGAGTCGCGAAATGAATCAACAGGTTGAGACCCCAGCCAGCGCAGATCCTGACAGTCCCACGGCGGAAGGGCGGTTCCACTCCTACCGTACGAACGTGATTCCACTGGCAGTCTATCTAATTTGGATCCTGTTCTGGATTGGTGCAGTCTACTACTTAGTGAACTATATGCTGCCGGCATTGCGAGTCGAGTTGGTCACGCCACCATGATCACGGCTAAGTGCGAATTTTGTGGTCTGCCGGTCTCCGCCCCGCGCGGAGCGGTTGCGGAAGGGAAGCCGCAACCTGTCTTTTGCTGCTTTGGCTGCGAGTTTGCCTCCGAGGTGACTCGGTCATCGGGACCAGAGGGGGCGAGTCGAATCCTGTTGCTGAGGATTGGGCTCGCTGCATTCTGCACCATGAACGTGCTGGCATTCACGATGGTCCTGTGGACTCACGATGTCTATCCGGGGACGCGCGATGCGCGTGCAATACTGCTGGATGACGTCCTGCGGTATCTCGGATTGTTGTTCAGCCTGCCCGTGTGGTTTGTCCTGGGGCAACCGTTGCTGCTGAGTGCCGTCAGTCGCCTGCGCCGCGGGTTTCCAGCGACCGACTTATTGGTGTGCCTGGGGGTCATCGCGGCCTATGGGTTCTCGATCGCTTCGACCTGGCGTGGATCGGGGGCTGTATACTACGAAGTGGCGTGTGTGATCCTGGTGTTGATCACCCTGGGACGGTGGCTAGAGTCCCAGGGCAAGCTGCAAGCGACTTCGGCATTAGATGATCTAGGGCGGCTGCTACCGGAAATGGTACGCGTGCGGTTCATCGATCCGGAGCGTTTGATTCCTCTATCAGAGGTGCGCGTTGGCGATCACCTTCTGCTGAACCCCGGAGACTGCATTGGCGTGGATGGCGTCATTGCAGCCGGCCGCGCTCTTATTGATCAACGTCTGCTGACGGGAGAAAGCTGCCCGGTCGAAATGCGGGTCGGCGATGCTGTTCGCGCGGGGGCATTCAATCTCGACGGACATCTGGAACTCACCGCGAGTTCTACGGCCGAAGACGGAAGCTTAGGGCGACTGGTTCGCAGCCTGCGTGAGGCGCGCCAGCACCGTGGTGCTTACGAGCGACTCGCCGAGAACGCAGCGATGTGGTTTCTGCCGGCGATCATCGTGGTGGCCCTTGCGACTATCGGTTGGCACGGTTGGTACTTTGGTTTCGAAACAGGGGTCATGACTGGCTTATCAGTGTTATTGATTGCCTGCCCTTGCGCCTTGGGCCTGGCCACGCCGTTGGCGGTCTGGACGGCGTTTGGCTGTGCGGTTCGACATCAGGTATTGTTTCGTAGCGGCGAGGCCATCGAACGCCTGGCCGGAATCAAGGCTCTGGCCTGGGACAAGACCGGAACTTTGACCACTTCTGAACCGTCGATCGAGACGGTCGTCTGGTCGAGTGAGCCGGTGCCTGCCAACTTTCTATCCGATCTGCTGACTTTGGCCAGGCGGTCTAATCATCCATTCTCACACGCTGTAGTGAATTCATGGGGGCGATCGATCGCATCAACTGAAGATCTGCTCGAAGTGAACGAGCACCCGGGCCGCGGAATGGTCGGACAATGTTGGAACGGAAAATTGATCTGTCTTGGCGGCCAACAATTGATCGACGACCTGGGGATCTGCTGGCCGGGACACTTGCGTGCCACGTGGCGGCAGCTTGTCGCCGATTGCAAATCGGTCGTGATCGGGGCGAGCGATGGGGTTGTGCAGTGCATCATCGTCATTGCAGAATCGTTGCGGCCGGGTGCCGCCGATACCGTCTACCAATTACAAACCCTGGGAATCCACCAGCAGCTGCTGACCGGGGATCATGTCCCGCGAGCCGCCAGACTGTTGGAGCAAGTGTTTGCCACGCGCCAGGCTGGCCGCTACCAGAAGTCGATGAGTCATCGGCATTCGCATCCTGATCTGCTGGGATCATTCACCTTTCGGGCCGAACTTTCGCCATCGCAAAAAGCAGGAGCGATCTGTGCATTAAGACTGCAGCACGGGCCAGTGGCGATGGTCGGTGACGGCGTCAATGATGCTCTGGCGTTGACCGAGTCGGATGTTGGCATTGCCCTGCAATCGGGTGCCGATATCTCACGTGATTCCGCGGCCGTGTGCCTATTTGGTGATGACCTTCGCCGCGTGCCGTGGGCGATTGAGTATGCTCAATTCACGGTGCGAATTATTCGACAGAATCTGGCCTGGGCATTCGGCTACAACGCGATCGGAGTGGCTTTGGCCGCCGCCGGGTATCTCAATCCGAGTCTGGCCGCGGTGCTGATGGTGGGGAGCAGCGGCTTCGTCATTGCGAACACATGGCGTCTCCATCGAGGAACCTCCGATTCAATCGATGAATCTTCTGCGACTGCCAGTTTTACTCCGCAGTTAGATTCTCATGTTCTGGACTCATGCATTCGGCCTTCACCATTGCTGGATGGGGCTATGAGTCAATCGTTAGCGGGTATTGATTCAATCAACGAACTTAGTGTTGATACGACTCGTGTACCGGAACAATCCAGTGTCGCTTGAAGTAGAAAGAGACTATGGGGGACCTCGCACTGGCGTTTTGTGGAGGCATGCTGGGATCCGCCCACTGCGTCGGGATGTGCGGCGCATTTGCGCTGGCGATCGGAGGTAGTGGGCTCGGATGGCTCGATAATGCCCGCCGGCAGTGTGTTTATACTCTCGGTCGAATGTTTACCTATGGTTGCGCGGGAATGACCGCCGCATTTTTAGGAAGTCAACTCCAGCACCGGCTGCCGCAATGGATTCCGGCGCAGTCGTTACTCAGTATCTTTGCGGGTATTGTGCTGGTGACCCAGGGGCTGGCAATTCTGGGGCTGCCCGTCATACGCTGGCTTCCCACAATGGGGCGCATGGGATGTCAGGCCGCAACCGCATTTCGGGCGATGATGACGGCCCCGAATCTGATTGCCGTGTTTTTCGCTGGCGTGGCCACAGGTTTTCTCCCGTGTGCCTTGATCTATGCTTACCTGGCACTAGCCGCACGGTCTGGAGATCTACTCATTGGGGCGTTGCTGATGGTCGCCATGGCGGCGGGAACTGCACCCCTGATGATTCTCACTGGCTTGGGGACGTCTAGCCTGCGACTGAGAACGCGACAGCAGATTCTGAAGGTGGCTGCAGTCCTGGTACTCGGCACGGGTATCGCGTCGTTAGTTCGAGGTTCCAGCTACTACTTTGCCGAACGCGACACGATCCCGCAGCAATGTCCGATGTGCCGGGGCCGATGACCGCGCGTTGACGCGAATGTGTGCGTTTGAGTGCTGTTGCTCAAAGCGCAGTTCACAAGGCACTCGGAATGAAAAGTGCGTGTATAATTCATCCAAGAGGACGATCAATCAAAGTAAGCCCCGTCGGCCTGGTCCTCTATCTCGAACGGCGATTCGTCGACAATCGCTAGCTGGCGACCAATTTAGGCAGCCTCAGAAAAAGGGACGCATGATGAGCTTTGTAATCGGTATGGCGACAGGTTATGAAACGCGCAAATTGCAGGAGGAGCGCAGTTTGCGTCAGCGGATTCTGGCGTATATCGAGTCTGCCGGAATCAGGCTCACCGACAGGACAGGCCGCATGATCTCTCCCGACGAATTCTTCAGCCAGATACTCGGAGTCCATCCGTCAAGACGAAAGCTGATTATTAGCGCGATCGTCGCAGTTGCTGTTGCCGGGATCGCCGTCACGACCGGCATCGTGCTCTGGCAAATCATCTGATGGATCATGGTGACTGGCAGTCCGGATTGCTCACCTGTGCGGTAATGCACGGAGGCGTCTGGATTGCGCGGTGCGGGTGGGCCGCAGCTAATCATCTCGATTGCAATAGGCAATGTGCGGCACGGACTGGCGCACCAATGTCGCGAACTCGATCATCAAAAAGAGGGTACGGCGGAGCAGTTATATCGGTCATATTCTGAAGTATTACGCGCCCGGTTCGACGGCTGAAACACCAGGGTGATAAGTCGAGTAGACAAAGATGGGAATTCCCAGGTCACCCAGGTGCGTTTGAATCAAGGGGCGAATGTCCTTCCAGTCCAAACCGCCGACCCCCGTCGCCAGTCGTGGCAAAGCCAGGCTGCGGATCTTTTCGTGTTCCAGTTCATGCCGCAATCGACGCAGGCAATGATTCACGTTGGCAACGGTGGCGCGTCCTGACTTTGCCCCGTGATCAAACGATCCCTCTTGAGTCAGCAGGTTGAAGATCCGAATGCCCCCCACTCCGCCCCACGTCCACAGTTCGCCGGCTTTGGGATGAACCCGGTGCGCGTAATGGCGGTAATCCTTGGCGAGGGACGGCCACTTTTCGCGAAGAGATAATGCCAGGCCCTTCTCGAACTCGTCATTCGGACCAATTCCATGCGCGACTGCCTGAGCAGTGGTCGAGAGAATATCGCCTTCAACTTCGTGGATCATCGGGGTGTCTCTTTTATGTATGAGGTTAGGAAATTGCGGCACTAACACCACGATCGCCGGATTAAGGACATCACGGCGATCGCTTCGATTTGGATAGACTGTGCTTGGAGGCTGTTCGTCGACACACCGACTTCATTCGGGCCGTCGCATCAACGCATGTTCGAAGTGCTCGATCTGATGCCCGATAGACTCGATACCTGTGTTGATTTCATCGACCGCATTTTCAGTTCCATCGACCAACCTTTCGGACAGCAGTCGGGCGTTCTTAATCGCACCCGACGTGGCGACCGTGATCTGTGAGCGGGCGCGGAACGCGGCCCGCTCCAGGTTATCAGCAGCGGCACGCAGGTACTGACCTGAGCGTCGGCTGTGTTGCAGTTTCCAGGCGGCCGCGGCCTTCATCTGGGCGTGTTTCGCCAGGACAGCGAGAGCATGTGCGGATAATGCATCCAGCTCATCAATGGAGTCAGTACTCTTACCACTGAGTATCGATTGTGCGAGGGCTTCAAGCTCGCGAGCCGCATGAATCAAGGTCATGTCTGCTCGTTCGTGTCCATTGGACGCCTCGATTCTCATCATAATGGCGGCCTTCCGCAGCTCGACTGCAGATGTCCGGACATGACCGTTCAGGAACGCATCGCGAGCTCGATCAAAATGCCGGCCGGTCTCATCCATCAAGTGAGTCCACAGTTCCTCGTGAACTAACAGATAGCCAGGTGGCGCATGAGGAATATTGGGAACCGGAGCCTGCGGGTCGGCACTCGCCACGGTCGTTACACCACAGGCAATCGCCGCGAGGATTAAAACACGAGTTGACAGATTGTGACACATGATCGAATTCCTCCATGAAATAGAAGTGTGACGTTTCGGATTCAACCGAAAATCCAGGACCAAAGGCCGTGTCGGCTGGAACGACGATGATTCATGGCAGTCGCTGGAATCTCTGGTCAGGGCGAGAATGCCAGTCCAACGCAAGCTGCATGAGTCGAGGGCATCATGAAAGCAACCGTCATGCCAGTCGGCGCGAATCAGTTCGAGATCCGGGGATTGCTTCGACAATGCGACAAATCTCAACGTGTATCAAGCATTTGCGAGAGAAGGACTATTCGAGACTCTGCGAGAAAAGAGGATTGCGGCGGAGATACTGTGCGTTAATGTCCCTGGCAGTGAGCGATCGAGCGCGCTCCCGACTGAGCTACCACCGGCACCCGCTCCCCCGCCTCAGTCGCCACGAGCACGGGCGAGATCAAGCACTCATGACTCGTCTCATGAAAGTTCTTGAGATCCAGAGCATAATCCCAAACCTGATCCACAGCCGCCGCCGGATACCCCGCCTCGCCAACCTTAAACTCCAGCAAAAACACGACGGCCCCCAACAACAGCACAACATCAGCCCGCCGCCCCAGCCGAGGGATCGAGTACTCAAAGTAGACGCGCCCCGGCACCGCAATCGCCCGCAAAGCCCCCTTAAGAACGACAATCTCCCGCACCCAGGCATCTCGCTGAGTGACGTCCAAGGCGAAGGCGTTATTCGTCGCCAGCTCACCAACTATCGCCGCCTCGTCCTTGTGCAGGAACGTCGCGATGGGATCGGAGTAGAAGTAACGCTGCAAGGAATGCTCCACGGTGGCACACAGGGAATACTGAATGTATGCTAATCAGGGACAACTTGTAGAGCAAACGACCCCTGGGGTGAGAGTCAAACGAATCAGCTATTGAGCTAGGGGGCCCAAAGTTCTTGAACCTGGGAGAGCCCGAAGACTCCGAGGCAATCGCTTCCCGAACATGCATCATGTAGACCTGATTTGCAAAGCAAACCTGGGCTGCGGAGCGTCCGGACCCCAAACTGCGAGTTGACATGCGATCATACAAGTGTTACTTTGCTCTGGATCTATTCCTATCTCTCTATTTCTAGCAAGCCGGACGACTTTGATAGGCGTTCTTCATCTGATTTAATTGTCGCTGCAAACGGAAACTGCACTGATCGAATGCAGAGTTCGCAATCGGTGCTTTCCAATTGCCCCAGTTCGTAACACATTGCACGCCATGTCTTGTTCCAGCTCCGTTCGTTTGAAATGGGCTCAGATCGCGACTTGGCGACGAAGAACCCGTACTGTTTTCCTTCGAACCTCCCGAAATCGAATCCAGCAGAGTGTGCCCGGATGACTCCTGTTGAGGAAGCACTGCAACTCGCACTTCTCGTAGCCAATGACGTCGTGAACTTCGAAGCGCACCGCGCTATTTTCTATCGGCCTGATATAAGCGCTGAAGTGATGACTTGGCATTATCGCGAGACGTACTGCGCGGCGAATAACCAGAGGCGCGACCTTCGCCGCGTGAAGACCGATCTAAAAGCAGTCGGTAGAAAACTCGTTGCCATTGTATCTGCTGAGAATGTGTCGGCTGTAATTCGACTCCGGACATCAGATGGTTATGTTGGTCTTTTATACATAAATCGTCCATTTGGCGGACCGGTTTATAGCGCGCACGAAATGTGGCTACTTTCTCTGGTGGGGCGCTTGGCGAATGCGGCGATGAAGGACGTCAACGCACTCAAGACGCTACGGTTGTTACATCTGGTAATGATCGACCGGCGAGTTTTTTCTCGCGACGCGACCCCGGAGCAGATTTTGGCGCACTATGTGGAAATTGCGGGACTCGTCGTTCACCCGCGGCCATTCGACAAGTTTGCTCCAAACATTCCGTCAAGACCCGCTCCCGCCATTGACGAGAAGATTCGAATTGATGCAAAGTTGCTAAGCCCTAATGCTACTCAGCTCGTCATTGCGGCAACACTTTCCTCGCCTGATCGCCAATATCGTGATCGAGAACTCAATTCCACCAGGTACGTTCTTGACGAAAGAAACTCTATCGCCGCCCGTGTGTTCATGTCGAAGCGTCCATACAGAAGCCTGCAAGTAGACGCTGAGAAACATTCGATTGTTCTGTTTCCAGACAGCGTTTCCCATATGTCAGCCCCGATCGTGTTCGGTGAAGAACGAGAGCAGGCCGAGATTACAATTCCCCAATGTTTGGGTGTCCTGACGTGCGAAACTACTCGAGCAAATGCATACACCGCATGGGATGAAGCGGCATTTGCCTTATTGGCTGCCCACGCTGCTTGGCCAGTTGGCCGCGCGTTGATTGAAAGGTTTGCCACACAGCTTGCGACAGAAAGAGATGTTGTCAAGGAGTGCGGGATCGCACTCGAAAAATGCTCCAGTGAGCAGCAGGTCTTCGCCGAGCTAATCCTGGCATTCAAGAAGCTGCACTATTTGCGCGGGCTATTGTGTGAAGTTCACTGGCAGCATGGCACGATTAATGGGCTGGATTCGTGGGGCGATTCTCAAATGGAAAAGGTATGCGCGAGAACCCACCGTGGTTTCGAAGAGCACAGCCAAGATTGCCAGGTGATTGCGGCAAAATCGGCCAAGCCCGTCATCGTGCGAAACCCTGATTCGGACAAAGGAGTTCATCCCGATGCGCTGGCCGATGGAAAACTAAAGCACTTTGCCGTTGTTCCACTTGTCTCGTCTCACGGTCACGTGTCGCACACGGTACACGTGGAAAGGCAAGATGAATCACCAATCTCTGAGAGAGCGGATATTCCGCTGCTGATCGAATTAAGTCGATTAGGATCGCAAGCGCTCGAACGTGTCCATGCTGCTCGAGTTTACAATGTGTGGTTCACAAACTGCGTGGGAGACAAGCTGCAAGATTTGCCGTCACTCCTCTATTCCGTTTCCGTAGCGGCCTATCAGGCTGGTGTGTCGACCCGAATTCGGTCCTTCTTAATCAATGGCCAAGATCAACAGGGGTTGTCGCAGTTTGGTGATCGGCAACTCGAGCGGTTTAAAGGGCGTATGCTTCCTAAGGACGAGACAACACTGGGAACCTTGAATGCATTGAAGGAAGGGAAGCGGCCACTCTTGTGTTCAGTCTCTTCGCAGGTTTGGCGGCGGTCGGGTGAGTTTACGACACGTTTTTATAAACGAGTCCCCCAGATTAAGCAATTTGACAAAGCTGGCCTTTCGGAATGGGTTGAAGCCCCAATTCTCGACTCAACCGGAAACGTCGTTGCAAAGTTGGTATTCGACCGGCAGGGCGCAACTGACACTCAATTTACGCAATCGGAAATGCAATGGATCGCCACCATCACGGGCAGTGCATCTCTCGTCGCGGGCACGCTGGCGTCGCGTCAGCTAACTGCTGCCCTCGCACGAGAAGGACTGGCGGCTGATGTGCTACGGCACGCGATAAGCGATATCGTTACCGGTGCTCTCGAACGACTAGACGACAAGTTGGGCTCCAAAAACATTACGGACTTGGCAGAAATCTACCGTCAAGCGAGGAACTCCTTGGGAATTCTTCGCGGATTAGCCACGAAGGAAAGGGAACCACAGTCAATCGGCAGTGAGCTTCAACTGGTTCAACAACTCGTTGCCCCATTTCTCTACAATATTGGAATTGCGGAGACTATCCGTATTAGATTTAACCGGTTGGAAGGCTGTGTTCCATTATCTACGCGCAGCGAAACAAGCTGCTGGTCACCCTTTCCTTGGATCATGGTGAAGTTGTTGACCAATGCAGCAGAAGCCACTCTTAGATCCGCGAAGAGTGGCCGCTGGCTTCACAATCAACTCAAGATTTCGGTTACCTGCAGGGCAACGGTCGGAACTTCGGTCGCGATTGTAGTGTCTAACACTGGTGATCAGTTGCCAGAAGCAGTTAAGATGGCGATGAATGACAGCCCTCGTGAGGTAGCGTCTGGAGGATCTGGCGAGGGACACGGGCTTGCGTATGCGCGGATGTTGGCGCTGGATAGTGGTTGGAACTTGACCTTCCTCAACAAAACCGATTCAACGGATTTTGAACTCGCGTTTCCAACAAAGCCGGTTGTCGGCTGACAGCTTTAAATATTTGACTTCCCTGGAATCTTCGGATGGCAAGAAACGTACTTCCCAAACCTGCAATCGTGATCGCAGACGATAACGACGATTCGCTCGATAAACTGTATCGGGACACTCAATCAGTCAGTGACGATTGGGTATTGAAGTCACTTGGCTCAAGCTTGTTAGGTGCGCCTCAAATCATCCGCTGTTCGACGTTGAGACAGTTGCAAAGGGAAATGAAACGGGCACCCGGTCAATTCGAGCCGTGCCTGTTAATCACGGATAGTGTTGGTATGGGGTACTTGGACGAACGACATCGTTCAAATCTATTGCCGCTTATGAAGGTCGTTCTGCACACAAACAGCAAGAGTGATTCTGAATTCGTGAAGCTATTTAAAGACCGCAAGATTAATGTTCCGTTACATAAGGGAGACCCCGAGGCTCTCCGGAAGTGCATGTTCTCGCTCTATGAGGAGTATTGGAATCAATCTGTGCTCCGGCAATTGAGATATCACATTTCGTTTGGGAGTGAAAATCCAACTCGCAAATGCTACCAGCGCCCAGGCGAGGCTGAGGATTACATGAATCTTTTTGATATCTATCGAGAAGTGCTATCAGGGTCGGAACTTGGCAAGCGACTGGCGTTCCTGTGGAATGAACTAGAAGCAATCCACTGCTGAAAATGCGACCTTGCCTTAGGGTCGTGCATAAGCAGCGAGGTAGGACTGTGCCAAATCTAACCGCAACAAAGTTATATGCTACGGATGTTCGATCGCGCAGTGGGGCGTGCGGTCAGACGACATAATTGTGAAGCAGACTTCGATTGACCGACTGGGGGCGCGGATGGGATCGAAAGTTGTCATTTTTGCCGCGACGAGCCACGACGATCTTACAAGAGAGATTTCGCGGGCTTGCGCTCTCGTTCCCAGTCTGTTAAAAAAGCAAAATCACACCGTCTACGAATTTCACGGAAACAACGCGAAACGCAGCTCAATCAACTCGACCCTTAAGAAGCTCGATCAAGAGTTTACTAGAGTTTACGGCTTCTTTGCTTGCCATGGTTCTTCACACGGCCTGTACAACGATCAATTTGCCAATGATGAAAAAGTGTTGCTGAACCTAAAGAGCTGTGAGGAGTTCTTCAACGGCGCTCTGATCTGCTGTGCGTGCTTGCGCGACGCGACATTCATTGAATCCTTAATGAAGTCTGTCAATAAGCCGAGTACGCTCGTAGTGCTGGGGTATTCTCCGAATTTGGGGATATTTCCCAGACGCACTCCCAAGCGACTTAAGGCTGACGAACGGCAGGCCTTGGCCGCGATGATGCGGGAGCATGCATTTATCTTGTGCGGAGAATTTAAGTTGCAGGATGCCTTGGCTCATCTCCAGAAACAATGGCGTTCCATAATCAAGGGCTTGCCAGGTCATGACAAGGAATTTGGTCTTACATGGCTCGAGAACCTGTATGCCCTGAAAGCATGGGGTAACGGAGACCAGGAGATTTAGGCTGACGCTGGGCGGGGTAGGCCTGGTTGCTACTGCAACCTGGGTCTACAGGAAGCCTGTTCGTCAACCCGACTTCTTGTTCTTTGTTGCAGCTGTATTACAGCCAGAAATTGGTCGCGTGCCGACTAGCCGGATTGAATGCCTGATCACCCATTTATGGCAGACGCGGCGTTCGATGTCATGTATGAGTCGTCGTCATTGGACAGATAAGGGGTCAAGTCTCTTTGATCGTGATCCCTGACGTCTTCTTGAGCGACCTCAACCCCTTATCTGCCTCACGGGGGCTATTCGAAATCAGCCTTTGTGACTGGCTTTCGATAATCAGTCAGAGTCAGATCAGACACCCATTGCTTTGACCCTCGTTGTATCAACAATTGGATCGATTTGCCTTCCTCGCAGAACTTTCGTCGCAATGGAACCAGGCGCAGTTTCGAAGCTGCAACAGAGTCAATTGATACGATTACGTCGCCTTTGCGGAGATCGTTCCTGGCGGCGGGGCTTTGTTGTCGGACCTCAGCTACTAGTACTTCCCTGTTAGGGCGAATCAGCTCTAGCCCGCACTTATCCTTCCAGTCAACTGGAACCCAAGATTTGCGGGGCTCAACATAAATCGTCGATTTTGGAAAATCGATCGTCAGCTGGAATCTCAATAGAAACTGTAATGCCAACAAATTCTGAGAATCTGTTCTGTTCTCGCTAACCCTCAATTGAGCTGGTGTATCGAGCCACATTGCAAATCCGCGAATCTCACCCTTTCGGGGCCGGTAGTTTCCGGAGATGTCTACCGCAGCAATGCGATCAGCATACATTAAAGTTCCGTCGTTGATGGACTCTTGAAATCGGTCGTGATTCAGGGATATTTCTTGCGGACCCGCCGAGCCGGTATCAACGACGTATTCTCGTGGCTTGCGATCATCGTTACTTGAGTTCGATACCCCGGCAGTCACGATTGGGCATCCGAGTTGGCTCCGAGTGAATCGAAATGAGGCCGCTGCTGATTTGGGAATTTCGCTCCCGATTACCAAGCGTTCGCGATCAAAATCAAACTGCACAACATAGTCGCCCAAGAAATCGCAGCCGAGTACGCCGTCAATTCTTGCTCCGTGCATCGCACTGATCGTAGCGAGATTGATACAACCTAGATGACTCGATCGTATCGGCAACTTGCCACCTACCAGGAAATCTTTTGGATTTCTGAATTTTAGAACTCGAACTCCACCATTCGCAGTCTCCTTTGTCACGGTTGCAGCTTCGGCCAACAACAAATCCTTAAATGTTGTCGAATCCACAACGGTATGAGATGCCCCAGTGTCGACGACAAATCGATAAATCCGCTTGTTCTGATGGACGTCCACGAACAGCAGATCCCCGTCCGTGAAAATCTTGGTTTCATATACAGCTTGCTTGGCATGGCCAGGCGGCGCGGCAGAAGACGTCATCGCAAAAAACGCGACCACTACAAAACATAAATAACTCAATTGATAGAGTCGCATTATTTCACTTCCGCAGAAATATCGGGCACGACTTCGTGGTGAATCCTTCGGCCGATTCGGCTAACGGGGATTTTGTTTGTGAGCGGAATGGCGCTAGCCACCGGTTCTTCTCATCCATGGCAATGCAGAACTGGTGGCTAGCGCGGTGCCGCTCACCAGGACGTTCGAAGAAATCAAAGGGTTCAAAGAAGTCGCGTAGGGTGAAGGGTGAAGGGTGAAGGGTGAAGGGTGAAGGGTGAAGGGTGAAGGGTGAAGGGTGTGTACGTGGGATCAAGGACTTGGAAGATTCGCGACAGAGGCACTGAGAAAACAGAGGAATTGTCGTAGCTCTGTTTTCTCTGTGCGGATGTGTTTTCGAAATGGCTCGAAGAATCCGGGGCGATTGATGTCGACTATCGCAAGTGCCGTTTAAGTTCTTCCGCAACTTGTAAGATTGAAGCCCGAGTTGCTGGGACCTCGCTGAGTGGATTCAACAGCCCCCAGTCATGAATCATCCCACTGTAGCGCGTCGCAATGACGTCCACACCGGCGAGATCCAGCTGGCGGGCGTATTCTTCGCCCTCGTCCCGCAGCACGTCGTTGCCGGCCGTCTGCACTAATGCTGGCGGCAGTCCGCGGAGTTCCTCGGTCAGACCCCGCAACGGCGAAGCATAGATTTCCGCGCGCTCCAGCGGGTCGGTGGTGTAATTATCCCAGAACCACTTCATCATGTTGCGGGTTAAGAAACGGCCCTCGGCGAATTCGTGGTACGACTGCGTATCGAAGTTGGCATCGGTCACCGGCCACAGCAGAGCTTGGAATCGAATTGCGGGGCCGCCCTGGTCTTTGGCCATGAGTGCTACGACGGCAGCCATATTGCCTCCGACGCTATTGCCAACGACGGCTAGTCGGTTCCCGTCGACGTCAATCTCATGGCCAAATTCCGCGACCCATTTTGTCGCGGCATAAGCCTGATTGATGGCGACCGGGTAGTGAGCTTCGGGTGACGGAGTGTAGTTCACGAAGACGGCCGTAGCGCCCGACAGCGCCACGAGATCTCGCACCAGTCGCTCGTGGGTCGGGAAGTCCCCCAGCACCCAGCCGCCGCCGTGAAAGAACATGAACGCCGGTGTGGTGTTGACCTCGCCGGCCGGGCGAACGATCGTCAAGTCAATCTGCTCGCCGCCGGGGTAGATCTTTAAATTCTGGACCGTGGCGGGAGGCAGGTCAAGCGGGACGGAGTTCTGGAGACCCGTCAGCACCGCACGTGCGTCGGGCGGCGACATTTCCTCCAGTGGCTGACCACCGGCCGCATTGAGCGATTTCAGAAAAGTGCGAATGTGATGATCGATCGAGACATCTAAAGCGGGATCGACGCCAGGCATGATAATCTCCAGTGTTCGTAGAGTTTCTCGAATGTTCGTTCGCCCGATCTCACCTGACTGAGCGGGAGGGGCGGACATGTGGACTGGCACGGCAGTCAGAGAGTTGCACATTCTGTGCCATGCTTGTCTCGTACAAAGTCGTGCCAATGAAATCGCCGAGGCTCCTCAAGACGAAATGCACCGGCCTGGCATCGTTCGATCAGCGTTTGTCGTGGTGCGACGACTTCACGATCCGCATGTTCGGCCAAGAGACATCGTGGAATTAAACCTTTGAGAAGATCGAATCGCTCAGCACTCCGGAACTGTCGGCGAAATTGGCGGTTTCGATCTTCATCGATCTTAAGATGCTGAGATAGAGATCCGACATCCGCGTGTTTGGTTTCCGCCAATGACTGCCGTGCTTCAGCCCCATGTTGCCTCCCCCCGCGATGAGTGTCGGGAGGTTCAACGGATTGTGGGTGGTACTCGCCCCGCTTCCGTAGAGCACAATCGTATTTTCCAGGACACTGCCGGAGGTGTCACGGAATTGCTGCAGGCGGTTCAGGAAGTAGGTTCGTCAGCAAAATGTGTGGGTTGATTTGGGCTCAGGAAGGTGCCCAAGGTTGTGTAATAGCGCGAGTTTCGCGACGTTTGCAGTGCGAAAGCCATAGCTTCTTCTGGTAACCACTTTCACTTTG
>JAKFVC010000048.1 GCA_021732415.1 Planctomycetaceae bacterium
AGCAATCTTCCTCTGGACATTCCGGATCGTCGAAATCCAGCAAGACCGGTTTTCTCAGTGGCTCCCGTCGGCAACGGCTCCGCTTTTCGGCCGCCTTCAGTCGATCCCATGCCGCCTGCACTTCCTCGCCAGTCACTGTTCCTTCTGCCAGCAACTTCCCGGCGACGCTCGTGTAGAAGTCGTGCGCACCATAAGAGATCACCGCAGGACTGCTATGAATCCATCGCTCCAGCCAACTCCTTCGCAGCGGCTCCTCCTCCCAGAAGAAGCCCGCGGTCTTCCACGCTTGATCCCAGTCGATCGCAAACTGCTGGACGTGCGCAATGTCGCATGGCATCTCGCGGTGCAAAAGTTCGGCACACGGTCCCGCTAAAGCAATGCTCATCAAGTCTTCCATCACCCGCGCATGATCACGACCGCCATCGACCCCCTGCCAGTGTGGCACACGGATCATCGTCCACGGATCCAGACGCCGTGCTGTGCCGCGCTGCTCAATATCGGTATCGGAAAAGCCATCGAGCCCGAGTTTGTAAACCGGAAAACCACACATCGCTGCGGCATAGGCATGCCCGGCGATATGCCACGCGCGGTGCTCAAGTTCGGCGTTCATGCGGGGATCTCCAATCCATTGGGCCTTTGAACCATCGAATCAAACCGATGCCAGGGTTACCGCTGCGTCCCGATCGTGACGCGCTCCAATGCGGCACACGCTGACTCGATATGATTCATCATCTCACGAACAGTTGCTCCTGGCACTCAATCTTTCGTGCCGTCGTCTGGATTTGCTCAATTTCGCGTAAAGTTCATCCCCACCCATGAGCACTTGGTGCAGGGTCTCACCGGCAGACCAGACGGAATCATGGCCACCGAAGAAGTGTTCCCAGTTATTCCACTGCCGCTGCTCGTCTCGGACCTTGACCAGACGGGTGAGTTCAACCCACTCCGCTTGCGTCTCCGCCCAGTTCCGGCCGCAGTTATGACCATCCGCGTAGGCTTGGGCTTGTGCCGCTTGCTTCGAGGTGCGCAGGCGTTCGATCATCGCTTGATTCAGGTCTTGCATGTTCGTGTTCCTTCGATTTACTGAAATTGCTGGAGTAGACTGGCACGATGTTGTATTTCTCGCCCGCTGACCTAAGGTCTGCGGGCACACTTGGTCGGTCGACACGTCCTGCGTCGACCGACCTCGATGCTGTGTTGTCGACTGGTCGAAGGCTCCTGCGCTTAGCGAATCAGTCGTCCGCTCTCACTCAGGCGACTTCAGCGAGCGAACGGGGAACGCGGCCAGGATTGACGAACGACACCATCAATCAGTCCATCGAAAGTGAGCGTCGTTCCCTGGAAATACTGCTTGTGAAACAGCGACACGCTAGCGGCATCGCACTCGTCGCGGATGCTCCGAACCCAGTCCGTGCTCATCCCCCGACGGCTCTCCTTTGCCGCGTTCTCGCAGCCGGTAATCACCCAGTCGAGCTTCTCAATTCGTCGACCAAAGCGGACGGGGCCGAGCAGCGGCTCCGCGGACACGAAGCGGATCGCAGCCGGGATCTTCGCGAGGAGGTCAAGCCGCTGGATCTGGCTTTGATCCTCGATGGTCACTCCCAGCCAGACGTTGCGATAGCCTTTGCCCCAGTCGCGCGGGAGTCGTTCGAGGATCAACTCCGGGCGCTTGGTCAGGATCAGAAAGTCGAGGTTTGCGCACCGACGGATAATCTCCCACACTTCGTCCCGCCAGCCGTCGGCTCCGGGATGGAAGAAGTCGGACATCGAACAGGTGAAGATGCGCAGGCGTTGGCCGGTCTCAGCCGCCTTCCGATCCCAGATGAAGGGCATCTTCCAAGTCGTCGTGGTCCGCATCGGACCGTGGAACGGTTCGTTCCCGGAGCGCCGCATGATCGGTCCGATATAGCAGAACTTACATGCCTCTGAGACCTTGTTGCACCCCCACCAAGGGTTCCAAGTGTGATGAGTCCAGCCGATTTTCGAGTCTTGCATTGTGCCTACTCCCATATTTGGGTTGAGTTCCGTCGGAACTCTGTCGGATTGTGAACCAGTACCGGTCATGCGGCGTACGGCCGCATAACCACCGACCATCCCAGGTCAGAATGGGGATCGTGCCAGACGTCTTGGGCACGAGCGACAGGGCTGAGTTGAAGGAAAGACGCCGCAGGCAAAGTGTTGCGGGATGCTGCGTCTTTCTGGCGCAAACCACCGAGGAAATCCCCGGCTGATCAACCAGACCGATCCTTGGGTAGACCGCAGATTGCGGTCGGTGTCAGATGACTTTGGTTGGCTGCCCGGCGGGCAATGCCAAACTCAGTGAAAGTCGAATCTGACTTGTCGTTGACTCACCGCGAAGGATCGAACTCTACTGAGTTTTGATATTCGCGAAATGTGGCCGGTGTGTTCGGAAAGGCCACCATGTTGTTAAGGCGTCTCAAGTTTTACGGACGAACACCTGCGCAATCAAGCAAAGAATACTGCTGACAACATTCTTTTTGCAAAATTCCCTGCGCCCCCAGCCGCTCCCGTCTGTGGGCGCTTTCCCCACGCCTTAGAGGCTTTCTGGGCGCGAAATATGTGAAGCTGGATGGACTTGGCAGTTTCATTCGCCAACCGGCTCGGTCCGCGGCCGAGTTGTCTGGCCCAGATCGGAAGAGCATGGGCGTCATGAGAGGAAGACACAGCGAGTCGTTCGGGTTCGAAAGTCGTAATGGTCGCGGTTGGAAAGATACGGGGCCCCCGGGGCAGGGTGCGGTCGACAGCGTTCCACTCGCATCCGCAGCAGGCGGGGCTAATAAACGACCGCACGACTCTAACTGACCGCCAATTCGAGTTCATCAAGCTGCCTGACGGCTTTGCCGACTTTTCGCAGTTGCCTCAGTCCGAACCAGAGAATTGGCAAAGGGATGAGGTAGAAAATGTAGGCTCCGCCAAAGCCCCGCCGGACGACGACGTTGGAGGGATCGGCGGGGTCGTACCAGCAGGGAATCGTTTTGCCAGCGACCCATCCATCCATCACGGCCTTCCCCAGCACTTGGCCGCCGATGTGCAGGGATGTCCCGGTATCGAAGCCGGAGGAAATCATTTCGCGCTCGCCCCCTTGATATTTCAGCGCAAATTCCGGAGTACGGGTGGTACTGGTTTGTCTCCGCTTCCCGGTTTCCTTTCGCGACTCAGTCCGGATGACTTCGCGTCGATCAAGGATGGTCGCCTGAGCCTCTTTCCAGTTCGTCAGGGTTTGCAGATCCCGCCACGCGAGTCCAGCCCCGACCATCAGAAACGCCAGCGGCACCATCATCAATGCGACGAGCCCGAACGCGGGGAGTCGACGGACATCAGACGGCAGCGTGTTGGACTGCGGATGTTCCCGGACCCACTGCAACCGGGATCGCATCCAGACGAAAAACAATCCACCGAAGACAATCCATCCCAGCAACCAGAACGCGGCGGGATGAAACCTCAATCCACCGATGACGACTCCCGCCGTGGTCGTTGCGTTGCTGATCTTGATCGAAAACGCGGTGTCCAACCGGGCCTCCGCCAGAAAGTTTCGGACTTCGATCTCCGACGACAGGGTATGTTGCGCCTCTTTGCGGGATGCCAGCAGGTCGAACGAAAAGCGAGACTCCCCTCCAGCGGGAATGTTCACAACCGCTGTCACCTCGCGATCGTTGTCGTCGCGCTTCAGCTCGGGCAACTCGTCAATCCGCACGAGAAACCCGTTATGCGGAAACCGAACTCGCACATCGGTCCCCTCCGACGCCGTCTCCCCCGAATTCTTGAGAACCACATTCACCGTCACCACGGTCCCCGCAGGAACCGCTTCCAGGTCGGAAGAGACGGTTGACTGACTGAAATCCACCCCGGCAACCGCGCTTCGTGCGAAGAGGACGACGGTCGGAATCAACATCGCGAGAAGTCTGTTCATCGGGACTCATCAAAATCGGGTGACATTCATTCACAAACGGGCATCGTTGTCATGATGGCCAGTTGAGCCGCCAGATGGCAAAGTTGAGCACCGCAGCGAAGCTCACCCATGCCAAGTACGGCACGAGCAGCCAACCGGCGAGCTTGGAACGCTGGAAAAACGCACGAAGTGTCACCGCAATCGCCGTCCATAAGATCAAAATCTCCGCGAAGGCCCAACCGGGCTCGTGAAGACCGAAGAAGATCCACGACCATGCGACATTCAAGGCCAGTTGTAGGGCAAACAACACGAGAGGTCCCTTGGCGGCGATGAATCCCGCCGGTCTCCAGACCAGCCAGGCCGCGATGGCCATCGTGAAATAGAGCGTAGTCCAGACCGGGCCGAAGACATAGTCGGGAGGGTTCCATGCGGGCTTGGTGACGGTCCTGTACCAGCCGTCAATCTCCGGTGTGGTCGCGATGGCTCCGAGGCCACCCGCACTGAGGCAGATCACAAGGAAGACGGCAAGGCCCATCCAGCGAGTTCGTTCCGTCACCATCAACCTCAACACTCAGACGACGTCAGCCCAGGTCGATCTGCTGGCCACGCGCAAGATTATTTTTTTTGAAGGCGATGCCGTCGTCTCCCGAGTGTTTCACGAGACGACTGCCCAATCACTTCTCGGTGAGCCCACCTTTTCGACGGATGGCCGTGATAAGCTCATCCGCAATGGCTTTCATCCCTTTGTCACCGGGATGGCCCGCGACGCCGGCATGTTCGATCTTCCGCTCGGAACTCGCCGCATTGGATTTATCGCGGCCCACTTTGGCAATGTCCACGAACGTGACGCCGGCGTCCACACTCGCCTTTCGCAGGATGCCGTCTTTGACTTCATGCGGCCAAAACGAACTACGGACGAAGATGGTCGGCTGGCCGTGCTCTTTGAGGATCGACAGTAGGTTTGCGAACGCGGCGGCGAACTTGTCTCGTGCCTCGTCGGTGGTGAGTTCGGCCACATTCTCGCCAATGGCCACGATCACGAGGTCCGGTTGGAAGTGCAGCGCTTCCTTGAGTTCTTTCTCGATGTCGAAGCTGCCGTATCCGCGTTCAAAGTCAGCGACATTACGGACTTTGATCTCCGGCTTTACGCCGGTAGCTTTGGCAATCTCCGCGGTGAGAAGATGGACATAATCCTTCTCTTTGGCACTGGCCGCCATGCCCCAGTTCCCTGTCCAGCCAATGGCGGGAGCAGGGCCGTGTAGCGTGATGCTGTTGCCAAGATACAGCACCTTTCCTGCGGCGAGATTTCCGATCATCGGTTTGGGAGACGGCACATCCGCAGCCTCAACCGCCGTGTGCGACATCAGCAATAAGACGGCCAGTCTCAGAACGCATTTCATCAGGATGTTCCCGCATCAACGGTCCACAAAACCCAGTTCGCTTTTGTACCATGTGGCCGGCGAGTCCGCCAAAAGGGAGTTAAAACCAACGGATTACGAAGCCAGGCACCCAGCGCCGTGAAAAAATGGAAGAAATGAATACGCACTTGCTGTGCCTCTCCTGACCTCCGGATCGACAACCCGATAGTACGGCTCGCGATCAATGATCCGTGAGCCAATTAGCGAAGTATGCGAGCCCCTATTCCGTGAGCCAACGGGCGCGGTGACCCCGATCAGAATCTGGCAAATCTACCTCAGCCGGATTTAGACCTTGATCCCCCGCTAGTGTTTGCACTAAGTCGGTGGAGCGTAAACTGACCTTCGCCCACCGTCTCGTTGCAGAGTTCAACAAGATGTTCGTGGTGCGTGAACAGGAAAATCTGAGTCCGCTTGGCGAGATTAACGAGTTGCGGAATGATTGCCTTCGTTCGTTCATTATCGAACGTCATCAAAAGATCATCCAGGATGAGCGGCATTGGCTCGTGCTCCTCCAGATAACGATCCATCGCTGCAATCCGAAGGGCAAGATATAGCTGATCTCGGGATCCGTCACTCATTACTTCCACAGGAACATTCGCCCCGTTTGCCCTGCGGCCAACCATTACCGGAATGTCCGCGTCATTGAATTCCACCGCGAGACCGTCAAAGGCATTTCGCGTTATCTGCTTGAACACTTGTCCTGATTTTTCCAGCAATGGCCCCTGATTTTCCTCTCGAAACCTTTCGATTTGATTCCGCAGAAAGTGCGCAGCCAGTCGCAGGCGGATGTACCGGGAAGCGTCGTGATTCAAGGTCGCAGCCACAGATTCCGCTTGTTGCCGAAAATCCGCAGCTTTATCGCCAGCCTTCTCAAGTTCATTCTTCTGACGGTTCAGCTCGTCCAACTTGGACTGAACCCCCTGATGGTCTGCATTCTTTGTTCTTTTGTTTGCTTCCAGGTGGGTCTTTCGCTGGGGCAAATCATCGGCGTTCTCAGATTGAACACGCGTGATAAAATCATCCACGCCCTGGCCACGTGCCAGTCCACCAAGAGTTTCCCTGTAACTGTCAATCCGACCTTGTATGGTCGAACGCTTCTCCAGGTTAGCGAGCAGTGGCTCCAGCTCTTCCGAGTCCTTGAGCTTGGATAATCGTATCAACTCCTGCACGGCTTCCATCGCCTTCGTTTCCGCTTTTCCCGCGTCCAGCAGTTCAGATTTGGCATGCGCGATCTGAGACATCAGTTGTTCATGCTGTGTCTGGGCATTCCTCGCCTGAGAAAGCACATTCCATAGCCCGGCCTCCTGCAATTCTGCTCGATCCGCTTTAATCCCGAGCGACTTCGCATGCGTGGAAACACTCTGTTCATACCGCTGGATCTCGGCCGCCGTAATCTCAGCTTCAGCGGAAAGTTTGGTCCAACTGTCAAACTTCGAGAGGAGTTCCTTCCGTTCTTGCAGCAACTTCTGGCCTGCTTCGGGAGTTGTGTCTTCCAGCAAACCCACGGACCGACACCTCAACTTCCAGTTTGCTTCCGCCGTTTGGACTGCCTCGAATAGACCGGCCGATTTGCGATGAAGGCTCGCCAGATCGTCTGTTAACTTTTCAAGGCGATTTCTGATAGCGTTTCGCTCCCCAGTTGATTCTTCCCCTTTTTGAACCCGACTTCTGGCGGCCTCGAACAGCACTGAATATGGCTTTTCACGAGAATCCATCAACGCAGTCGCCAAGGTGTTCTTGGCCTTTTCCACGTTCGTTCTTTTGGAATTGAACTCCGCTTCAGCTTCTCTCAGTTTGCTGGTTAACTCCCGGAACTGAACCCAGTTCCCACGCCACTCCTCCATCTCATCGGGCGAACGAGGAGTGACACCGATCGGAGCCCATTCTGACTCCCACGAGGACTGACATTCTTCGATCTGACGCTCAAGTGATGCGAGTTTCTCCTTCGCCTCGGTGATTTTCTTTCGGCTGTTCTGGACCTGGTGGCGTTTCTCTTCGGCTTGAGCTACAGCTTCCGCATCGAAGCGCAGTTGATCTGCTATATTATCCGCCTTAGTGATCGCGAGCGGAAACGCCTCCATCAAAGGCAATCCGTCGTCCAACTCAATCTTCGCGCCGTCGCCCTTCCATTCCGCGAGCACCAACTGCCAGCCATGATCCCGATGCTCTCTGGCTTGCTTGAGAGACTCCTCGGAGGGCAATTCCCCCCGACGCTCAAGACGGTGTAGATCGTTCTCGATGGTACTGACGATCTCCTTCTCGTCACGGATCAGGTTATTGGCCAACTCGATATCGCGATTAAGATTGACAAACCACTCACGGAATTTACGAATAGTGGCCGGGGAGGGAACGGAGAGGTTTGAGGCGGCATCCCGATCTTCGGGAACACCTGGCACGAGGGCCCGATGGGTCGCAATGCTGCGGATCAATTTGTCGACCGCCATCTGACTCACCGTTAGCGTTTTGTTGGCTTCAGTGGCCTCTGCGGCATCCGCCAAGGCTTCTCGGAGAGGCGTCAGATCCGTTTCCGGGAGCAACGCTAGCTCGGTCTCATCCTTCTCAATATCTGTCTTCAACTCTTCCGCATTAGCCCCATGGGCGGAGTAATTCTTCAGCGCAGACTGTAAGGAATTCGCAGCCTCTTCAATGCTCAGCCGCGCAACACTGCTCAGTCGCAATGACTCCAACGACTCAAACTTGCCTTGAACTTCCAGACACTTCATCGCTGCCAGCAAACTTGGTTCGATGCCGGACATTTCTTGTTTCTGCTTAGTCAGCAACTTTTTCTGCTCGCGATATGCACCCAGATCCTGGTGTAGCAAATCCAGTGCATCCGCATCGGCTAGAACCGCTGGGGAAGTCGCACAGTTCGCCAGTTGGCTATCGAGTCGCGTGATCTGTTCCGTGAGCGTCCGAACTTTGTCGCTGGACGAACCGACCGCAAGACGGGCGGATCTCGCCCGCTCTACAAAGTCACTGCCGAGTTCCGGCAGTGCGGGAAGTTCGTTCAGTGATCTCATTTCATCGTTCAGGCGTCCGACACTCGGCAAAGCATCCTCGCACCGGTCAACCCAGGCGAGATTGCGCGATATTTCGTCGATCTCGTCCTCCAGGTTCTTCTTAGCTACCGACAGTTGCTCCAAATCCTTTTCCAACTGCCCCCATGTTTCGGCGTTGACTGTGGCGTCGCGGCTTTGCTTCAAAAGATCCTTGTAACGGTTCGCCGCTGGCCTGATGGACACATTGGCTGTTGCCCGACCTTTGAAAAGCATCTCGGAATCCGCAACCATCGCTTCCAAGACACGCTGGATCGGCGTGCCTCCAAGGCTAGCAGAAAACAGTGCAGTGCCAATTTCGCCCTCGCCTTTGAGGAGTTGCGCGGCACCCTCGCGGAGTTCGCTGCCTCCGAGCCCAAACATCGCTGAAAAATATGTCAGATCAACGCCGCCCAGAAACGGCCGGAGGGTACTGTCCAACAGCGGACTTCCATCCTGGTCCAGAAGTGTGTTCTTGTTGCCCTTGCGGCGCTGGAACACCAACCGATCGCCTGCCTGGTTCTCAATCTCACCCAAGACGCGAAGATTCTTATAATCGTGCAGGAAGTTGTCCGGGGATTGGCCATGAATGCCGAATAACAGATCGCGAATCGCCCGTAGCAGGGAACTTTTGCCAGCTTCATTCTCACCATACATCACATGTAGATCGTTGTCCGCTGCGGGAAACGAAAGTTCCAGATTCGTAAATGGTCCAAATGCCGGAATTTGCAGCCGCTGAAATCTCATGTGGTGGTTCCTCCTGTCGTTTGGAGCGACTCCAGGATAATGGCACGCACATCAGACATTAGCGGGAAGCGTTGGTCCAGCTGCCATTCGGCTTCCAACTCGGCCCGCACTTCCAGAGGCAGGACATTTAGCATCTCCACGATGTCAACCGGCAAGTCACTCAGGTCGTGGGACGCCTTGTCTAGCGTTTCCAGCACGATCTTTGTCAGAGCATCGCGCTCAGCCAATTCGCTAAGGTCATACACTGGTGACGTGGCGACTTTGACCTGCTCGATCCAGACAACATCTTCGCCGAAGTCCTGCGCGATTGCCTGAACCTGGGCCCGCCAGTGTTGGCCTTCCCGGTGTAGGTTTCCATGCAGCCGGCATGCTCCGGTCAAGGTGATCCTAGTTGCCAACAGACGGCCTTCGGCCTTCTCGACCGCATCGGCGAGGGATTCGCGAATTCGCTGAACCGCTTCGTTTTCCTTCTCCAATCCGTCGAGGTTCACCCTTACATCCTGCCAGCGCACCACATCCAACGTGCGCCACTCCACGCTTTCCACTTCGACCGAATCATTCACCGTGACCAGCCGACAACCGCGTGGCCCGGTCTCGCGGGTATGCCGTCCTTGGCAGTTGCCCGCAAAAACAATCCATGGGTCTTCGCTAATCACCGCAGGTTGGTGGATGTGTCCCAGTGCCCAGTAGCCATACCCCTTGTTCCGGAGGTCTTGTTCGGAGCACGGGGCGTAGGTGTCATGGCCGAGGAGCCCGGTTAGGCTTGTGTGAAGCAGCCCAATGTTGAACTTATCCGGCATCGCTGGCGGATACTCTTGAGCCAGATTTTCGGGAACAGCGCGATTGGGAAATCCGCGGCCATGAATCACGACCGGCAGACCTGGCACATCGAACGACTCTGCCATGCGTGTGGAAAACACATGTACGTTGTCGGGTAGGCTGAGTTTCTTGGAGATGATCGAGGCGGCATCATGATTCCCGGCAATCAAGTAGACTGGAGTGCCACTGGCTTTTAGCCGGACCATCTGACTGCGAAAGAACAAACCCGTGCTATAGTCTTTCCAATCGCCATCGTATAGGTCGCCGGCAATGACCACAAAATCGATCCGCTCGTCGATCGCAAGCTGTACCAGATTCTCGAATGCTCGCCGAGTCGCGCCGCGTAGCACGTCAACCGGCGCGCCGTCATGAGATTCCAGTCCATGGAGTGGGCTGTCCAGATGAGGATCAGCGGCATGGATGAATCGAAACATGGGTGAGCGAACGTCAGACATATTCCTGATCCGTCTTCTTTTTTGCCAATAAGAATTGGACGTCGTTCATGGAAGCAGCGGAAGCGAAATGAAGGCCACAAACTCGTAGGAGCCACGAGTGCCGAAAACCTATTAAAATACGGCGAATGAGTCGCAGCATTTGTCGTCTTCGTTCAACACATTCGACCGTTCAGAATGGTTGATGATGGAGGCACCTTTCGGGTGGGCTCGTGAAATCGTGTGAGCGACAGGCAGCATGGCCCGCCAGGGCGGCTTCGATCTATCATGGATCATTCGTTGAACCGCGAGAGAAACGTCGCTACGAAGTAAGATGCAAGGCAAGGATCGGCCACACCGCATGACGAATCCCCTGCCTGATCTCCTCATCTGACGGTCGCCGTAATTGATTGACAAGTTGCAACTCTTCCAGCTCCGCACGCTCGAACAATTGTGACTCAATCGGGCGTACTCGGACCGTAGCTTGCCGACTCATGTCAAACAAGGAAGCTCGGTCGGCCGGAGAGAGCACAACAGTCGTCTCATTGCCGACTGCGTACGCACTCAAATCCGTACCGACCTCGTTAATCCCGCCCATCGAATTGAGGCGGAAAATCTGACGTGCAAATGCAAGGATGACGACCTCATTACCTAGTCGAGCCCGGAGTTCCTTTTGATTTTCGCCCCAGCGTAAGTGGGCGGCACCGGTCGGGTGAAGTGGACTCGCACAGGTGCGCAGCAAGTCGGCCACGTGCGGAACATTCAATCCGAGCGGCTCCACATCTCCGGCGTTTGGTCCACTGAAGAGTCCCCCATCAAAATTGCCGGCAAAGCACAGCGAGCCATTGTCAAGTTTTAGAACATCCGCCGGCTCATCGACGGTTTGCACTTGTCCTTCGCTCTGTACGAAGCGAGTTTTTCCGATTCCTGACGCTAGCTGGGCTCCTCCATAATGAATGAGAAAGTCCCGAAGTTGACTCCAGCGAGCAAGTCCTGCCGGCTGCTCGCGAATCTGACGTTGGTTGGCGGCATATCGATCATGAAAGGTTTGCCAGTTTCGGAAACCGGAATCAACGAGCGAAGACAGATGTTGAACTTCAGCATCCGCCAGCGGCGACGCTGGGCTGTTGATCAGAACGGTCTGCAACTCCTCTGGAGGAATTAGACACATTACTCGGGAGAAAACTGTCTCAAAACGGTCTGGAGCCACAAGTGTAGAAGCGATGGAAACTAGGCGATCACGAGCAATTCGCCACGCCTGGGTCTCTCTACTGTCCCGGACAACGATCGTGTCCACGAGGATCGTCTCTCGTGAACCAAAGCGATGTACACGTCCGACCCGCTGTTCCATCTCCATCGGATTCCAGGGTACGTCAAGGTGGACGAGCCGGCGCGAGAACTGAAGGTTGATACCCTCACCCCCGGCACGCGATGAAATCAGGAAACGCGGGCCGTTCAGATCCCGGAAGCGTGCTACCTGCTGATCTCGCTCCGTATCCGATTGTCCGCCAATAATAATCGCGGGACGCTGTGCTGTACGGCCTTGCAACCATGTCGCCAGGGCCAAAACGGTCTCGATCGGCTGGGCAAACAGTACGACTTTCTCTTCCCCGGCTGGTTGCAGCACGTCGCGCCAAAGACGTTCCCATTTCAATTGACGGGGCGAAACTACCAGATCAATTCCCTGCCTGATCAACGAGGCCAGTGCTTCATGATCGATTTCGTCGCTGGTAGCATCAGCGCCTTCTTCAATGTCTTCAACATCATCATCGGCGGCTTGGCGACGAATTTCGGCGACAAGTCGCTGGTAGACCATGTCGACAGGTTCGTCCGCGGAACCGGAACGATAGGGGCGCATTGCGGCAATGGCCTCTGGCAACGGCGGTTGCTTCAACGTCCACCCCGCGCGGAGAGCCTGACGCACGAGGTAACCCAAGCCCGCATTGGGGCTGGATGCCGCCCATTGGAGAGCCTGAGCACACTTCCAACCTGCGGCACGTTGGAGCGCTTCACTGCTGGCAACGGTCGGCGGACGAAAGTAGTGGTGGATCGCCGTCAGCCAAGATTGATGATCCGGATCAAGCTCGACAATGATCGGCGGATTGACTTGCCGTTTGGGAAACAGTGGATTCCCGTCCCAATCGCGAACATCCTCTTTGGTACGATAGATCACTCGTCCTGCGGCAGCGGCCTGTGATTCCCCTGGGACTTGAAGAAGTCGCAGAAGATTGTCGAAGCGTGCAGCATGAGCTTGATGGGGCGTCCCCGACAAGAGGAGCAGTCTGCTCTCTGCGGACTGCGCGACGAGCAAGTCGCGGACCAGACGATATTTCAGGACCGGGTCGCCGCCACCTTCACTCCAGTCGCTCAAATGATGGCATTCGTCAACGACAATGAGATCCCAGGGTCGCAGCTTCAGCAATCGGTCAAAATGATTGGGATGAACGGCGCGATGTATGCTTGCGATAATCCGACTATCCGTTTCGAGACGAGCGTCCCCGTCTTGGGCTTTCCACTCCCGAAAGAATAAAGAGAGCCGTCCGAACTCACGGCCGACGTTTGAAACCAACTTTGCCGGTGCCAAATAGAGAACTCGAAGTCCTGGGTTGGCCTCAAGCAATTCTTGAATAATCAGGCCCGCAACAACTGTCTTACCAAGCCCGACTTCATCCCCAATCAGCACTCGATTTCGGCCTGGCGTGTCGAGAATGTGCCGTACCAGGCTCACTTGATGGGCGAGCGTCACTACTTTCCGTACGTCGAGGCGGCGCTGAGGATCCTCACAAGCCAGAAAGAATGCTTCAAATCGGGCAAGGCTCCGTTTGCTCATCGCGCTCCAGGTGTCTCCGTCAGCCAGTTGCGATTTGAGCAACTGACCCGGCAGTGGATACGGTTGAGTCTGATAGGGGTCAATATGTGTGCGAACCGCAGCCGAACTGGTCAGTTGGCTCCCCCAAAGTCGACGCGGGGGCGCAGCCAAATCAAAAACGCGAATTCCCCAGTCATCCGTTTCTCGAAACACGACATGCGGAATGCGTTCATAGACAACCACAGGATTAGTCATGCAATTCTTTCTTGAATGTAGCGACCTCAATTGGCATTGCTGCCAAGGCCGACTCGATTGCACGCGTCAATTGATCTGCCTGGGGGTCCACGGCTCGGATTCGCTTCTCCCGGCGCTGGATTAGCGCATCCGCAGCTTCGGTGAGTGGTTCGCTATGGTCACCAAAGGCCGCGAGGATCTCCTTTTCCACTTCCCTAAATCTTGCCACAAGAAGTTCAACAGCTGGGGTCGCGGCAGCCTCGACGACGTCATCCGCGAGTTGCTCAAACAATTCAAGAATTCGTGACTTGACGCCCGAGCCAATGTGTTTCTCGTCATCGACGAATCTCTTGCATTTACGCCGGATTGGACCTTCGATTTTCTTGATCAATTCATTACGAACTTTATCACGCAGGTCGTCTACGGCTTCTTTCCCTACCGCGTTGACTTGCTGTCGGTGTTGTCTCACGGCTTCGACTAGCGCTTCGAGCAGGCGAGTGGAGCGACGGATCCCTTGCCCCTGAGACCACTCCAGAACCTGAGTGACGGCACTAGATTGGTATTCTGCAAAACCACGAGTTTCGCGTCGGACTTCGACCAAGATTTCTCGACTCCAGACTTCGGCCACGGGTTCCTCAAAGCGTAGCGCAAAGTCGTGTGGTAGATTGATTTTACGACTGCCGTAAAAAGTTCCCTCCTTTCGCACTGCTGCTTGCAGGGTTTTCCAGTGAGCATCTTGGAGTTTCTTCAGGTCTCCATGAATGCTCTTTCGGGCTTTCATCGAAGCGGCGTCCACTTTGGCCCCAATTTGCACGGGAATCGTTTTTCTTAGGAAAGTTCGGAAGCCGCCACGGCGCGTGTCAAACTCACGTTGGAGTGGGGCGATAAAGCACTCCAAGCTCTCCTTGAACTTGTTGATTTCCTCTTCGGCTTGCCGCTCCTCACTCCTCTGCGCGTTCAGCACTTGGAGCCGGGCGCGCAGCTGTCCGAAAAAACGCTGATTGGTCTCCGTGTACCGGCGGTCTTGTTCGGCCAGGCACTGTTTGGCGACTTGAGAGATTGCCTCGCGCAGTGCGATGATGTTGGTCGATTCCGCATCAGGAAGGAATGGCGTGTCCTCATCTGGATCGTTTGAGCAATGAAGGCGGTACTGGGGGGCCGAGACGGGAAACACCTGCAACTTTTCCAGAATCGATTGAATCACGAGGCGCTTCCCTTCGGTATCGTCGTCCCAGACTTCCCGCAGAAAGGTATGCAGACGCTTGGCGATATCATCGCGACACCGTTCAACTTGTTCGGAGAAATGCTGAGCCTTGGACTTGATCGCCGTCCCATTGACAGACTTGTCGTTTCTCCAATTCTCAACGGCGACATCGTCGATCTTTACCGCAACGACAATGAGCGCAACTGGATCGGCTGCTAGATCGTTGCTAGCGTGCAATAACCGGTTCAAAAACCCGCTGCTTCGCAGAATCTCCGCGTCCTCGCGACGAATCCCCCGCGAGTCCGCGACAAGCATCACGGCCTTGGCGCGACTGCGAAGGTAATCTGAAGTGACCGAGGCATAGGCATCACTCAAGATGCCAATACCAGGGAGATCGATCAGTTCCAAGCAGTCTCGCAACACCGGTGACGGCCAATGAATCGTCATTTCAACGATGAGCGGAGCCAGAAAGCCACACGCGTGCTCCCGAAGGCGGTGTCCAAAACTGGAATCGTCTGCACTATCAAAGCGTCGGACGGTTTCCTGGGTGCCGTGCTGCAATGCCACCTGCACCTCGCGTAATCGTTCCAAGTCTTCTTCGAGAATCTGCGTTTGAAAATGCGAATCCTGTTTTAAGATCCAGCGCAACGCATCGGCGAGATAGGTCAATTCACGTCGTGCTGACTGGGCACCAGCGACGAGCAAGCACGCCCGTCCGATCGCCTCGTCGGTACGAGTCTTTTTCTGCTCATCGCTATCCAACTCAAGATCCGAGATTTCAGCTTGGTCGAGAGCGGCGGCTCCGTCGACCGCCGCTTCTGACAACGGAGACTTACTCTTGGATTGGCGCAGAATTTCCGATTCCAGGATGAAGCGGGTTTGGTTGACCTGCTTTTCGGAATGGTAGCGAACTTCAAAGGCGGGACGGTCGCCGTAAATGACGCGCAGAGCGTTCGCGGTCAGCGGTCCTGTGCCACCGCCCGAAGGGACCACGATCTCTGTGTCGGCGATCAGTGTATTGATCAGCGTGCTTTTTCCGACGCCCGCCTGGCCGAGAAGGCAGATCGGAAAAAGTCGCTCCTTATTCTTCTCCAGCTCTTCAATCTGAGAAGCCAGTTTGTCCAGTTCCTCGACGACGGGAGCCGCCTCGGTCTTTTGCAGGATTGGACGAACATGAGCCTTGAACCACTCGACGTTGTATCGCGATTTCGGCTTTTGGTCGGCCATTTCCCAGATTCCCCTTGTATCTTCTATCATTCGGCCCGGCAGCTGGAACTAACACTTTTAGCGAAGCGTGATGAATTCGGCGCGGCGAGGTATGGGCATAACCTGCTGAGTCTTCTCGTCCTCAGAACCGAGTTGCCAATGTCGCTTGGGATTTTCGTCCGGCGAGTTCAGGATCGGATGCTCGCAGACTGGGTTCGACACTTTTAGATCCTTGTTTCATTTCGTATTTCCATTTCACCAACTTCAAATCGATTTCAGTGATTCCTTCCATCAACTGCGGCCGCGTTGCCCGCCGCATGCCTCATCGCCATGCTGCTTCGGACGATCATTGAGGAATAGGAGAAGAAGCCAGCATAGACAGCAGCCCCGACGCCGTGCCATCCAGTCGCGATCAGCCAGAACTCGCCCAATGCCTCGCGACCCCATCGCCCGTACCACCGCTTCCGATGGACGCACTTCAACACCGTGGGATCGTGCCACAGGTTGACGATTCGGTAAACAGACTGCAAACCACCGCTCGAAACGATTCCAGCTGCCGCTCACGATTTGTTCGGCCAATCTTGCCAAGGAATCGTCGGAGATTCAGAACACAGAGGAAAGAGAAGTCGAACGTGCCAAGCTCGTCTTTAACACACTCAGCGAAGTTGTGATTTGAATCTATTGTTGCGATGCGGGGAGAGGCCCAGGTCATGGTTTGTTGTCGGTCGAGATTTCAGACACCCATTCCCGGAGTTCGTCGTGTTTGATTTCCATCGCCTTCAAGAGGCCCAGCAGCACTTCCTTTCGGAGCTGTCGTTGGAACGGCAGTTTGTGCGAGCCCTTCGGTTGCCGATTGTGGTCCCACGGAAGTCTGTCTAGCTCGGGACTTAGATAGCGGTGAAGTTCCCTGAACAAGTCCTTAAACGGGTTGGCGAACCGGCGGCCGTAACCAGCATCGATTCGTTTGAATACAGCACTGACTAAATCTGTCGCCACGGCAATGGTTGGTTTCACCTCTGCGCGTATCAAGCCGCCATTCGCAAACCATCCCTCGAATGCAGAGTTTTGACGAAGGTACCGGCTAGCTGCGTGAGCTAAAAGTTTGTCTGGATGTTTCGGATCACAAAGGACGACGAGATTACAGCAGAACACCACCTCGATCTGCGACACATTCGTTAGGTCTAGCAGCCACGGGACAACTGGCTGACCGTTTTCGTTCCAGAGCTTTGGCAGGTTTCGGAGCCAATCGGACCAGCCGTCAATCATCCAGCCAGTGAAGTCCTTCTCAGGCTGCTTTTCGATGAAGGCGAGGCTATAGTCATCCACTACGTAAACCTTTTGGCTCCCTTCCCGAACTTTCGCTTCGCCGATGCGCACTTTTTTCTCGCCGGCATGTATGGCCAAGACATCCACATCGGACCGGCCGATTGGAACGCGGGTCTTGCCTACGAAGCCCTCTTCTTCCCACGTGGATAGGACCAGACTTTCTATGCTCATCGCTTCCATATTTCAACCTTTTGCTGTGTCACTCCGCATCGCAGTGCTATGCGGAGTGACGAGTAAAACAAACGATTGCGATTTCGCACCTGACGATAGCTGTCTATCTCAGAGTCAGGTCAGGATATGTTCACAACGAACTCTCCGCTCCTTGCAACGCAGACTCCATCTTTGATAATGAAGCACTCGACCCAGTGCATCCCCGAGTAGCGGGTGCCTTCGTGACGCGTTCGTCCGGTTCCGCCACTTTCGTAGAACTCTCCGCGAAGTTGGCCTGCTCGATAGGCTTCGTCTCCCGTGTTGACGACCTGCCAGTGAACTTTGTACGGCTTCGGAACGTCGGTTTCAGCCTCAAAGACCAGGCCTGCGTGTTTTGACAAGGGCGATGAATTGTTGGTGAATGCGGTCGGCCGAAAGCCATTTCGCGTATATCGTGCTGTGATCGACGCCTTGTAGCGTGTCGCGGCAACGTGCCATTGCGGCGCGCGGCGGTGTGCCACATCGAAACGCAAGAAGTTGCCGGCAACACGATGAAATAGGGAACTTGGCTGAGGCTGCATACCGGGCATCGCTCCCTTGTAGTTTGCCGTCACTTTGCGCCCGGGGGAATCACCGAAAGCGCCTCGTAGCCGTTTTTCCAACTCAGAGGCGGTTGACGCATTCAGGATCTCGTCGAGATCCTCACGCACCCAATTGATCCACTGGAAGAAGGCATCAGCCTTGCGGCTGTCCAGGTCGTTCCACCTATCGGCAAAATTCTCATCCAAGTGGACGGGATTGGGAATGACCCACCGATCATTGCGACAACGGATGATGCCCGTCTCCTGGTAGCGGACGATGCTGTCGAGGAAGTTCGCTAGAGTGCTGTAGACATCCGACTCCTGACGGTAGGCGATGGCGGCGAGTGTGGTGATGATCACTGAAAGCGGCCTATCAGCCTCGTTCCGGTGACCGGCAAAGCGAACGTCGCGGTGACGTTTGAGAATCTGCACTGCGCGCTGAAGTGGTGTGCGGACGAGTTGATCCGGCACATCGTCGACGCGTGCGAACACGTTGGAATACTTGGCTTGAATGTCCCGTTTACGCAAGGCGGCGATACGAGAAAATGTTTCGCGTTGCCGATCGGCAAACCATTCCGCATACCCTGCCGGGTTGCTCTTTCCCCAAGAATACGTCCTCTCGTCGTCGTGCCGGTTCGTCAAGTCGATTGCCCGCTCGGCATACTTGGGATGGATATCCGGATGCGATATCGGCTTGGGAATACATGGAAGGGTGTCGAGATGAAAACCAATGCCGTCCTGTTCGGCATAGTTGAGGGTCCAGCATCGACGGCCCTCATTATCGAGCATCTTCTTGTATGTCTCATGATCTTTGAGACGTTGCCCAACCATGTGCTTGATCGCCGCCGGCGTCGTGCCAGCAATGGCGTTCAACAGGCAAACGAGATCGATATCGTATTCGCATTCGATTCCATGCCGAATCGGACGAACCACAGTGCCGAGCCGGAACGAGCCTTGCGGATGGACGTGCGGAATCCCCTGAATGCCGGGATACGTGCCCGCCTCAAGCCACCGCCCAACAGCGGTGTAGCGTTCAACGGCCACTTTGTACTTAGTCGGCGGAATATCCAGTTCCTCCGCGATTTCGCGGAGAATGGCGTCCGCAATCAGAATCCGATTGTCATTCATCATGGCTTCTGTCCTCACGTGGGCTGCTGAATGGTAAGCGCGGGAACGAAGCCGCCGCTATTTCTGTTTTGATCGTAAACTACGAAGGGAAGGTCGGCCTTGGGCTGCCAGACACGCCCAATTTCGATGGCCGCTGAGACAGGAACGGCAGGAAACACATGCAGCTGAGCATCTTCGCCGTGGATGGCTTTGATCTGATTGAACGTCCGACGCATCACGCGCCGGAATTCTTGCAGCTGACTTCGCGCCCGAAGGAAGTCATTGTGTGGGTCGCTGTGGTGAATCGACCAGATCGCGACGTCGTCACCTAGCACGGAGTGGATTCGGTCCGGCAACACATTGGCACTCAGCGACAGGATCAGAGCGACTTTCGTTCGGGTTGAATCACCGCTTGGCGAAACCTGGTATGTGAACTTTGGCGTCCGCGTCTGCCAACTCCATGTCGCAGGCTCTCGGTGAAGCTGATAGACCTCTGCCGGGCAAATGTCAGAGATTTCTCGCCCCAACGCGATGAGCAAAGGAATCGGCGCGAATCCAAAAACCGAGAGATGCTCAACATCTCCCGATGAAATCGCAGGCTTTACCAAACGGTCAAAATGTCGGCGGAGATTCTCGTGTTCCATTTCCCAATACCGAATCTCCCCATCCGAGAAGTTGCTTCTCATTCCAATCGCAAACGGCTGGTTGGTTGCCGGATACCAGTTCGGGACCATTGCACGCTTGGCCTTGCTGACTGTCAGGGGTGATTCGTTGTCTCCTACCTTTGCGCCGTAGAGCAGAACATGAGATTTCATTTCGTCTTGAATACCGGTCAGCAACTCGACTCTGGCTTCATGCTCCGCTTTCATTTCCTCAAGCAGGCTGACTGGATGCCCCCCGACGTCGGCAATGTCGATGAGGCGATGGTGGACATCGCACAACAACAGCAGATTTGCGATGTCCGCCTTCAGTTTCGCGGATAGAACCTTGTCGCCACGAGGTCCGTCGGGCTTGTCCGCGACAATATGAGCGATGTACGAACTGTTGAACTCGGCTTGCGTCAGGTCGTCTCGGTACAGCGCTTGGTTGCAGCCACGATATTGGCACCGGCCGGCCGCTCGACCCCAGAGGCAGTAGCGAATTGAAGGGGGAACATCGGTAACGGACAATTGAGACTCCCTTGAATGGACTCGTGGACCTTCAAGTGTGCAGCGCCTGATCCTTAGCATCCGTGAAGCAGATTTACTATTGGCTGGAACCTGCAATTGCATCTGGCGTGCCAAACACGCTTCCAAAATTTAGCGCTGGTGCGGCAACTAGTGTAGTGTCGCATAATCAAGGGAACTTATTGAGTCGGCTGGCGTCTGATCCTTGAAGACGGGAGGATCGAAGCCATGCGCATTGCGAAAGCGATTCTGTTGACCAGTGAGGAGCGAGTCACGCTGGCGAAGTGGGCGCGCGGACGGAGCACGCCGACCCGGCTGGTTCTGCGTTCCCAGATCGTGTTGGCCGCAGCGGACGGTCGCGAGAACCGGGACATCGCTGCGGAACTCGGTTGCACGCGGCGGACGGTGGGCACCTGGCGCAATCGTTTTGCGGACGATCGTCTGGCGGGCATCGAACGGGATGCCCCGCGCGGCGGCCGCACACCGGCGGTGCGCGGGGCGAAAGAGGCCGAGATTCTGCGGCTGACAACGCAGGAAACGCCGCCGAACGCCACGCAGTGGTCCACGCGCACGCTCGCCAAAGCGGTGGGCGTCAGCAAGGACACGGTGCAGCGGGTCTGGCGCGACCACCACCTCCAACCGCATCGCACGAAAGGCTTCAAATCGTCCAATGATCCGAAACTCGTCGAGAAACTGCTCGACGTCGTGGGGCTGTATCTCGATCCGCCGGACCGTGCGCTGGTGCTGTCGTGCGATGAAAAGAGCCAGATTCAAGCTTTGGACCGCACGCAGAAAAGCCTGCCGATGTTCCCCGGCCGATTGAAGACGTTGACCCACGACGACCGGCGGCATGGCACGACGACATTGTTCGCCGCGATCGAACTGGCCGAAGGCCGGATCATTTCGGACTTGCACCGCCGGCACCGGCACCAGGAATGGATCCAGTTCCTGAAGAAGATCGATGCCCAGACGCCGCCCGATCTCGATCGGCACCTGATCGTCGACAACGACGCCACGCACAAGCACCCCAAAGTGAACGCTTGGCTCAAGCGACATCCCCGGTTCCACAGGCACTTCACGCCCACATCGAGCTCGTGGCTGAACGTGATCGAACGTTGGTTCCGCGACCTGACGCACAATCGGTTGCGCAACGGCGTCTTCCGCAGTGTGGCGGAATTGGAACAGGCCCTGCGGGATTACGTGGACCATCACAATGCGAATCCGAAATCGTTCGTCTGGACCAAGAAAGCCGAAGACATCCTGGAAAAAATCACCCGTGCCCGCCAAGCGCTGAATAAGACCCCAACTGCGTGAGACACTACACTAGGATTTTTCATGGCAATGTCGCTGTGAAAGCCCTGTTGATCACCTGCATTCTGGTCCGCTCACACAAATTGATTTCTTTCAAACAAACGAGGACGTGCCCATCCAAGTCGTTTGAATTCCAACAGTCGCCGGAGTCGGCTTGAGCGTTACGACCAGGCAAGACCCGGCCGACTCTGTCAATCGGAGCTGTCTGTCGATACCATCTCATTTGCATCTACACAAACAAATTGGTGGGGGCAATGGGCCAGCAAATACTCGTGTCTTGGATCGGTCATGCAGACCTGCGAGCGATGGCCGCCTCGTTGCCGGCGTCAGAGCGGCGTGCCGTTGCGGAGGTCGTCCGAACGAACATGGACGATGACCAGGGGACTGGTCCCGTCAAAGCTCTCTTGGACAAGGAAAAGTTCAAGCAAATCCACTTGCTCAGCAACTACGATCCGGTAATTACCAAGCAGTTTGTAGGGTGGCTGAAACGCCGCTGTGTTACGCACCAGGTCAAATTGCCCAATCCCTCGGAACACGGTCAGATTCTTGACGTCGTCAGGCCCTTGCTCGCGGCCATCAAGCTCGAAGAGGACGACGAACTCTGCTTTCATCTGAGTCCAGGTACGCCTGCGATGGCCGCAATCTGGATTTTACTGGGCAAAAGCCAGTTTCCGGCCAAGCTCTTTCAGTCCCACTGGGACAAGGTCTGGCAGACGAAAATCCCCTTCGACATCGCCACGGATGTGCTTCCGCAGTTGTTGCGCGAGCCGGATCGGCTCTGGCAGCATCTCGCCGCCAAAGCACCCCAGGAGATCCGAGGATTCGAAGGAATTGTCGGTAAGAGCGAAGCGATACGCATGGCGGTCGGCCGTGCCCAGCGAGCGGCCATCCATGATGTACCGGTTCTGATTTTGGGGGAAACCGGTACCGGTAAGGAAATGTTTGCCGAGGCCATTCATTACGCCAGCCACCGGCGGGACAAAGCACCCATTCTGATTAACTGCGCAGCGATTCCTGGAAACCTGCTGGAATCGGAATTGTTCGGCCATGTCGAAGGAGCATTTACTGGTGCCACAAAAAAACGGAAGGGTGCGTTTGAACTCGCCCACGGCAGCACACTGTTTCTCGATGAAATTGGCGAGTGTGACCTCAACTTGCAGGCTACGCTGCTACGCGTCCTACAGCCGCCTCCCAAGGAAGGGCCGTGCTGCCGTGTCTTCCGACCAGTCGGTGGCGAGAAAGACGTGAAAGTCGACGTCCGGATCGTTGCCGCAACCAATAAAGACCTGACAAAAGCAGTCGAGAAAGGCGAGTTCCGGGAAGACCTTCTTTACCGGTTGTCGATCGTCACGGTGAAACTGCCCCCGCTTCGCGAACGCGACAATGATTTGATCATGCTCGCGGACTCGATCCTGCTTGATATCAACCATCGGCTTCGGAAACGGACGGAAACCGGCTATCAGGACAAATCCCTTTCTGAAGACACAAAGCGGTTTATGCAACGATATCACTGGCCGGGAAATGTCCGAGAACTTTCCAACGCATTGTTGCAGTCCGCCGTTATGGCCGAGGATACCACGCTCCGACCACACGACATTGCCGCTGCAATCGCCGATCTTCCGGGGCGAAAGAGTGACGACGTCTTGAACTGCGCACTCGGTGATGGCTTTGCGATAGATACAAAACTAGACGAAATCCAGGCCCATTTCATTCGTCGAGCGATGATTGAAGCCGGGGGCAAGGTCACGAAGGCCGCCAAGCTGCTGGGCATGAAACACTACCAAACATTGTCTGCGCAACTGGATCGTCTGGGCATCGAATATGAGGCTGAAGAATCATGAGCGGCATCGTCCAACCTCAGATTACGAAGAGTCGCGGTGCTTTGGCACGATACCTGCGTTGGTCTGACCAACTCGTGCATCTCTCTTTTTTCGCCAGCACGTGTCGAACGACCAAACGGGCCACCTCGTCGTCGAACGGGGATGAATGCAAATGACGACGATTAACTTTGAATACTTGAGGCCGAAGTGGGGAGCGCTGGCAAACATTGCTGGGTTTGCTGAGCAGTACGTTCACGCCGATGCCGCAAGTGCGTTGGTAAAATTGCGTCAGTTTTGTGAGCAGGTCGTCGGGCACATCTACGCTTTCCATCAACTGCACAAACCGTTGCAATCAGGTCTAAATGACCTGATGCAGGATTACACCTTCAAGCAGACCGTTCCACCTGTTGTCCTGTCCAAACTCCATTCTCTCCGTGTTCAGGGAAACAAAGCTGCTCACGGCGACGAAGTAGGAACACAGCAATCTCGGTGGATCCTTCAGGAAGCCTATGACATCGCGAAGTGGATCGTTCTCACTTACGGTGATGTTAAGGTGGGCTCGCTCCCGGCTTACCACGAACCCGAGCCGCCATCGACTCGCGATCCCGCTGAGTTGCGTCGCGAGAAGAAAGCCATTCTGGAGCGACTTGCAAAGCAGGAAGCTCAGACCGAGCAACTCCTGAAAGAACTTGACACTGAGCGTAAGAAGGCTCGAACCGCCGAAGCAACGACCGAAGAGTTGCAGGCTGCGATCGCTGCCGGTCGAAGGTCGGCACAGGCTCTTCAATTCAACGAAGAAACCACTCGGCACCGGCTCATCGACAGCGACCTCGTGTCGGCAGGGTGGAACGTCGGCCCCAATGGAGAATCAACGGAAGAAGTTGGCCAGGAAATCGATGTCGTTTATGTGGGTGACCATTCCGGGAAAGGCCGCGCGGACTACGTCCTTTATCGCATCCAAGATGGTCGAGCGCTTGCGGTCATCGAAGCGAAGAAGACATCTGTGGACCCGGAAGTGGGTCGCGAGCAGGCACGCATGTACGCGGATGCGATCGCTGCAACGCAGGGCGGACACCGTCCCATCATCTTCTGCACGAATGGCTACGAAATCACCATCTGGAATGACGCGAACGACGAACCGCCACGTCAGGTTTTCGGCTTCTATTCCAAGGACAGCCTTGAATACCTGCTCGTCCAGAATCGAGAGCGACGTCCTCCGGACCAGATCAAGGTCAACACCGGAATCACAAACCGGATGTACCAGATCGAATCGATCAAGCGTGTCACCGAGCGATTTGGTGCTCGCCACCGCCAGGCATTGATTGTCCTGGCGACGGGGACTGGCAAAACACGCGTGGCCATTTCGTTGTGCGATGCCTTGATCAAGGCGGGATGGGCACGCCGAATCCTGTTTCTGTCTGATCGTCGCGAATTGCGAAAACAGGCGAAGGAGAACTTCCAGAGGTACCTCGATGAACCACTGACCTACGTCACGGCAAACACATACAAGGAGCGCGAGCACCGCATCTACCTGGCCACCTACCCAGCCATGATGAAGGTCTACGAGTCATTCGACGTTGGTTTCTTCGATCTCGTCATTTGCGACGAGTCGCACCGCAGCATCTACAACCGCTACCGCGATCTGCTGCTGTACTTCGATGCCTTTCAGGTGGGCCTCACCGCCACGCCCGTGAAGTTCATTTCCCGTAACACCTATTCGCTGTTTGGCTGCGAGGACAAAGATCCGACGGCGCATTACAGCTATTCCGATGCGCTGACCGACCCCAACGGTCCATTCCTTGTGAACTTCAAGGTGAAAACGCTCACCACCGATTTCACTCGCCGAGGCATCAAGTATTCGCAACTCTCGGACGAGCAGCGAGAGCAGCTTGAAGAAAATGAAGGCGACCCGGAGTCGATTGAATATGAGTCACACGAACTCGACAAGAAGGTGTTCAACAAGCCCACGATCAACATCATCCTGGAAAACCTGATGAACAACGGCATCCGGGATGCCACGGAATCGCATGTCGGCAAATCGATCATTTTCGCTCGCAACCACAACCACGCGCTCATCCTGCAAAAGCAGTTTCGCACGCTTTTCCCGCAGTACGGCGGCAACTTCTGTAAAGTGATCGACAATCATGAACCCCGCGCAGAGGAACTGATTGAGGAGTTCAAGAAGCCCATTTCGGGTTTTAACATCGCGATCTCGGTCGACATGCTCGACACCGGCGTCGATGTGCCGGAAGTCGTCAACCTGGTCTTCGCCAAGCCTGTCTTCTCGTATGTCAAGTTCTGGCAGATGATTGGTCGCGGAACCCGGCTCCGTGAAGGTCTGCTTGGAACTGACGACAACGGGAAGCCGATCAACAAGAAGGAGTTCCTCATTTTCGATCATTGGGGCAACTTCGAGTATTTCGACGAACTCGGAGAAGAGGCAGAACCACGCCCCAGTAAGTCACTGTTGCAGCGATTGTTTGAATCGCGTCTGGAACTGGCCGCGACCGCTCTCAATAAGCCGGACATTCCTTCGTTTGACGCGGCAGCAGAGCTGCTCATCAAAGATATCGTCGATTTGCCCGACCGCACGATCAGCATCAAAGAGAAGTACAAGGAAGTTCATACAGCTCGGAACCCGGAGGTCATCAAGCAGTTTGATCCCGCCACAGTCGCCATGCTTCGGCAGGACATCGCTCCGCTTATGCAGTGGAGGTCGATCGAAGCTGACGCGGACGCGTACAAGTTCGATCTGCTGATGTGTCGGCTGGAAACCGAACACCTGCGGGGCAGTCCCCGCTTCGAAGACTTCAAAGCCGACTTCCTGAATCAGCTCACGCAGCTCTCGATGCACCTCAATCAGGTGCGTGCCAAGGCCGATGCGATCGCCAAAGTCCGAGGCTCGGCGTTCTGGACCAGTGTGAACGTCGCAGAGCTGGAAAGCGTACGCACGGAACTGCGCGGCATCATGAAGTACCGGGCCACCGGCGGAATACCGGCCCTTCCGCCCAAAGTGCTTGACGTCGTTGACCACAAAGACCTGATCGAAGCCCAGGACTACAAGCCGAAGCTCGATGGCCTCAACCTGGCCCAGTACCGCAACCGGGTCGAAAGCGTCCTGCGTAAGCTGTTTGATCAGAATGAGATTCTGCAACGGATCAAGGCCGGACAAGCGGTTAGCGAAGACGATCTTCAATCGCTAGTCTCTCTGGTGCTCACACAGGAACCGGACCTCAACCTATCCGACCTAGTGGACTACTACCCTGAAACCGCCGGGCACTTGGATCTGGCAATCCGCAGCATCATTGGACTTGATCCCGAAGCCGTAAAGCAGCGTTTCAACGCCTTCGTTCAGAAACACACCACCATGAATTCCACGCAGCTCCGCTTCATGCAGATGCTGCAAAACCACATCGCGAAGTATGGCTCCATCGAAGTCGACCGCCTGTATGAGGAGCCGTTCACGGCTCTTTCCGCCAGCGGAGTCGATGGCATTTTTCGTGAAGACCAGATCGATGATCTGCTGGAGATCATCGGAGCTTTTCGCCCGATCGACACCTGACACCGGACTTTGACTGATGCCCCAACGCACCTTCGACTTCGATTCTAAGTTGCGTTCATCGGTCCGAGCGGTCCCCCAACAACATTCCGATGAGAACATCTTCGACCTACGCAGGACATCCATGATTACCGGAGCACTTCGCAGCAAGATCGACCGCCTGTGGCTGGAATTCCACTCGGGCGGCATCACCAACCCCCTGACGGTGATCGAGCAGATCACCTACCTGATGTTCCTGCGCCTGCTGGACATCACCGAGATGCGGAACGAGAAAAGGGCCGCTCGCACCAAAAAGCCGTTCAAACGTGTCTTCGCCAATCCTGAAGCCGATGGCACAAAGGGGCATAGTGAGCAGCACCTGCGCTGGCACCGTCTCCGCCTAATGGATGGTCCGGCTCTTGTCCAATTGATGACCAAACCAAAGACCAAAGACGACCCGGCGGGCGGTGTCTTCGCCCATCTCAAAGAGATGACTTCCGAGCAAACCACGTTCGGCGAGTTCATGAAGGAAGCTCAGTTCCTCGTCATCAAGCCGCAGCTCTTGGTCAAGGCGATGGAGCTGATCGAAGACCTGCCGCTGGAGAAGGGAGACACCAAGGGTGACCTATACGAGTACATGCTCGGCAAGCTGACCACGGCGGGGATCAACGGCCAATTCCGGACTCCGCCGCACATCATCCGCATGATGGTCGAGGTTGTCGATCCGCAGCCGCAGTGGAGAATCTGTGACCCCGCTTGCGGGACCGGCGGCTTTCTCGTCCGCACGATCGAGTTCCTGCAAAAGAAGTACACCTCTCCCGAGGGGATCATCACCGAGGAAGTCGAGAACGAGGATGGCTCGAAGGAAACGAACACGATCTACACCGGCGACCTGCTGGAGCAATACCGCGGTCACATCCAGAACGACATGTTCTTCGGCTACGATTTCGACGCGACCATGCTCCGCATTGCGGCGATGAACCTGATGCTGCACGGTGTCGACAATCCGCACATCGAAAACCGTGACACGCTCTCCAACGCCTTCGTCGAAGCCTGCCCGGCTGTGGCCAACGATCACTTCGACCTAATCCTGGCCAATCCGCCGTTCAAGGGGAGTCTTGATGCCGAACTGGTCCACAAGTCGCTGACATCGACCGTCATGACCAAGAAGACCGAGTTGCTGTTCCCGGCCTTGATGCTGCGGATGCTCAAGCCCGGTGGCCGCTGTGCCGTAATTGTTCCGGACGGCGTGCTGTTCGGTTCATCAACGGCACATTGCAAGCTCCGCAGTGAGATCATCAACAAGCACCAGCTCGATGCGATTATCAAGCTCCCTTCAGGTGTCTTCAAGCCGTACGCGGGCGTCGCCACCGCGATCATGATTTTCACCAAATCCGGCGAGACGCAGGACGTCTTCTTCTACGATGTCGGTGCTGATGGCTTCAGCCTCGATGACAAGCGCACGCCAGTCAAAGAGAACGATCTCCCTGATGTCGTCGCGCAGTGGAAGAAGTGGGACGGCGGCAAAGGAAAGAAGCACTTCAAAGGTCGCAGCAAAAAGGCATTTTTCGTCACAGCGGACGAGATTCGCCGACAGAAGTACGACCTATCCATTTCGCAGTACAGGGAGATTGCGTACGAGGAACCAGAGTTCGACGACCCGCTGGCCATTCTTTCTCGGTTAAACGCAATTCAGACCGGGATAAATGCGGACCTTAAAGCGCTAGAAGAGATGCTGCGCAAATGACAGACACAATCAAGAAATGGCCGACTAAGCCCTTGGGAACAGTGGCCAAGATCGAACGGAACAGTGTCGCGCCGGAAGACATTCGGAGCGGGTCGTTATACGTCGGGCTTGAGAACATCACCGGTAGCGGTGGTTTCGACAGTGTGCGAGAGGTCGCCAATGGCGAGCTTGTCAGCAGCAAGTTTGTGTTCACACCGGAACACGTGCTCTACGGAAAGCTCCGCCCTTATCTCTCAAAGATTGCGCGCCCAGGTTTTTCGGGGATTTGCAGCACTGATATTTTGCCTTTGTTGCCCGGCACGGAGGTTGACCGTGACTACCTATTCCACTTTCTTCGCCGCCCAGAAATGGTTCAGCATGCCACCACTCGATCAACAGGGGCCAATCTGCCGCGTTTGAGCCCGTCGGAACTTGTACAGTTTGAGATTCCGTTGCCGAAGTTGGAGGAGCAGAAGCGGATTGCCGCCATTCTCGATAAGGCTGACGCCGTCCGGCGTAGGCGGCAGGAAGGGGCATCGCTTTCGCAATCTCTCAGGCGGGCTACCTTTTGCGACTTATTTGGTGATCTCAAGTCAAATCCACTCAGATGGGCAACCAAAACTCTTGGGGATATCTGTCACGGCAGATTGCGAAATGGCGTTTCCCCATCTAGTTCAGGCGATTATGTCGGATCGGTCCTTGTGCTCTCCGCAATCACTGGAGATCGCTTCGATGCCACTTGTGTCAAAGAAGGGACCTTTGCGTCACCCTTCACGGAGACTCAACTTGTAAACGAAAACGACTTTCTGATTTGTCGCGGCAATGGAAACGTCGAACTGGTTGCGCGAGCAGCGTTTCCAACGTCTGTGATTGAGCACTGCGTGTTCCCTGACACCATGATCGCGGCAACTGTTGATACCAGCGTGATTGAGAAGGAGTACCTAGAAGAAGTCTGGCGAACAGCATTCGTTCGTCAGCAAGTTGAATCGGGGGCCAGGACGACGAACGGAACTCATAAAGTCAACCAGGGCGTGTTGGAAGAGGTGGCGTTTCCGATTCCGCCGCTTTCTTTACAGAAAGAATTCGGAGCGATAAGCCGCGACTGTGAAACACTTCGCGAGAAGTTTTCGGATGACATCGACGGTGACTTGTTCAACTCCCTCGTCCAACGAGCGTTCAAGGGGGAGCTGTAAGTGAGCGGGGATTTGACGCAGACCACGGTGTTCTATTCCTGGGAGTCTGACCTCCCCGGCAAGACCACGCGCAATCTGATCGAAGGCTGCCTCAACGCCGCGATCCAGCAACTTGGCCGCGAGGACGATCTGGATGTCGATCCCAGCCTCGACCGTGACACGAAAGGTGTGACCGGCTCGCCCGTCATTCTCGACGCGATCCTGGAGAAGATCGACAACTGCACGGCATTCGTGGCTGATGTCTCGATCATCAACTCCGCCGACGTCCGCCGCGATCCCCCGGCACGCCCCACACCGAACCCCAACGTCCTGATCGAACTCGGCTACGCCCTCAAGACCCTCGGCATCCGGGCATCACGCTGATCGAGCAGCCGGAGTTGCACAATCATCCGTCCGTCGAAGTCGGTCTCGGTGATTTGTTCGTCGAGACGATCCACCAAAAGCACTGCCGGTTTATTCTGGAAACACACGGCGAACACTTGATGTTGCGGATGCTGAGACGCATTCGCCAGACGACAGACAAGGAGTTGCCCGAGGGAGTCAATGGGCTGTTGCCTGGTGAAGTTGCCGTTTACTACGTTGAGAGAACACCGAGCGGGGTGAAATGCCGAAGGCTGCGGATCGACGAAACGGGCGAGTTTCTTGATGATTGGCCAAAAGGCTTCTTTGACGAACGAGCAGAGGAACTGTTCGGATGATTTTTGAGTATGCACTGGAGCCGGAAGTTCTCTCCAAACCAGAAAACGTCCGGTATTTCCTTGAACAGTTCGACGTCCATAAAGGGAGGCTAATCGCAGACTACCCGAAGAAATGGGCGTCGGTCGTATATCGCATGTGGGCTCCCAAGTTGATGACTATGGAAGGGGCGAGATTCCGACAGCTACTCGAATCATTGTCGAAGAAGGTGCTGGAGCGTGAAACCACTCGGACCTACGAAGGGTCAGTCTGGTTGGAAAACGCCGAAAGAATCCAGAACAATGGTCGCGAACCCTTCCGAGCAATCGTCGCCAAGGAAAACCCGCGATCGCATCCGGCGGTGTTGGTTGCGGAAGCAGTCAACGAACTATCGTCGTTATGGCATGTCAAACGGCAAGACGTGGTCGAGAGAAAAGCACGGGCATTGGCCGATGTTGCTGCTCCGCTAATTCTGATCTCCAAACAGATTCTGTTGATCGACCCATACTTTGACCCATGTGAGCGGACCTTTCAGAGCAGCCTGAAGGCGTTGCTTTATCCTCTCGGATATCGTCGGGCTCGCCCCGGCCGGCTTGAACTGCATTGCTGTGTCAATCCGAAGTCTAGTCAGACGTTTTGGAGCGACTGTTTGACTGAACTTCCTGAGTTCGTCCCCCACGGGATCAGTTTATCGGTCGTTCGTTGGAAATTGATGGACGGGGGAGAACGATTCCATCGGCGTTACGTTCTGACCGAACGCGGCGGCATTGCATTCGAGGGTGGACTCGATCGCGGAAAAGAGGGACAAACAACCGATGTCTACCTCTTGGAGTCTGAGCTGCGAGATACCCGGTGGAAAGAATACCAGCCCGATTCAACGGTATTTGAGAAGGACGAAGACGGCCCAATTCAAGTGGTCGGCAAATGGCAGATATGACTGAGCGAAATGTGGAATTCCATCGAAACTGAAAAGATCGAATGAATCGCGAGCGCTACCGATTAAGGATTCGTATCTACTGAATCCGAGCCCGAAATGCGTCATATAAGTTGAAGCCCTTGGCATAGCTCTGGGGATTTGTTCCCCAAGTATCTCCAGCCCCACGAACTCCAGTTTCGACTGGTTCTCGCGGGGCTGTTTTCGTTTTCCACCAGGCACGTGGGACCGGCGGTCGGTCCTATCGCAATATCACCAAAGTGGAGGATCAACATCATGTCGCACATTGTGCAGATTCAGACGGAGATTCGGGACCCAGTCGCCATTCGAGCGGCCTGTGATCGGTTGGCTTTGCCGGAGCCGGTCTTCGGTGAGACGAAGCTCTTCTCCAGTTCGGCCGTGGGCTGGGCGGTGCGGTTGCCGGCATGGCGGTATCCGGTGGTCTGTGATGTCACCACCGCCAAGATCGCCTTTGACAGCTTCGGTGGTCGATGGGGAGAGCAGAAAGAATTGGACAAGTTCCTTCAAAGGTACTCGGTGGAGAAAGCTCGGATCGAAGCGAGCCGACAGGGGCACACTGTCAGTGAAGAACAGTTGGCCAACGGCTCGATTCGTGTGCGGATCGCCGTCGCGGGATGAGAGGGACTCACTCTCTGCCATCGAATCTCATTTGCGAATAAGGAGACAGCATGACGATCGCACGCCGCCGCCGTGTTCTTCGTCCAGTGGCATCGACGCCCACGGCCGCCTCGGTGCGGTTATCCCGATGGCGAGAACGGCTGGCTGAAGAGCAGCAGACATTGACTCGCTGGATGGCGAAACTGAAGCGCGCCTTTCACTCATTAGAAAAACATCAACAGCGAGTCGCCCGGCTGGAGCGGCAGATTCGCCAAGTGGAGGAGACCTGATGGCCAAGATCATCGAAGTCACGGTATCGCCCAAGGGGGAGACCACCATTCAATCAAAAGGTTTCACCGGCGATCAATGTCGTGACGCCACGCGCAACCTCGAAGCCGCACTGGGCGTGCGGACGCGCGAACAATTAACGGACGAATTCCATGCCACGGCGGCGAACGCTCAAGAGGCACGCCAGTAAGACGCTGGCCTATTCATCCATTGAATCCCAATCCGCTCCGCATCGCTTGTCGCGATGCGGAGCGATCTCATTTCTGGAATGACGGCCACCGCACTCCGGCCTCGCAACATAAGGAGTCCCCTTTATGAGCCTGCTGACGCAACTCAACGACTACATCAACGCGGCCTTCAGTGGGCTGTGGGTCACGACGGTCGAACCCGACGAAGCCGAGCGGGAATTGGTGGAACACGCTCGCCGTCGCCAGTGGACGCTGGCGGTGTGGGATCTCGCACGGGGGTTGCGATTTCCCGCGAATGCCCCTGCGACCGTGCCCCAGGTCGATGATCCACTCGCCGTGTTGAAAGCCCTGCCCACACTGGCACCGGCGTCCACCAGCGAAGATGCGACCGCGACCGAGCAGACCACGCTGCTCGTCCTGCCGAACTTTCATCGCTTCTTGAACAGTCCCGAGATCGTTCAAAACCTGTTCGAGCAACTCGTCGCGGGCAAGCAGAGCCGGACGTTCATCGTTGTGCTCTCCCCTGTTGTCGCGATCCCGGTCGAACTCGAACGGGCCTTCGTGGTGATTGACCATGCGTTGCCGACGCCGGACCAACTCGGTCAGATTGCCCAAGATGTCCTCGCTGACCATCCCGATGGCATCCCCACCAATCGCGCGTGGCAGAGTCTATTGGAGGCGGCCGCCGGGTTGACGCGGGCAGAGGCCGAGGGCGCGTTTGCCCTGAGTTTGGCCCGGCACGATGCTCTGCGACCGGAAGTCATCTGGGAACTCAAGGCCCAGACGCTGCGGAAGCAAAGCCTGCTCACCCTGCACCGGGGGCCGGGAGACTTCTCGTCGCTCGGTGGTCTCGCGGCCCTGAAGGAGTTCTGTCGCCGGGCGCTTCAGCCGCGCCGGTCCGTGAAACCGCGCGGAACGCTCCTCTTGTCGCCGCCCGGTTGTGGCAAATCGGCGTTCGCTCGGGCCCTCGGCAACGAGATGGGCCGCCCGGTGCTCATGCTCGACATCGGTAACCTGATGGGCGGACTGGTCGGCGACACGGAGCGCAATGTCCGGCAGGCGCTCAAGATCGCTGATGCGATGAGTCCCTGTATTCTGTTCGCCGATGAACTGGAGAAGGGCCTGGCGGGCGTGGGCGGCAATGGCGATTCGGGGGTCTCGACACGACTGTTCGGCACGCTGTTGAGCTGGCTGGCCGATCACGAGTCCGATGTGTTCTTCATTGGCACGGCGAACGACATCAGTCGGTTGCCGCCCGAGTTCACTCGCGCCGAGCGCCTCGATGCGGTGTTCTTCGTGGATCTTCCCGGTGCTGCTGAACGCCAGACGATCTGGCAGCTCTATCGCCGGCAGTACGACATCGCGGCCAATCAGCCGATCCCGCAGGACACCGATTGGACGGGTGCCGAGATTAAATCGTGTTGCCGGTTGTCGGCACTGCTGGATGTGTCACTGACCGAAGCGGCAAAGAATGTTGTGCCGGTCGCCCACACGGCGGCGGAAGCCGTCGCGAAACTCCGTCAGTGGGCGAGCGGCCGGTGCCTGTCGGCCGATCGTTCCGGTCTGTATGTCCATTCTCCGGAGGCGGGGGAGGCTTCGCGCCGGAAGGTGCGGCGGCCTGCCGATCCGCAGAACAACTGAGCGGTTGACTTGTGCCTGCGGGTGTTTCACTCTTCCTCTAACAGGAGACTCTCACGATGGGCTTAACCATTCACTGGAAACTCAAAGCGGATGTTCGTCAGGAAGGGGAGGCCCGTGCGCTCGTGGAGCGGCTCCGACAACGGGCATGCGATCTTCCGCTGGCAAACGTCAGCGAGATGATGGAACTGGCGGGGGAGGAGACCGATTTTGCCAAGTTGCCGCGCGAGTCCCCCGCGCGCTGGTTGCTCATTCAAGCCGGAGCGTACATCAAGGTCAGCGGCAGCGATTATCAGGTGTCCCCGCAACATGTGATCGCGTTCACGACCCGACCGGGTGAGGGCTGTGAACCGGCCAACTTCGGTCTGTGCCGGTATCCGGCGACCCTCGAAGTCGACGATCACCGGGCCGGTGCGACGGGTGGGAAGCGGCGTGTGAAGACTGGCCTCACTGGCTGGCGCTGGGAGAGCTTCTGCAAGACTCAGTATGCCAGCAACCCGGACTGCGGCGGGGTCGAGAACTTTTTGCGCTGTCACTTGTCAGTGGTCGCCTTGCTCGACTTCGCTCAGTCACTGGGGCTCGTCGAGGAAATCTCCGACGAGGGAAACTACTGGGAAGCGCGCGACGCAGAAGCACTCGCGAAAGAGGTCGGAGTGTGGAATGCGATGATTGCCGGGTTCGCCGGCCGATTGAAGGACGCTCTCGGCAACGGTGTCGTGAGCGCGATCACCCAATTCCCCAACTTCGAGCATCTCGAAGCCAAAGGCCGCCGCGACTCGTAGTTGAAAAGGGTGTGCTACTGCTGTTGGCTGGATGATTTGTGAACTGCTGACGACAGAAAAGGAGGCTTGATTGCTGACGCGAAGGCATCTCGCCGTCCTCCGGGCGGCATTGCAATTCTTTGATGAGGAACTCATGCCGCATGGCCTTCGTGCCATGCGGCCCTATTTTGATGAACCGCTGCACAGAGCACTGAAGCCGTCAGAGCTGCGAGAACTGCGGACATTTCTGCGGGACTGTGAGCTGAAATACGCGGGCTATGATCCCGCGTCGGGTCGGCTGACCAACCCAAAGCTACCTCCGTCGCCGCAAACGACTCGGTTGAAGACCAGCGATCCTGCGCCCCAGATCGCCGTGGTCTTGTTGCCGCCAAGTTGAACCGGCCCGCATCATAAGCCGTCCATCAACTCGGCTAAGGTGATGCCGAGCGTCTGCGCGATCGCTTCGATGTTCCGCAAGGCGACATTCCGCTCGCCTCGCTCGATCCCGCCGATGTACGTGCGGTCCAACTCACAGGCCGCGGCGAATCCTTCCTGGGAATAGCCCAGCTCTTTCCGCAGATCGCGGACACGCTGTCCAAATCGCTCCAGGATGTCCGCGGCTCGCTTTCCCATGCGAGCCATTGGAATGTTGACAATGAGTATCGCTCTACGGACTATGAGTATCATCCGGCGAGTGATGACGATGCGCATCGCTCTGTGCCGTTCGGGATCGGCTTCCCGACAATTTCAGATCGCCCAAGAAAGGAGCTTCTCTTGAACTCACACAACTGGCTGTTCGCCGTGTCTCTGATCGGTATCTCATCTCTTGGGTGCGGAACTTCCATCACACCCAACCCATTAAACGCGACAACATCAGACAACACTGATCAGTCCTTTTCGGCTATCGGGCCTGCCGCTGACGGAAACGTCCCCAGCGAAGATCCGACCGAAACAACGCAGGACGCACGTCCTGAGACCTCGCGTAAGGATGTAAGGTCGCAACCACCGAAATCGGGGCCAAAACACATGGCGACCGCCAATGCGGGGCAGAAGAACCTAGCAGCGGGAAAGAAGACCATTCGCAGAGAAGATGCCGTCGATCTTGTCGAGTATGCGCAGTCAAAAGGACTCGGCACGCAATTCGAGGCGCGGACTCTCATCAACAAAGCGGGGAACTCGGATCACGTCCTCGCTGGCCTTTGGAAGTTGACAGTTTCTCAGACGGACTGTGAGACTGGGTTCCTTGAAGGAAGTCCTGGAATCCAGGTCACCGACGACTCAGAACTTTGGCTCAGCGCGAGGGTCCCGTTTCGCATCTACATTCCGTGCGGGCCGCTGGGTGAAAGCACACGGGTCGGCATCAAAGGGGCAAGAACCGTTGTTGCCGCGAAATACGAAAGCCGTGCTCAACCATTTGTGCTCACAGCGGATTCGACGCTTCGTCCATGTAGCCGACAAGAATATCAGGCGATGGGCATTGCTCGGAACAGAGACAGCCTCTTCTACCCGGAAGCCGACAGGACAAAGGTATTGATCGCAGGGCAATTCAATACTGACGTGAGAGCCTTCTTCAAGAACCGTTCGTCACCGAAGGGCTACACTGCGACAATCTATCTTCAAGATTTGCGTTACGGATCCATCGTACACTATCAACATTCTTGTGGATTTTACAGGTGGGGCGCTCTACGCACCAACGACTGGGATTCGGACCTTCTGATGACATGGAATACCACCGGTGCGCTGACTGGCACCGTACCGGACTATGTCCACACAGACCCCGCCGACAGCCCCATGATTACGTCAGCCACCATGCGCGCCATTGATGTGTTCGATCCGGCGGGGGAGGTCTTGGTGAGTGCTGACTGGGCCCTCGATCAATAGTAAAGAAGTCAACGTCTCTGTCCTCTCCACTTAACGCCGTTCGGTCCTTCACGGGATCGAGCGGCGTTTTTCGTTTTGACACCATCCCTTCCATCACGAAAGGCCCACGATGAACACGACTTTGCTCGACGAACCGCTGACGGATTCATCACAACCGTTGACCGCTGCCGATCGCCTGCGCACGACAATGGCCGCCGTCCGGGTCTGCTTCACCTGGTTCGGAACCCGCAAGACCCTCTCGCCCGAACAGAAAGCCCAAGCCGCCGAGTCATTCGGGGCCGAAGGGCAGTACCTCACGGCGGGCAAGAAACTGCTGGATTCGACGCATCCCGCCTTCAAGACGGTGACCGCGATCCGTGGCCGGATCATGAGTTTCTGGAAAGGGATTTCGTTGCCGTTTCCCGAGCCGGGGTTGCGGCTGATCCGTCAGCAGGACATCGCTCCCTTTGACGTGCAGATGACCACCCTGCGCGTCGAACTCGACGAGGCGGTGGCTCTGCTCGATCAGCACTATGAGGAACTCCGCACCACGGCACGGGAGCGGCTTGGGGCGCTCTTCAACCCCGGCGATTACCCAGCCAGCCTGCGCGGTCTGTTCGGGATCGCGTGGGAATTCCCCAGCGTCGAGCCCCCCGAGTACCTCAGCCGCCTTAGCCCGCGGCTGTTCGAGCAGGAGTGCGAGCGGGTGACGGCCCGCTTCGATGAGGCGATTCAGCTCGCCGAAGACGCCTTCCTGAACGAACTCAACCGGCTGGTGTCCCATCTTTCGGAACGACTGTCGGGTCAGGAGGACGGCCGTCCCAAGGTCTTTCGTGACACGGCGGTCGAAAACTTGCGGGAGTTCTTCACCCGGTTCCAGCAACTCAACGTGCGGTCCAACGCCGACCTCGACGCCCTTGTCGAGCAGGCGCGGCGCATTTTGCGGGGCGTGGAACCGCAGCAACTCCGCGACAACACGATGCGCCGTCAGCAGGTCGCGTCGCAACTCGCAGGGGTGCAGGCGTCGCTCGATGGGTTGATGGTCGATCGGCCGCGTCGTCGGATCATCCGACCGGCCCAGCAGGAGCGGACGTGATGGATCTCGTCATTCACCCGGATGGCGCTGTCACCACGCTCTATTCGGAACTGCTGGACCTTTCCACCCTCGGAGCGATGAACATCGCTAGGGCCAGCCACGTGGAACCCGATGCGGACGGACGCTGGTTCGCCGCCATCATCGATGGGCCGAAACTCGGCCCGTTCGCTCGACGCAGTGAGGCGATCGCCGCGGAAGTCGCCTGGCTGACGGAGCACCGGCTCCGCCTTCCGGGCTGATTTGAGCCAAGTGAGTTGTTGCCTCGCATGCGCGGGGCGGTTGTTTCTTCACGCGACCGCCCTGGTGTGGGCGGTCGTTTTCTCTTTTGTCTGGAGAATGACGATGCCCGTTCAAATCCGTTCGCAAGGTGCCCTTGATCATGCCGTGGCGACTGCCACCGGGGAAGACCTGCCCACGATCCGCCGTCGCGGCTTTTCCCTCGTCGATCCCCACGACGCTCACTTCGACGACGAACCCGACCTGTTGCCGCCGCAATATGTCGACTGGGATGAGTTGGAACTGTCCCGCAACGCCTCCGCGGCCTGTCGGCCATTATGCACTCCGCGACGGGTCGCCTGAGGTGGGCGGCGATCACGATCGTGAGCGAAAGCTGGCCGAGCTGGAAGCCGCCAGCGAGCGTTACGTCGCCTTCGGCGGTGCCATCTGCTTGGTCGCCTTCTTCCTGCTGGGCTGGCCCGCGCTCATCGCGTGGGTCGGCCTGGCGTGGGGGATGCAGCAGTTTTGTCAGGCGATGCGAGGCCCGGCTCCCGGTCCCCCTCGTCAAAATCCCCGTCGTACCGACAAATCCCAGCGAAGAGGCCGTCCTTGAACTGTCACGCAAACCAATCCAGCGCCTCCGGGCCTCCGTGCGTCCGGCCCGGTGGCGACCACCCACCCGTTGCAGGCTGACCCGTCAAACGACACCCCACGTGCTGGTCAGTCAGCGGGCCCTCATCTCGGAGTGCCTCCCATGCTCACGCTGCGCGAATTGGCAACGACCTTGGCGGCCTTACGGTTCTGGCGCGAAGAAATCACCCAGAGTGGGGATTTCTCGGCGCGCCCGTATTTGAAGGGCGTAGGCATGCCCGGCGTGCAGCCGCTCACCACCGAGGAAATCGAGCGGTTGTCGGCCAAGCTGCGATCGTTACCGGTCACCGAGTAACGCCGGCCTCCCGCGATCGAGGCCGTCGTCGTGCCGGTCCCCTTCGGTGAATCACTTTTCCCGGCGCTCCGGAACCGTTTCGGGGCGGCTGTTCGCGTTTCTGCCCGTTTCCTCCTTCCCAGGACTTGGTCATGACCCAATCCCAATTGAATCGTGCCGTCTCGCATGCCACCGGGGACGACTGCGACGTCATCGCCCGTCACGGCTTCTCCCTCGTCGAAGACGAATATCCCGTGCAGGACGACGAGCTCCTCGCCCTCGTCACCGATTGGCAGCAACTCGAAGCGGAGCACGTCGCCGCGACCCGACGCCAGACACCGTATGCCTCCATCGCCTGAGCCAACGGGGATACGGGAGGCGGACGGTCCTAGTGAGCTCCGCCTCCCGTGTTCTCCGCGATGGACGCCACTTGTGTCGTTTTCTTTCCCCGTTCTCCACCGGAGTCACTTCATGATTTCCTTTTCCCGTTCGTTGGCTCGTCAGTTTCGAGCCGTCGCCCGTCGCGCTGGTCTCTCGGCCCGCCGCGGGAGTTTTGTGCGGTTGGTGACCACCGCCGACACGCTCAGCGTGTTGGTCGCCAACCATCGTGTCGCCGTCGAATATCGAGCGAGCGGCGGGTTCATGGCCGCCGATGTCACCGTACCGCTGCAACTGTTCGCCGATTGCGAAGGAAAAAGCAGCGACCTGGTGACGATCCAGCCGGGCGAGCCCGGTCACATTGTGGCAACCTGGGAGGCCGGGGGCGTTCCGCAGCACCGCGATTATGCGTGCGTTGATGAGACGGCACAGCCCACCCTGCCACCCATGCCCACCGAGTTCGTGTCGAACGATCCCAGTTTGCTGACCGCGTTGCGGGACGGCATGGAGACGACGGAAACGAACGGGACCCGGTATGCCCTCGCCTGTGTGCAACTTCAGGGACGAGGGGCGATGGCCGCTACGGATGGCAGCCAACTCTTAATGCAGTCCGGGTTCGTGTTCGGCTGGAACGAGGATCTCCTCATGGAAGCCAGCGATGTCTTCGCCAGCCGCGAACTGCCCCACGATCAGCCCGTCCACATTGGCAAGACTCCGAACTGGGTGACGCTGCAAGTGGGAGCCTGGACGATCCATCACGCCATTCACAAAGAGGGTCGTTTTCCGGATGTGGAGTGCGTGATCCCGGCACCTTCGAGTGTGCTGACTCGGATGCAGCTCGATGCGGGCGATGCCGAGTTCCTGGCGGATCGCATCGAGCGGTTGCCGGCGGACGATGTCCACGATCGTCCGGTCACGGTGGATCTCAACGGCAGCGTCGCGATCCGGGCCCGTCTGGACGCGACGTCGCCTTTAACGGAACTCGTGTTGAGTCGCTCGCGTCGCGTGGGGCCGGAGCTTCGGCTGCAAACCAATCGCGAGTTTCTGGCCCGTGCACTCGACCTGGGGTTCACGGAATTTGGCTTCGTGAACGCCGAATCCCCGTGCGTCTGTGCGGATGCGACGCGCACGTATGTCTGGCAGTTGCTGGATCCTCAAAACGTCCTGGCTCCGAACGAAGAAGCGCGGCGAATCGTTTCGCCCGTGGCTTCCCCCTCCGTCAGTCCGTCGATGTCCGACCGACGGCCCATCCCCCGTTCCCATGTCTCCCCCTCAAAGGAACCACGCATGCCCACACCGCAGGATCGTCCTGGCCCCGTGAATCGTCTCCCCCCGACTTCGGCAGCGGGGACGCCTCCCGCGACGTCCCTCGCCTCGCCGGCTGCGACGTCCAATGACCTGATCTCACAGGCGGAGTTGGTGCGCGACTCGCTGCGGACGACGTTGCTGAACGTGACCACGCTGATCACGGTGGCCCGGCAGCAGCGTCGCCAGTCCCGGTTGATGAAGACCACGCTCGCGTCGCTCAAGCAATTGCAGCAGCTCGAAGCGTGACACTCGCCACAGGCGAAGTGATCGTCGGTTTCTCAACGCCCCGGCCGTATCCAATGGATGCGGCCGGGGCGCTCTTGGTTCTTTACAGGAGAATGTCTCATGCCTATGACCGTGAAAGTGGGCCTCGCCAAGAAGGTCGGCCAACCCGATTTCGGTTCGCTCGGAGCGAGTTGCGACATCGAGCTGGAAGTCGATGGCGGATTACTCTTCAACGATCTCGATGGTCTGCAACAGAAAGTCCGGGCGGCCTACACAGCCTGCCGCCGGGCGGTCGACGACGAGTTGGCGAGCCAGACGGGTTCCCCGTCCACCGCCTTAAACTCGCATAGCGCCGATCACGTCCCGAACAACACCAACGGCCGTGATCACAGCGATAGTGACGTCGCGGCACGAGGGAATCCGAACCGCGACGGCGGTGGCGGGGCGAACCGTTCTCAGAACGGTCGCCAGTCCAACGGCAACCGGCGGGCGGCGACCAGTGCCCAAGTGCGGGCGTTGCACTCGATCGCCACGCGGCAAAACTTCAACCTCACCGATCTGCTCCGCGAACGGTTCCACATTTACAAAGCGGAAGAGTTGTCGCTGCGCGAAGCCAGCCAGTTGATCGACGAACTGAACGCCACGCACGGGAGTCGCGCATGATCGCCTTCGCCCACCCCGTGTCTGCACCCTCTCGCATGGCCGAGTCACTGACCGGACGGCCGTACTTGTCGTGGTCGGCGATCAGCACGTTCATGAAATGCCCGTTGAAGTATCAGTTCCATTACCTCGATCAACTGCCGGAGGAATTCGTCTCGGCCAATCTGATCTTCGGGTCGGCGATCCATTCCGCTCTCGAAGCCTATTTTGGCGAACACCTCGCTTCGCGGCGGTCGCTCGATGTCGATGATCTGTTGGCGGTATATCACTCGACGTGGAGCCAGGCCGATCTGGCGGCCGTTCAATTCGGCAAATCGGATGACCTTGTCAGTCTCGACGCGCTCGCCAAACGGATGCTGCAAGCGTTCATGGACAGTGATCTCGCGTGCCCCACCGGCGCAATTATTGGGATCGAAGAGGAACTCCGGTCTCCCTTGATCGCCGATTGCCCGGACCTGCTCGCTCGCCTCGATCTACTGGTCGAAAGCGACGAGTCGTTGATCGTGACCGACTTCAAGACGGCGCGGAGCCGTTGGTCGGCCGGTGATGTTCACGCGGCGGAAGGGCAACTGATCGTCTACCACGAACTGGTGCGTCAGTTTGCCGACAAGCCGATCCGGTTGCAGTTCGCGGTCATCACGAAGACCAAACAGCCCGAGGTTGAAATCCACACGGTTGCCGCCGATCCCTTGCGCATCGAGCGGATTCGCCAACTCATTCAGAGGGTCTGGGCGGGAATCCAAACCGGCAACTTCTTTCCGGTCCCCAATAGCATGAACTGCCCCACCTGTGGTTATCGCAGCCGCTGTGCGAGTTGGACCGGGTAAGCCGCGTGTTCTTGTCCCTCTCGTTCGTCTTTAGAAAGGAGACTTTTATGCCGGATCTTCTCGAAGGCCAGACGGCGGAAGTCTGGGGATCGGGATCGAAACCCTATCAGTTGAAGAACGTGGGTGGTGTCTATTCGTGTTCCTGTCCGGCCTGGCGGAACCAGTCCCTGCCGATCGACCAACGGACCTGCAAACACCTGCGCCACTATCGGGGCGAGGCCGTAGAAATGGCCCGCCTCGGCAGCCTGATCGATACCGCTCCGCTGCGTGCGGCAACCGTCGCTTCTGCCCCGCCACTGCTACTGGCCGAATCTTGGAATTCCGACACCGATCCGATCGGGTGGTGGCTCAGCGAGAAGCTGGATGGCGTCCGGGCTTACTGGGACGGCCACCAGTTCCTCTCGCGGAACGGAAATGTCTATCACGCACCGCCGTGGTTCACGCAGGGCCTGCCGGAGACGTCGCTCGATGGCGAACTGTGGGTTGGCCGCAAGCAGTTCCAACGCACCGTTTCGATCGTCCGAAGGAGTGATGCGTGCGAGTCATGGCGTGATGTCCGCTATCTGATCTTCGACGCGCCCACGCTGGCTCAGCCGTTCGAGCAACGCCTGGAGGCCGTGACGGCGCTGTTGATCACGCACCAACCGCCGTTTGCTCTTGCTTTGGCTCAGTCGGTGTGTCGCAGCGCGGAGCATCTCACGCAAGAACTCAATCGTATCGAGGCATTCGGCGGCGAGGGGCTCATGCTGCGGCAGCCGGCTTCGCTCTATGAATCGCGACGGTCTTCGACGCTGCTCAAGGTGAAACGCTTCCAAGACTGCGAAGCGGTCGTCATGGGCCACGAACCGGGGAAGGGCCGCCACAAAGGACGCCTCGGCGCGTTGCTGCTTCAACTCCCCAGCGGGATTCGGTTCGCCTGCGGTACGGGTCTCTCCGATGCCCAGCGGGAACTGCCACCTGCGCTCGGCGAGACGGTCACCGTGAAGTTTCAGGAACTGACCAACGGCGGCGTCCCGCGCTTCCCCGTATTCGCAGGAGTTCGGAGTGATGAACCTACCGCCCAACAACCCATCCACTCACGATCCCGCACGAAAGGCACTTTCACGATGTCCACAACCCCACCGCGCCGCTTCGAGTATGTCGGAGGGAACAGCCGCAAGTTCTGGGAAGTCTGCGTCGAAGGCCACGACGTTCATGTCCGCTTTGGCCGCATCGGTTCAGATGGGCAAACGTCTTGCAAGACGCTGGCGTCACCCGACGCCGCCGCGGCACACGCCGCGAAGCTCGTGCAGGAGAAGGTCGGCAAAGGATACGCCGCGGTGGCGTGACCACCGAGGTCGCGGACCGCTGCATCCCGCTGGTTTCAATTCGGAATGTCATTTTGCCAAGGGGCCAAACATGGGTGCCCGCTCAAAATTGAATGCCGCTGCGCTCAACGGAGCGCTGCTGACCGGCGTCTTGGTCGCCTGTTTCAGCGGCGATCTTGGTGCCGGTATCCTTGTGGGAGGTTTCGTCGTCGCGATCCAACTCATCGGCGGCGACATCCGCCCATCGCGTCGGCAATGAGTCATTGAGTCATGCGTGCGGGGCCAACGGCCGAGCGCGCCGCGTCCGTCGCTCACCACGAATTCACCTTGAACACTCGGGCCGCCCTGCGGGGCGGCTTGGGGTGATTTTTCTTAACTATTGGCCGAATGGCTGCTTTGCTTGTTTCGATCGCGATTATGAAGGCAGCGGCATAGCACGGAGCCCAAAGTGCGGTGTAGTATCGGGGGCCAGCGGCCAGGTTGTCGCAAGTCCTTAGCGACAAAGACGCATCAGAATTGACAACTCCATGCTACACCGCGAAACTGCGGTAATACTCTACCGCACTTCGGCGGTCGAATACCTGTTGTTTCGACACATGGGCCGCGATGTGATTCAGAACGAAATTTGACAATGGGTCGCGCTCATGTTACACCGCGCATGCGGCCTCGGCGGCATAGCATGGAAGCTGATGCCGACTGTCGGCAGCAGCGCGGAGAGGATGCGACCCTGTCGGAATGCGCTGTTGTATACCTTGGGTGGCAATGGTGCGAAACAACAAGGCGTTCCAGCCGACAACAGTCAGCCATCCATGCTGACCATTGCGGCTGAACTTTTTCGTTAGGACGCACTCGGTGACATCGCAAGTCTTAACCGACGCAGACTTCGATTCGACGTCTTGGCACGACAATCACATTCACGCTGTCCGCTTCATCGAAGGGAAGGACGGCACAGGCGACTTAGAGCTCGACTTAGACCACATCGTTGAATGGCTCAAAGGCGAACGAAGCGGCTTTAAGTTCAAGGTCGTTCCGGTCACTCTGACCTTTCACGAGGTCATGTTTCCACGCATCGCAATCGACTATGGCGCGGCTTCGGCCGCTTTTGGCCCCATCATGATTCATGGCATCGAGCGCCGTACTGAACAGAAGGCACATTACGTGGCCACAATTTGGAAAGTTCCTTGCACATTCCCTCCCGGCGAGATGGAATTCGAGGCCAGCGGCTTCACCCAAATAGCACGAGGACAGCCAGTGTTGAGCGATTCGCAATCCCTGAGCCCCGCCGATCGCGTAAGTGCGTCCTAACAAATCGCTGGAGCGGACGCGTGATAGGTAAAGTGCCAAGCTCATACATCGGCGTGCGCGCCGCTCAGCTCAACCGTTATGCGGCGAGGTTTCCGTGAGCATTCCTTGCCTAAAATGCGGTCGCCTGTATACCTTCGACGGGAAGCGGTGCTGCAACAAGTACTGCCGCTATGGATCGGATCAGAAGCCCAAGATCGACTTCAAGGCGGTCCGTCATCAGCGATTCCTTTCCGATGGAGGGCGAAAAGCCATCGCAGTCTGGGTTCCCGCGTGGTATGAACTGGACCCACCCATGTTGGAAGTCGGGCTGACGGCAGAGTTTTCCTTTTGCCGTGATGTCTCGCAAGGTCTGCTTGGGAATGAGCCGTTGGTTTTCTACACCGGTCTTGCTGGCGGCCAGATTGATATTGCGTGGGGAACAATCGCGGCGATTCATCACGCTGATTTCGGTTCAATTCGAACAATCAGCGCGCGAGGGTTGGATTACACGATTGTGCTGGAGAACGGCAAGCAGTTCATCGTAAATGCGGAAGAGAATCCCGGGCAGTTGTACGAGCAGCATGAGCAAGAATGGACTGAATCAGCGCTTGCCATCTCCGATTGGCGATTCACAGTTGAGTTCTCAGCCCTTGCGGAGGGGGAACCTGCCGAGCCCCGCTCCACTTGACTGTCGCTCGGAGGGCGAGGGCCGCATAACAAACGGATGAAGCTGACCGGGGCCGCCATCCTGGTTTCGCGCGGCATGAAGGTCTTGCAGGCGGCCCCGGCAGCTTATCCTTATCGTTATGCGGTATAGTGCACGCTATGGCGTAGGAGTAACAGATGAGTGATAGCGCAAACCGAGAAGTTCGATTGCAAATGCGTGACGCAAAACGTCTGTTTGCTTCTGCCGACAAGATATTCTACTTTCTTGGCGGCATCTTCTTCAGCGAGATGCTGTTTGCCTTCACTGGCTCCCGTATTGAAATCAACTATTTGGGCCTCGCATTTGCATCGGTTATTGTCATGGGTACCGCCTTGGTCATCTGTCGCGCTGTTATTCGCATGCGGAAGGCAGGAGTCTGTAGCGTAGATAGCAGCGGCAATTCGCTTCAAAAGTGAATCAGTTCTTTCAAATCACCGGAGGCAAGCGATGGCACCGGATGTGAAACAAGGGCGGCGGGTGACGGCGTGGCTGGGCGTCGCCTGCCTGGGACTGCTGCCGGTGTCGTTCCTTTCGGCACAAGAACCCCAACTGCGGGCCACCCTCAAGGGGCATACGAATGCGGTCGTGGCCGTGACATTCAGCCCGGATGGCATGACCCTGGCCTCAGCCAGCTACGACGGGACTCTGAAACTGTGGGACATGACCACAGGCAAGGAGCGAGCAACCCTGGGCGAGTACCGGGGCTGTCTCGGCTGTGTGGCGTTCTCCCCCGACGGGAAGACCCTGGCATCGGGGACAATCGGATCGCCTGGTTACTTTCCCGACCTCATGGACGTCAAGTTGTGGGACGTGCCCACCGGCAAGGTACGGACCACCCTCACGGGGGATACGTTCCATGTACACTCTGTGACCTTCAGCCCGGATGGCAGAACCCTGGCCTCGTTGAACGGCGATGTCAAGCTCTGGGACTTGGCCAGCAACAAAGAGCGAGCCACCCTCCCAGGGCATACCACCGAGGATCTGGAGACCAGCGAACCTGCATACGGTGTCCGGTCCGTGGCGTTCAGCCCGGATGGCAAGACGCTGGCGGCAGCGGCCCATGACAGGACCGTCAAGGTCTGGGACGTGGCCACCGCCAAGCGGTCCACCCTTCAGGGGCATACCCATGCGGTCTATGGCGTGGCCTTCAGCTCGGATGGCAAGACCCTAGCATCGGCGAGCGGCGACAAGACCGTCAAGCTCTGGGATCTGGCCACCAGCAAAGAGCGGGCCTCCCCGCACGGTCATACCGAGTCGGTCATGTCCGTAGCGTTCTGCGCGGATGGGAAGACCCTGGCTTCAGCCAGTCGCGACAAGACCGTCAAGTTCTGGGATGTGGTCACCGGCAAGGAACGAGCCACCCTCGCAGGGACCGAGGCAGTCTGGTCCGTGGCATTCAGCCCAGACGGTCTGCTGTTCGCTTCTGCTGGTGGGACCATCGCCAACGCGCCGGGTGAGTTGAAGGTCTGGGACATTGCCACCGGCAGGTAGGCGGGCGGGTGGGGCTGATCATCTGCGGAACAGACCTTTTCAATAGCGGGCCGAACCATGCGGTAAACTCAAGCGGCGGATCGGGCGGTCATTGAAATCCACGGTTCTTGGCCGCCGCCGGGTTACCTGGGGCGTTCGGCGGCTGGAGTGCATCACATGTCAGAGGTTGGTCGGAGATGGGGCAAACGACTGCTCTGGGTTCTGCCGGTGTTGTTGGCCATTTACTGCATTGGAAATCTCGCTGACTTCGTATGGTTCCGCAGCCAGGTTCCGATCGGATTTCAAAATGCCAACTGGTCCGGCAGTTGGCAAACGGAGCAGTACGGCAGCTTGTCTGGCAGACTGCTCGTCCGGTTGCCTGACCCACTCCCGGAGGCTCAGGGCTTTCGGGCCGAGGCGCTCGTCTATTATCCGATCTACAGCGTGTGGAAGACCGGGCAGTTTGTCAAAATGGATTTTGCCGGGCAGTTCAGCCCGGATGCACCCACCTCAGCCGGGCAGTCCACGAACTCGATTCCCAGTGGCGGCGGGAAACTAAAATTTCAAGGCGTCGCAGGCGACCAAGTTGTCGAATACGTGGCAATTCTGGACCCGACGCGGACTAAGATTGTCGGCGGCTACCGATCCCGCTCGCCCTCCGACTACGGCTACTTCACGATCAGATACTACTGACCAGCCATCGGAACCCAAGCAGTGCATGCACGGGATGAGGTGGCAGTGTCGGGGTTGATCGGACAGTTAGTCGGCTGGTCTGTGATCGCTTTGCGAAACATCCGTGCTCGACGTAAAAATAGCAACTAAAGCTAAGTTGCTCTACATGAACTCTGACGACTTCTTGCTGCTGTATCCGGTGTTTCTGCTGGGCAAATACCCCGCCGGAATCATCCAGGCCGACCCAGACCTACGCCAGCGCTATGCCATCACCACCGCCAACGAGCAGGCCGCGTTGCTGATCTTCACTGAACGCGAACTGGCCGAACGGATGATGATGGTGGAAGGACTCGCCGCGAATGTGATCAGCATCGGCAGCCCGGTCGAACTGGCAGACGTCATCCACCAGAACCGGCCGCACCTTGAAATCGTCCTGGTCGATCCGAATCTCTCCACCAAGATGGGCCGCGGGTTTCCCGTCGATCCGTTTTTGCGTGAATTGGAACGGTGAACCATGCACGGGATGGTGACGAGTTGTTGGGCGATCATCGCCGCGTGCGGGCTCGCTAACCTTATTGACATCGCGATGATTAAGCCGGCCGTGTTTACCGCCCCCACCGGAATGCCGCTGGATCACGCGGGAGAGTCGCCGAACGGCCCGTATTGCCAGCATGCTCGGACAACGAACACTGACGGCTGTGTCTATGTCTGCGGAAGTGCGAACACGGTTTCGCGTGCCGCCTTGAGGCCGATGGTCGCATGGTGTTTGTGACGGAGTCACGCATTCGAGGAGGATCTTGGGATCAAGCGGGGGAACCTGCCCAACACGAATTCTCACGACCCTTCACACCATCTTAACGCTGAGATTGGACGAACTTCCGTCCGGCTTGGTGGAATGGGCGACGTCAGCCCCTCACACCGCCACCAGCCAGAACGGGATTCGCAAAAATGCTCCGACTCACCGCGGGATTTCTCGCCGCTTTCATCGTCGTGACGTCGACGTCCGATCTCTTCGCCTGGAATGCCGCCGGTCACAAAACGATTGCCTCGATCATCTGGCGGCGGCTTGCGGAAGAACGGCATGCCGAACTGGCAGAACTCCTGACGCATCACCCACGGTATCAAGAGGATTTCGTCACCGCGCTCCCGGAGTCCGTGAAAGATGCCGATCCGCTGGTTCGCGGGGAGTGGTTGCTGCAACAGGCGTCGGTCTGGCCGGATATCGTGCGGGGAGATCCGCCTGAACGCAAAGCCTTCAACCGACCCGGATGGCATTATCTGCCAAAAGGATTCTTCTTGGCGGATGCCGATCCGGCGTTCCGAATCAAAGCCGAAACCGGGATGAATCGGAAACTCGACCCCGTCGGCGGAACGGAAAATCCCGATTTGAATGGTCCGCAAGCGTTCAAAGCAAATCTGGCATTGCTCAAGAGTTCGTCGGCACCGAAACCCGACCGGGCCGTAGCATTGTGCTGGGTTCTGCATCTCGGCCAGGATTTGCACCAACCGTGCCACACAGCCAGTCTTTGCTTGCCGCGCTTGTTCCCGGAAGGGGACCGCGGTGCGAACAGCGTTAAAACCAAAGAACAAGGCAACCTGCATGCCGTGTGGGATGGTCCGTTGGGTCCGAATGAGCGCTATGAACAATGCCGGGATTGGGCGATTGTCTTGCTCGGCGAAGCCGATCCCACCGCACTCCAGGAATCCGTCGGCGATGCCGATGCCGAGATCGCAAAATGGCTGAGCGAAGGATGGCAACTTGCAGGGGAAGCCGTTTACGTCGGCGAGCTAAAAGAAGCGATCCTGCGTACCGAAACCGGTGAAGGAACGCTTCCCGTGATCGACCTCACAGACGACTATCTGCGGAACGTGCGGAGGGTGGCGGACAAACGGTTTGTGGCGTCCGGTGTGCGGATGGGGCATTTGTTGAAGTGATCGACCGCGATCAATCGTCGTTGGAGGGACGTTGCCATTTTACCGTGACAATGACGCACCTGGGTTTACAATGGCCCGCGACATCACAAAGCCGTGGGAGATTGCCACGGTCGTTCGGCATTTCAAAATCTGTGCGACAGCCGATTTGGCTGTGCAAAGGAAACTCGGCAAACTGCGATCCCGACACTCTGTCATCGTAGGGAGATGACCATGCCCATGTACTGGAAACTGAAGTATTGGAAGAACAAAAGCGACCGCGAGCGAGTGATCGATCACCTGACCACATTGAGGAAGCACATCGCCAAGTCAGTCCCGCGGCGCACGGCGTCCGACACATTGCTGCTGGCGACCTGGAACATTCGTGATTTCGATTCCAATAAATTTGGGGAGGGGCCGCGGATCGCCGAGTCGTTCCACTACATCGCCGAAGTCATTGCCGCGTTCGACCTGGTGGCCATTCAGGAAGTGAACGAGGACATGCGGCCGTTCGAGAAGGTCATGGATTTACTCGGACCAAATTGGCGGTATATCGCCACCGACTTGACTGAGGGACCGTCCGGCAATGGCGAGCGGATGGTCTTCGTCTATGACTCGAACAAGGTGCAGTTCAAGTACATTGCAGGCGAAGTGGTCCTGCCAAAGAACGCGCTCGTCGGCGGGATCGATCAACTTGCCCGGAGCCCCTTTCTGGTCCGCTTCCAGTCCGGCTGGTTCAAGTTCAATCTCTGCACAGTCCACCTGTATTACGGAGACGATTCTGGCGCAGGGAAAGCGCGGCGAGTCGCCGAGATTGACACGATTGGCAAGTTTCTGAAAAAACGTGCCGACGAAGACGGTGAGAATTATGTCCTACTCGGCGACATGAATGTCGTGAGCCCCGAAGATGAGACGATGAAGGCGCTCAGGAAACACAAATTTGTCTTGCCCGCCGACTTAACCGAAGACAACAACACCCTGCGCTGGGTGAGCAACATGAGCGGGGACAAGCATTACGACCAGATCGCCTTCCTCCCCCGCAAAGACGAGTTGGAACTGGGCCCGAGCGAGAACAACGCGGGCGTGTTCAACTATTACAAAGCAGTCTACACCGAAGACGAAACCGAGACGTACTACCCGCTCGGCAAAGAGAATGGAAAGTGGCCGGACACGGCCGCCAAGCGAAAGACGTACTTTGCCAAGAAATGGCGCACCTGGCAGATGTCGGATCACCTGCCGCTGTTTATCGAACTGCGGATCGACTTCACGGAGAAGTACCTGAAACGAATCCGCGAAGGGACGCAACCGGTGGACCCTCCCACCACCGACGCGACGGACGGTTGAGGATTCGGAACGGAGTTGCTGGTCGGGCCACATCTGTCATGGAGAATCAGTGGCGGCGACCCAGTGATTAACAGACGCTCGGCGGTGGTCGGTCTTGGGGGGAGCGAATGATCTCGACGCGCGATCTGTCGCTGCTGCCCGACGTGGATGGCCTCCGCCGCGTCTTGCAGTCGATGGCGATGCTCGACGCGGTCCTCTGCCCGGAGTGGCAGGACCGCTACTACCTGTTTAATGCCACTTGGTCCCCTGGCGAGCAGATGGGTTCCATGCGGAACGGCAGTGGCGACGGGTTCTTCGCCCATTTCGGTAAGGCTGGGTGCTGGTTCAAGGGGTTCGCGCACGAGTCCCCGCTGTCGCCGTATCGTGAGCGGCCACCCCGCCCCTGGCCGGGAGTATTGGACGCTGTGCCGGCCGAGTTTTCCGGTTGCTTACAGGAGCCCGCGTTCAGCGTCGAGGAGGTGACATTCTGCGTCTGGCGGCGGCTCGGCGAGCCCGCTTGGCAGGTGGGGCCGGTTAATTTTCCGCCCACCCACCCGGACGCGGATGGATCAATGTTCCTGTTGTCGGTCTTGGATGGCCGGCCCGAGTCCTACCGCGACTGGGCGGTAGACTATTATGAGCGTGAAGTGGAGTTGGCTGCGGTCGCCCATGTGTGCGCGCACAGGCCACTCACACCGGAATTGGTCACCCGGCTCAACCGGGACCTGTCAGTGGGCGAACTAACGGCGGACATCAGCGAGATCGGCTATCCTCGGTAGCAGACGTCCGCCGAACCTGGCGCAGCAATCGACGACGGGGCTTGATTCGGTAGATTTCCTCGCTCACGGGTGACCCGCTGCTGTGGAGCACTATCATTCCGCGATGAAGACGCACCGATGGCGGAAATCTTTGTCCCCCTAAAAAGTCTCGGCGAGGTACCGGCGTCACACGCTGTCCAGATGCGGTACCTGCCGACTGCCGATCGATCGGTGTTCGGCACCATCCGACTCGGCGTGGTCTTCGTCATGGCCTGGTGGAGCGGCGGGGCTCGGCAGGGGTTCGCCCAACTCAAGCAGGTGCTGGCTACCGTCGATCCGCGTGACCGGCTGGAGTTGGTCGTGGTCGACACCGACGGTTGCCCGGACCTTTACGAGTGCCCGGAGTTCGCCGGCCAGTTACATGGGTGGGGCGAGGTCGCGTGGGTGCGAGACGGGCAGGTGGTCGGCACGTCGGGCCTGGGCTATCATCCCGAGTGCTTGGAGTCTTTTACGCGGGAACTGCTGGCAAGCACCACTCACACCGAATTGGGCGCTGCATCGGAACGGGGCCGTAGTTAGCGTTTCTGGGATTTGTGCATGGCTAGTATTCGGACTTCCCCCAGTCCATATCACCGGCCTGGTAGTGAACGTCGTCATTCGGCGATGCGGACATGGTGGTTGAGTTGCCGGCCACGGTGTGTCCCATCGGCGACCCCGTGAGGGCATCCCTGTGGCAGCGCCCGGGGCGTGCGTCGCTCTCGCTCGCTGCGGCTGAACGGCACCGAGATCGCCACCACGGCTCGGCCACACCCACCCGTCAGCTCCTCTACATCCTGGGGAACCCTTCGCGGGGGCTGTGTCGCCCCCCTCCCAATGGCCCCACCCGTCGCTTCTGGAAGGGGCTTGCTAAGCACCCGAGTCATGATGAAGTACAAGTACCTCGGAATCCGGGGCCAGTTCGGCAAGGCTCCCGTCGACGTCAAAGAGCACGTCGGAGGACGTAATGGCCGGGCTAAACGGCGCGTGAGAGCGGGGGTGAGGCAGGCACTGAGAGCCCTCCCCGGATCACCAACCAGAGAAATGCGAGCGCTCACAGTCCCACATCCAGAGAGTGCGACGCATGGAAAAACCGGCTTTAAGGTCGATTTGGCGGGTGCTAAAGTCACAGCACACGGAAAAGAGCACGAGAGATAAGAAGTTACAGCGATTTTCGCCCGGCGAGTGATTGCGAAATCGCCAACGACCCTTGATTTCATGCGTCAACACGCACCGATATCAACGGATGCCCTGACCCAGGGAAGCCGTTTTCGAGGTTTGCCCGTGATTTGCCAAGTCGTTAGGAGCGTTTACATGCGCGTATGGGTCACATTGTGTGGGCGGGTCGGCGAACTCACTGCCGCGATTGCACTGGCAATCCACCGTGGGGAAAACTCACAGAGAATTGAGCACAGGTAATCGGTCGGCAGCCCCCCTTCGAAGGGCTCACAGGGGCGGCGTTTGTCGCCCTCCCAGTGAGGTGCCCAGCCGTCATGCGGACGCAGGCAGTGTAAAGGCGTGAATTGCGAGAAGTCCTCAACCGTTCCAGATTCCTGTTCTCGGCCAGCGGTGCCCACTGCGTCCCTGCGGACGCTTCACGCCCCCATTGGACGATCTCCCCCGGGGACGACTCCCCACGATTCTGAGGTGGCTAGCAGCGTATTGGAAGCCGCGATCTTTGGACAAGATTCTGCAAAAGTTGCGAATCGGTAGCGGCCGAGATCGCCGTGGGCGAACGTGCTGGCGTCGCTGCCAACACACGGTCCACATCCCTCTTTGAACCCCCTCCGCGGAGGCGTCTCGACCGCCTCGCAGAGCCTTGTTCAGAGGCTTCAAGCAAGCCTCGCAACGCGACCCTCCAGCCCCGTCGACTGATGGCCCCTGACAGCCTAGCGGCATCGGCTGGACCCAGCCTGACCTCCGCAGTTCCGCCCCAGGGAGCCGGAGCGTCGACGTCAGCCAACCAGCCGTCTCAGGGCACATGCACGGCCGCCCCCCTGCTGAACATGTATTTTGAACCCAAGCGTCGGACGGAAGTTGAAACCTGTGCCTGAATGGCCGGTTTCGCAATTCCACAGTACTTCACTGGTCGGCAACTGCATGCCTTAGTTGAGAATTCCACCCGGTGACGGCTGTATCAGTTCGACTCCTATCCATTCTAACCCTTATTGCCGTAGCGATTTCAGGTCGACCGGGATCACCGCGAGAACGTCACATGGCCACTTCTGATCCAACCACTTTGCCAAGTCCTTCACGCCGAGCACGACAGCTGAGTTCTCGGAGACCACGATGACGGGATGTTCTCCCCGCCGTTCGATGGCCTCGGCGGTTGTCAGGTCTTCGTCCGTGATCAACTCAGGTCCCAAGGCTCCGAGGTTCTGACGGGAAAACTGCCGCAACGAATCGGTGACCAGATCCCGCAGTCGGAACAAGAACCCCTCTCTGTCCAGCTTCTGTGAGACTTCTTTGTAGACGTACTTACGACGAGACGTCCGCTTGGTCGGCTTTTCAGCGGTGATTTGTTCCAGCGTCATCCCTGATTTCAGTTTCTCGCGCACGTCCATCGCTTGAGCGAAGACTTGTGCGGGCCATCTTGCAATCCGGCCTCGCCCCGATGAAACAGGCTCGATCGTCGGACCGTCGATTAGTCCGGCTTCGCGCCATCGCCGAAGTGTTTCCGGCGATTTCAGCCTCAACTTGGCGAGCAATTCTTGCGTAGTCAGCGTGTCCATGAATTCTCCTACTTGATTTCAGACACCCGCTACGTTAACAATGGCGTCTGTAGGTCGACAATTTTGTCTGTCGCTTGTAGGAAGTCAATCGCAGACCCCTCGATATGGGAGCCACTGATGCAAATCATCAAGATTCGGATTGCCAATCTGCGACCGCACCCCTGTCAGGATGAAATCTTCGGGGATTTGTCCGCCGGCGAATATGCAGCTTTGAAGCAGGACATTCGGCTACACGGCATTCGGCAGCCCATTGAAGTCACGTCTGAAGGAATCATCGTCGATGGTCATCATCGCGTCCGAGCGCTCCGCGAGCAGGGCATCGAAGAAGTCGACGCGATCGTCGTAGAAGGCGACACTGAAGTGCGCTTCGCGACGGCAAATCTAGCGCGACGTCATGCGGACCCTGTGACGAAGGCTCGCTCGATCCAGCACTTGGCCAAGATTGAATCCCGCCGAACCGGCATCCGCATCGATTTGCACGAAAACGGACCATTTCGCGAACGGTTAGCCTCCCTGCTGGGTAATACCTCGGGACGGACAATCGATCGCTACCTCCAACTGCTCCGGCTGGAACGGGAGATTCAGGACGCGGTCTCTTCCGGTCAGCTTCCAATGACCAAAGCGCTCAAGATCGAATCGCTGCCGAAGGCCGACCGAAAGGCGATTGTCGAGCGGCTGAAGAAGAAAGAGCCGCCTCGCAAGGTCGTGGAAGATTATCTCCGGCTTCCGCAGGTAGAAGAGGAAGTCCTGCCGGAGGATCGCTACCGCGAACTATGTCAGTTCTTCGAGGCATCTCTCGACGACCTCGCCCTTCACACTCAGCTGATCGTGGGATCGGCTGACACCAAAACACCGGCCCCGCAGCTCTTGGCCCGCGCCGCGGCGTTCTGTGCCCAGATGCAGCATCTCGAACTCCAGGTTCAAGGCGGAACGATGTAGCTCTGCGTTGTGTTTTACCGCTGTTGGACACGCTGTCCCGCAAGATTGACGGAATGTATTTACCACTGAGTCATCCCATGCCCCACAACCGCACCCCAACCCCCAGTACGGGTCCTCTGCCAGTCACGATCACTGTCAATGGCGGGCTTTCTCAAGTCCGTCCCGCATGCACCGAAGTCCTGGCTCCTGTACTCTCCTATGAGGAATTCCGCTTCGGTCCCAGCGCCGACGGCCGTCTTGCCCATTTCGTGGCATCCGAAGTCGCCTACAAGCAGGTGGACGATCATCTGGAGATCGTGACAGGTTGCCTTCAACGAGTGATCCAGCGACTGGCCGAGGCCGGGCATGAGGTCACTGTCGATGATCGCCGGAATTGTTCGCACGATCCAATCCAGATCAATACAAGTGTCCTCTCGGACGCCGAGGCAATCGCGCCGGGATTGGCTGAGGTCCTGCGCGTTCAACGGCAGGGCGTCCTCGAATGCAAGGATTGCAGGAGAGCGGACATCGTCGGCTGCCTCTGCCAGCTCTTTCGGCCCGCCACAATCTTCATCGCCTGCAAGACCAATGAAGCCGCCCAATCGATGGCCGCGAGATTGGGCCAGTACCTGGGCGGCGGAGTGGAGGCGGTTCACGGGTGGAACTGGGCGTTCTCATGCCGCGTTGTCTGTGGCACATTTCAGAGCTTGAATCGCAGTAACCCAGCGGACTGGCAGATCCTGGTGTTCGCGGATGCGCGTGAGGGCATTCAGGCCACGAACAATGACGCCATGCGTGATTACTGTCATCACCGCCTGTACGCGTTCGACGATCCCCGGAAACGCCGATCTCCCGAGGAAGAGCTGCGGATCGAAATTCTCGCCGGTTCGGTGATCTATCGCGACCCCCAACTTCGCCGACCGCGCACCACCGAGTTCCTGGCAGCCTTTTTGTCGCATTCATCCAGCGGAGGGCATCCGTCCACGAATGCACGCGATCACCGCACTGCTCTTTGGCAGGACTCCCGGCGCAATCAATCGATTGCCGACGTCGCACGAGCGCTGGCACGTGGTGAAGAAACATCGCTTTGGAATCATGAGCTAGTTCTGGAAGAGGAAGATATCGCGCCCCTCGGGCAGCAACGAGGAGTGGTGGTCGTCGTCGACTCCTATGAGCACGGAAATCAGCTGCGCCGCCTGCTTCGCGGCTGGCAATTCTTTCACGGCCAACCACACCGCGATCAGACCGCCTTGCACAGCGCTCCCGTGCCGGTATGGGGCGTCCCACGAAATTCGATCATCACCGCCGTGGTCGCCAACTCGCTGACGTGTATGGATGCTCGCATCGTCGTTTGGGCCAGCGGCGGCAATGTCCCGTTCTTACCACCCGTCCTGGGACGCTCGCAGCAGACGCAACTGCTGATCGACGTCTGGGATGACGGAAATTCGCTGCTGGCAGCAGAGACCCGGCAACGACTGGACATCTACCGAACCCTCGGATGCCGGATTCTTGGAGACAACCTCGCCCGTCGGGAACAGGTTCTGTCTCAGCAGATCGAGTCGCACGACTCAATCGCCAATCAAAACACCTCGCGCCGACGTCGTCGGTCGCATCGTCCGTCCGTTTGATCCCCGCAACGAAAGGAGACCACCATGTACAATCGGCCCGCCCGGCGAAGGGCCGCAATAGGGTTCGCCGGCGCTCTTGCCCGCCAGATTCCCGCGACCTCTCACCAGGGATCCGCGTGTGATTTTCTGCGCCGACATGAGCTGGAAGTTCAGCAGGCCCTGCAAAGCAACCAACGCGAACGATCAGCGCTCGCAGGGGAATTGCTTGAGCGAGCCGGAGATGACCGAAACGTCCAGCAGGCGATCGAGCATTGCGCCTCTCGGGGACAGGCAGCGGGGCCAAATGGTCTAAGACCAGCGGCTCTCAACGCCCGTTCCCGGTGGAACCTCGCAAGTACCCTGGGCGAACTGATCGAAAACGGTGAATACCAACCCAGCGAACCAAGGACCACCTGGATCGATAAAGGCCGAGGCCGTGGCCAACGCCCAATTCGTATTCAGAACTTCGAGGACCGCTGTGTGGAACGCGCCGTTCTCCAGATCATCCGCCCGTACACCGAGTCGCAATACCTCGACCACTCAATGGGATTCCGGAGTCCAGGCTTCTCTCGCGAGCGAGCCTTGGCAACGGCAGAACATTGGGCACTGACCCATGGCCAATGGTTATGGATCAGTGACGACCTGCGCGACGCCTTCGAACATGTCCCGACCAGACGACTGGCTCAGATTCTGCGTCAGATGATCCCCAACGAACGTCTGTGCAGATTCATCGAGCGTATCGCCTTCACACGTAACAGAAAGGGAATCCGGCAAGGCGGCCCACTGTCTCCCGAGCTACTCAACATCTTTCTACATTGGGTACTCGACCGATGGTGGCGTCAACACTTTCCGGAAAACCCACTGCTTCGTGTGGCAGACGATTTGCTGATCCTGGCCCGCCCCGAAGAGGCCCAATCACTGTACCAGGCGCTGATACAGCGTACGACGGCGATTGGCATGCCCCTGAAAGGATCGATTCTGACCTCGCTACGCAACCTCACATCCGGCCAATCCGTGGATTGGTTAGGATATCAGGTGCGCCATGACAGTTCAGAACTGACGGTCAGAATCGGCCAGAAGTCCTGGGACAAACTCGAAGATCACTTGCAACTGGCATGGGAAGCGCCGATACCGGCCCTGGCGGCCAACGAGACCATCCGGGGATGGATCAGCCAGCAGGGAGCATGTTATCGGGAAACAGAAGTGTCAGGGGTGTGTTCGGAAATCTCCCGGCTTGCAGGAACGCAGGGATTTCAGGAGATCCCGGAACATCGTGAAGTAGCACTGCTATGGTCTCGGGCGTATGACCGTGATTGGCTACAGGCACGTCAGGATGTTTCACATCAGGTTTCTCCGGGTACGTTGCCTGCTGGTGGCTTCGCCAGCCAGCATTCCGTTTCAGCGGCAGTTTCCAGCCGCGGCCGAGTGGCGATTGCCACCGGCACAACCACGCAGTCAACGCCGCGTCGGCGCGAGGTGTTTCTCTATTGTGACGGATCGTGTCTGAGCCCCCACGGCGTGGGAGCTTGGGCCTATCTGTTGATTGACCGGGAAACCGGATGTCGCCAATGGAATGGAGGTGCAGTTCAGGAAACAACAAACAATCGAATGGAGCTGACGGCGGTGATTCAGGGATTGGCCGCACTCTCGGAGTCGTCCCAAGTCCACCTGGTGGTCGACAGCCGATATGTTGACAACGGGATTACCCAATGGCTACCGACATGGCTTGCGCGTGGCTGGCGATCGGCCGATCGGCAGTCACGGCGGGTTGCGAATGTTGACCTTTGGGAACAGCTGGTGGAGCAGTTGCAACGGTATGAGGTCGACTCCGAATGGATTCGCGGGCATGCTGGCCATCCTGAAAACGAACTGGTAGATCGGATGGCCCGGACCATCGCGGAACAGTTTGAGGATCAGCCGCTGGCGGAACCATAGCCTTGTGAAGTGGCTCACAAATCCAATACCAGCATTGTGGCCAAAGGCTGCTGCGCCCGCGGTACGCCCTAAGCAGAATGCTTGTGGGCCGATCGGTGGAAAGAAGTACGCTGTCCGACCATCGTGATCGGCCAGTATCATCTGGAATAAAGGTCTTGTGATGTTGAAGGACAGGGTCCGTAAGCTGAGCGTGCGCGTTGCACTGATGACTCCGCTGTTCCTGACCTTCGGGGGCAATGCGCAAGAGCTATCTCCGAAGAAGATCGCTTCTGAAAGCATGACTCGTTCGCCCCGAGTCGTTGCCCAGCAGCTTGCCGCCGTCTACGGGAAGAAGCTCGATCAGGTCGCCTATATTCCGGCGCTGCCGCTGGTGGCGAAATTGCGTCTCAGCGAACTGACGCAGGAGCCGAAGTACGCCGCTGAAGTCCAGATGATCGTCGCCCCCTATCTCAACGGTGAGAAATCGCCGATTCCGAAATCGGGGAGCGAACAGGCGGGGCATCTGATTTTTGCCGAGTTGGCCCGACGAGCCAAGGGTCAGGACCGCGAACGCTGGACGGAATTGTGTCGCAAGGCTGCTGATCAAATCTTCGACAGGGATGGCAAGCCGCTGCCGATCATGCCTTTTCACAACGAGATGAGCGATGCCGTATTCATGGCGGGGCCGATCCTGGCAGCAACTGGCAAGCTGACCGGCGAGCGTCGGTACTTCGATGCCGCGGTGACTCACTTTACATCCATGCGCGCGTTGTGCGTTCGTCCCGATGGCCTCTATCGCCACTCGCCGCTCTGCGAAGCCGCGTGGGGACGCGGAAATGGTTTTCCAGCGCTGGGACTGGCACTCGCTTTGAGTGACTGGCCCGAGGACCACCCGGCTCGGGCAGACCTCCTCAAGGAGTTTCAAAAGCACATGGCGGCCCTCAAGCCATATCAGGATGCCAAAACCGGCTGCTGGCATCAGGTCATCGATCATCCTGAGAGTTACGACGAATACTCCTGCACTTGCATGATCGGCTTCGCGTTGCAGCGCGGTATCCGCCGGGGCTGGTTGCCGAAGAACGAATACCAACCCTGCGTCGATCAAACGTGGCGAGCCATTCAGGAGCGGACCAGCGCCGATGGGAAGCTGATCAATGTCTGCTCAGGGACCGGCAAACAGAAAACACTTCAAGACTACTTCGACCGCCCGGCGATCAATGGTCGCGATGACCGTGGCGGTGCGATGGGCTTACTTTTTGCGACTGAACTTGTTGAGATTGAGTAGTCGGGAATACTCGTTCGAGAGTCGCTTGCTGGCGTACAGCATGCCACGTCATCCGATGAGTGATCGAAGAATCGAAGTCCGACAATGATCCCCAGTCTGTGCGAATTGTGCTGCCACATGAAGGAAGTCATCTCCGGCAAGGGATCGCGCTTCATCATGTGCCAGAAATCCGTGACGGACAATCGCTTCCCCAAATACCCGCCGCAACCCGTCATTCAATGTGCTTCGTTCGAGCAGAAGAAAATCGCGACGGGTATGACGTGAGCACGGTGATCCCATGCGGATCGTCACTTCCCGGCAAGGATCAGTGACTCCTTTGCCTTTCGTGAAAGCGCATTGCTGGCCAATTCCCGCTTCAGTGCAGGGCTGGCGATGGCCGGGCTCTTCCTCGATCGCGGATGGAATGTGATCGCCACGATGCGGCGTCTCAATCCGGGTCTGTTCGCGACAGATTCGGAGAAGCTGAAGGTGCTTCCACTCGACGTCACCGATCCGGAGAGCATTCGCAAGGCCATCGCTGACGGCGTCGCCGCGTTTGGGGCGATCGACGTCCTCGTGAACAATGCGGGTCTCGGCCTGGCATCGGCGTTTGAAGCCACTCCCGATCACATGGTGCGCGGGATTTTCGAGACAAACACTTTCGGGATGATGGCGACTTGCCGGGCGATCATCCCCCCGATGCGTCAGCAAGGCCGGGGCGTTATCGTGAACGTCACCTCGAACGCGGCCATCGCGCCCCTGATGCCGCTCGTGTCCATCTACGCCGCCAGCAAGTGCGCCATTGAGGGGTTCACAGAATCGCTCTCGAACGAGCTGGAGTTATTCAACATCCGGGTGCGGCTGGTCGAGCCGGGGCTGGCACCCACCACGAACTTCGCGGCCAACGGTGGCCCACGGATGCAGGGGTTGATTCCCGCCGAATACGAGGCTTTTGCCCAGACCTTATTCACCAAGATGGCGAACTATCCGACCGACTACTGTACTGAAGCAGAAGTCGCCGAGGCCACATTCGCGGCGGCGACCGAGGACGGTCGCGCTCCGCTATCCCGCCGGCGCAGACTCGCGGCTCACCACGCTCCGTTGGACAACCTCGGAAGAGCACTACCTGTCGAAGATGCGGGAACTCTTCGGACCGGGATTTGTCCCGACAGCGCCTGGAAGTGATGGACATGCTGGAAGGCGGGTTGCTTTGCGCTGGTTTGTTGATAAGGATGTGAATCATTCAACGGGTGTCGACGATTGCTGTTCCCGGAACTGCTGAATATGCCGACTGACTGTCGGGCTCGACACTCCCACTGCCGCCGCGATCTGCCCCGTCGGCAATCCCTGCTCGTGCAGGGTGATGATCCGCTCAATGACGGACCTTTTCGTGTATGCCTGGGGCTGGGGTGAAAATGGGGTCGGGCCGGCCTCGGCGAACACTGGGCCGAGGTACGTCTCGACGGCGCGGATTGCGCGAAACACTTTGCCGAAGGGGCGGTTCGTATACGCGTCCGACAGAGAATCTGTTTTAACCGGCTCGCCGTGGCAATCAAACACGCCTGCGATTTCGCCATCCGAGTGGCGTTTAATCAGATCGCTCGCCGTCTTGCGCAGTTTGCCGAAGGACAAGGGGCGAACTTCCTGCCCGTCGTCGCGTATGCGCTCGATGAGCCGAGCGAACTGGTTGGGAATCGCCTGATTGGCATTGCTGCCTTTGGTCTGTTGGTCGAACGGCGCTCCTTTCTCGTTGAGAATCAGGCGGGACGACTTGGCGAAATCGGGAAATTGCTCTCGACGTTCGCGGGCCCACTCCAGGGCCTGAACCGTAAGGGGAAACAGGATATGTTCGCCGTACACACCGCTCTTTCGGCGGATGCGTTTGATGAAGCTGTCGCTGTCGGTCGTCTCAAAGCCCAGGATTTCCTGCTCGCGAGGCGAGTGCCCCTTCCGAATGTGGACTTCTCCGACGAGCAGCGAGGCGATCTCGGCCCGTCCGAAGCCGCAGTTCAACCCGAGCAGTAGCAATAGCCGGTCGAAGGGCTGGCCGTACCGCATCAGCAGACGTAACTCATCTAGTGAGAACGTATCGACCTGCTCCAGGCTGCGCTTGGCATGGTCGCTGGGGAGCCGACGAATGCGTCGATCGAAATCGTTGAAGGCTTGGGGCTTCGTCCATTCAAACTCACTGGTGCTGTGCAGCCACGTCAGAAACCGCATCAGGGTTCCGAGGTAATGGCTGGCCGCTTTGGCGCTGATGGGCTCGGTGCTCCCGAGTTTACAGGGACGGCGACGCCAGTAACCGATCAACTCGCCGACGGCCGTCGCGTCGAGCTGGCTCAAGAGCTGGTCGGGGTGATGGTGTTGGAGATTTTTGATCTGCCGCACTTGAATTCTTCCCCACGGCGAGATGTGCCCCGTTTCCTGCCGAAAGAACTCTTTTTGTAAATAGCCCTGAAAGCGTTTGAATGCCTGATGCAGGGTGGCCGACAGCGATCGCGTCGGCATGGTTTTCGGGTTGGGGACACTCGGTCCTGAAGGCACCCGTGATGCGGACTGCGGAGCAGCGTCTGTGGGCCGAGCGGCGGGATCGCTGGGCTTGAGAATCCCCAGCCGATCAAGCTCGCTCCAGGAGTTTTTTGACGGGGCAGGGGTGAGTCCGAGAACGGGATCAGCCGAGATGCCTGCCTCATGCGCGAGCTGCTGAATTTTCACCCGTGCCCGCGCTTGGTCGTCCGTCAGCGGTTCGACCTTGATGTTCTGAGTGGTGTTCGGGATGGCCTCGAAGAGTTCCAGCGCGGCCTGCCCGATCTCGTATGCGTGCTGGTCTTCGGGGATGAAGCAGATCGGCAAGTAAAAAGTAGACCACACTCAGGGTCACCAAAAAAACTATCCAACTCCCAAGTGCACCCTTAAACCACCCTGGACACCAACTCGCCTGCCGTCTCCACGCGGCAAGCGATTCCGTGGTTTGCACATTGGGAGTTTTCTCATGGATGAGCTTCTCACGCTCAAGGCGCATTCTGCCACGTCGGTGATTGCCGCGGCCGATCTTGGCCTAGTCTTTTCCGAGAACGTGCTCTCGGACTCAGCCTCAACGGAGCGAACGGCAGGCTCCGCGCCAGCGGATGCCGTTCGCTCCGCGGGGGCGTTGACTGTAACACGCCCCCCGGAAAATACAGGAAAAGAAGGAGAACTGGCCGGTAGGCCAATTGCACCGGAGGTGCTGATCGCCGGGACGGATACGCTCGACCTGGGACTCTACGTGGAGTTCCCCGAAAGTTACCCACGGCTCGTGCAAATTCTGGCCAGATGGAAACGAGCCGCCTCGGGATCGAAGGGACTCGTGGTCGGTGGCGGCCGGTGTCTCGTTTCGCCGGGTGGGAAGCCGAACTATCCGTTCCACCTGCGGTATCCCCAATTTGAACTCTATCTCTCTCGTCATCCGTGCCCCCAGGGTGACACGCCCAATGTCTTCGTGTCCCTCGGATCGCAACTGCTGTGGGAACGGGGTGATCGAGACAGGCAATAAGCTACCGAGAATGTCGGGAATGATGGCAAGTTTTTGCGGTGATCCCGGAGAGGTCGTCGAGATGGTCGACGACGAAGTGAATGATCGAACCTTCGCGTGGCAGGATGCCGCGGGCGATGAACGCTCCTGAACAATGTCAGCCCTGCCGATCCCGTGGTCTATATCGCTGCGGCGGCGGATGGTCGCGAATCGCGCATCTGCGACTTTGGCTTTAGTCCGACCTGGTCCGATTCGAGACGCGTCTTCAGCAAGCGATCCAAAGAATACTTTGAGAAGCCGATTTGGCGCGCGGTGATTCTCCGGCAACGCCGTCTCGTGCCCGCGCCGGGCCATTTTGAGTATCAAGAGACCGGTCAGAAACGCAAACAGCACTGGCACGTCTGGCCGAAATCCAAAGACCTGATGGGATTGGCGGGCGCTTTCAATGATTGGGAAGACGTGTCCTTGCCGACGATCGAATCGAATGCGGTGCAGTCGGCAAATACACGATCGCGGCTTCACAGCGAGGCCCTTACACCGACGGCAAAGGCGTTCACGTCGTATCTCGTTAACAAGGCATTAGTGTGTCATGTTCTGCCTCAGTGGAACAGAAACTCGGTTCGACTCGGGACGGAAGGGCGTGGCAGGCGAGGAGCAGCCACTTTGATTTTTAAAACCTTCTTAGGTGTTGACGCCGGCTGGCGTGGCTGAGATCGAGGAATAATTCGAACCGGAGATGTGTTGCCGGCCCTTATGGCAGTTCCCTTTCCAATGCGAAGTCAAGTATTAAACGAAGGCGAGCGATCTGATGGAGACACATACTCGACTTGGTAATTTGGTCGAAGCGATTGGATCAGTCGAACCAGAGGATTGTCGAAACCACAAGACGAAGGGTTATGGTCTGGAGATTACGCAATGCCGCGAGGAATGGGAGTTTCCCACCCTCGCGACACGGCACTGGAACAATTTCAAAAATAACGACATCTGATTGACCGTAAAATAGCGCGCCGGCTGCCACCATCTACGAGTTAGCCAGCCTGTCAAATAGCCTTCAAGTGCGAAGCTCGTTTGCCTCGTTATATTCCTGGCCGTGGGGCGGAGCTTGTTCTAAGCCACCCGCGGGCGGTGGAGCTTGTTCGTTATCTGTATCGTGCGGTTTAATACCCACGTCGTAGCACAGATGATGGAGAAGGGCTTCAGCAGCGCTCGCTTTCTCCAAGGCGTCCCCCGTGCCGATGGGGCGCTGAACCTGTCGCGTCCATTCGGCAATTTCCTCTTGGACATGGTGGAATTGCTCATCGAGAGTTCCAACCGTACGACTGATGAATGTGCGGTCGCCTTGATGTTCCTTTGAATGAATCTCCTTGGCCAGTTGCAGCACGGCGTATGCCTCGCGATAGCTGTGGGCGAAGCCTTGATTGTGTTGATAGTTGTAATGCAAATCGAGACAGAGTGCGTTCAGAGCTGTTTCCAGACGCCCAGCCAGGTCATCGCAGCGAGCGAAGTCGCCGTACTGAATTTGGACCCGCTGCTGAACGACAGGAACCGGATTGTACGCGGGGTTCTGCGTCTGTACGACACGTACGACTGGGGTAGGAGTGTAGTAGTAGGCGTTATTGGCCACGTAGTACGCACCGTGATGATGATGCGAATGAGGAACGACGTACGACCAATTGGAATGGCCATAATGGCTGCCGTGATGATGATGGTGATGGTGTTGCGCGAATACGGCCCCTGGCACCAAAGCTGCCGCAATCATGAGACAGCCAAGGACTGAACAACGATACACAGTGAATTCCCTCGTCATGAATGGAGTTCGCCGACTTCCGCACAGGCGGGTGCGGAGCCAGGGCAATCGCATGTCGGCGGCGTGAATTGGTCCAATGATTGCATGGGGAGGGCCTTCGTCAAGGGTTGCGGAATTTTCCGGTGTGGTTGACGAAGGAACGCAGCGATGGGGACGGGACCGGCTTGTAAAGTCGACAAACATTTTGCAAAAGTGACCGATCCGCGGGTCAATCGCGGGACGAATCACGATCTGCACGAGATGATCTTCATGGCGCTCACGGCGACGATCTGCGGGGCCAACAGTTGGGCCGATGTCGAGCGGTTTGCGAACGCCAAGTGCGATTGGTTCGCGCGGTTCCTGTCGCTGGACCAGGGGGTGCCGAGTCATGACACGT
>JAKFVC010000248.1 GCA_021732415.1 Planctomycetaceae bacterium
GAGTACCAGGGCGAGGGGAGCGAAGAATCCGCGCGGGATCGTACTCGTTGATCATCGAACGGCCCCTGTTTTCAAATCTTGCTGAAAAAATATATGACCAAACACATCTTCGTGACGGGCGGCGTGGTCAGCTCTTTGGGCAAAGGGCTTACCGCCGCATCGATCGGGTTGATTCTCGAACGCCGCGGACTGCGGGTCCGGATGCAAAAGCTGGATCCGTATATCAACGTCGATCCGGGCACGATGAGTCCTTATCAACACGGCGAGGTCTACGTCCTCGAAGACGGTTCGGAAACGGACCTTGATCTGGGGCACTATGAACGGTTCACGAATGGGCCTCTCTCGCGGGCTTCGAATTGCACGACCGGTCGCATCTATCTGAATGTGATCAACAAGGAACGCCGCGGCGATTACCTGGGCAACACGGTGCAGGTGGTCCCTCATATCACCGACGAAATCAAAGAGTGCGTGCTCAGCCTGCGTGGTGACGACGTTGATGTCGTGATCACCGAACTGGGCGGAACCGTCGGCGATATCGAAGGCTTGCCGTTCCTGGAAGCCATTCGCCAGATTCCGCTACAGATCGGCAAGCAGAATTGCCTGTTCATTCACCTCACCCTGGCCCCCTATCTGAAGGCTGCTCGTGAGCTGAAAACCAAGCCGACCCAGCACAGCGTGCAGCAACTGCGAGAAATCGGTATTCAGCCCGATATTCTGGTCGTGCGCACCGAGCGGGAACTGGGCCGGGCCAATGCCGATAAGATCGCTCTGTTCTGCAACATCGAGACGCGGGCGGTGATCGAAGAACCCGATAAGGAATTCTCGATCTACGAGGTGCCGCTGGGTCTGGTCGAGCATGGTATGGATACACTGATCATCGAGAAACTGGCCCTGAAAGCTGGCCCTCTCGATTTGAGCCAATGGTCGGGACTCCTGCACAAGGTTCGCAATCCGCAGCATGAAGTCACGATCGCCGTGGTCGGCAAGTACATGCAGCACAAGGATGCGTATAAGTCGATCTACGAGTCGCTCGATCACGCCGGCCTGGCCCATTCGACCCGCGTGCTGGTCAAACGGATCGAAGCCGAGGATCTGCAGGAAACGCCCCCGGAATCATTGCTGAGCGGCGTCGACGGCATTCTGGTCCCCGGCGGCTTCGGCATGCGAGGCATCGAAGGCAAGATCGAGGCCATCAACTATGCACGGTTGAATGATATTCCGTTCTTCGGAATCTGCCTGGGGATGCAGTGTGCGGTGATTGAATTCGCTCGCAATGTCCTGGGTTTGGAAGACGCCAACAGCACCGAATTTAGCAGCGATACCGAGCATCCGGTGATCTGTCTGCTGGACGAGCAGAAGAAGGTCACGCACAAGGGGGCCTCAATGCGGTTGGGGGCTCAGGATTGTCTGCTGACGCCCGATTCACGAGCGGCTCAGATTTACGACGCGGCGAAGATCTCGGAACGGCATCGGCACCGCTACGAATTCAACCCCGCGTTTCGGCAGAAGTTTGAAGCGGCAGGTCTGCGTCCGACGGGCTACAGTCCTGACGGCGGCCTGGCAGAAATCATCGAGATCACCGACCATCCCTGGTTCCTGGCGGTGCAATACCATCCGGAATTCAAGTCGAAGCCACCAGCTCCGCACCCGTTGTTTGCGAGCTTTATTGAGGCTGCACTGACCCAGCACCAGCAACGGCTGCAGGTGGGCGTTTAGTCGGCCATTGGTCTGCTTACCCCGACCCCGAACTGCTAAAAGGCCGCGATGGGGGGAGACTGCCAACGAAGCGATATGACAGGAAGGATTTTTGGAACACTGATCTTCACTAATCAACGCTAATCCAGAACATTTCAGGTCGAGACCTCGACGTGATTTTCTTCTTTGATCAGTGTCGATTAGCGTAGATTAGTGTTCCAAAAAAATCCATTTAGCGAGCTCTGCCAAGTTTCGTTGGCTTCCTTGAATCGGCCGGTGTCGGGCCTATGACTTTTCGATATTGGCCGATCATCTCGTCCTGCAATCCGAGTCCTAGCCGGCCAATATCGAAAATTCGTACGCCCGACACCTCGGTCACGTCAGGTGTCAAACCTGCGTGATCGGAATTTAAGGCAGACCTTGCATAATTGTCACAATTTCCGTCCGACTTTGATAATAGATCCCATGTCTGGACTGAATTGTGATCCGATTGTGTGATGTAAGTTGCTGGTGGTATGAGCCTTACGTTGCAATCGCAATTGAGTCTTGTGACGCTGGGTAGTATCCGAAGTTCGCCTCGAAACGCCCGCCTAAGTTCGTTTCCGAGTTTGCAAGATCGGTGTTGGCCGATAAAATTTCCGGACTCTGCGTTTTTTGAGGTAGAGTTGTCAAAAAGCATCACGGCTACAGGAGATCGTGCGCCTGGCTGAGGAGTGTTCCTCGCGCGTCGCGGTTCCTGATGTGATGTCTGGCCCTGCATCCCCCCGCCTGCTCATGTCGCACGAAGCAATGCTTACCGGTTGTGAGAATCTCGCCTTCATTGAAGACCTGTATTCCAACTACATCCAAAATCCGCAGTCTGTGGCGCCCGAATGGCAGAGCTATTTCGGCCAGATGCTGAATGGCGACCGAGCCACCGCGACTGCGCAGATTGGTCCGTCATTCTCGCCGCCGTCGCTCTTCGGGGCCCGGAACGGCCACGCCAATGGCAATGGTCACGCGGGGACGAACGGCTCGAACGGCAGTTCCGCCGCACACGATATGGAAGTCGCCATCCGTCAGGAAAAGGTGACGCAGCTGGTCCGCAACTATCGCATGCGCGGCCACCTGTTTGCCAAGGTCAACCCCTTGGGTGAGCGGGCTACGACCAGTGAAACGTGGCGCGATGAAAAGCATCTCGATCCCCGGCACTTCGGGTTCACTGACGCCGACATGGGTCGCCGGTATTCGACTGTGGGCATGGGCGGCGCCGACAATCTCACGTTGGGCGAAGTTCTGAAGCGATTGCAGTCGACCTACTGCCGCTACATCGGCGTGCAGTTCATGCATATTGATAATGTGGCCGAACGCGAATGGCTGCAGAACCGGATGGAGCAATCCGAGAACCGCATTCATCTCAGTCAGACAGCGCAGTTCCGCATTCTGACCCGTTTGACGGATGCCTCGACATTCGAAGACTTTTTGAGGACTAAGTTCAAATCGGCCAAGACCTTTTCACTGGAAGGGGCCGAGAGTCTGATTCCGTTGCTCGACATGGCGATTGAAAAGGCGGGCGATCAGGGTGTTGACGAGATCGTCCTGGGGATGGCCCACCGTGGTCGCTTGAACGTGCTGGCGAATATTCTCGCCAAGGACAAATCGCAGATCTTCCGCGAAGTGGCCGACCTCGATCCTCACTTGTACGAGCAACGCGGTGACGTGAAGTACCACCTCGGACACAGCCGCGACTGGACGACGATGTCCGGGAAGAAAGTGCATCTCTCGATGTGCTTCAACCCCAGCCATCTGGAGTTCGTCAACCCGGTCGCTTTGGGACGTACCCGCGCCAAGCAGAATGGCGGCGGCGATACCAATCACTCGCGAGTCCTGGCACTGCAGATTCACGGCGATGCCGCGTTTGCTGGTGAAGGTGTGATTCAAGAGACGCTCAATCTGAGCCAGTTGAAGGGCTACGAAACGGGTGGCTCGCTGCACATCATCATCAACAATCAGATCGGCTTCACGACCGGTCCGGACGAAGCCCGTTCGACGCAGTACTGCACCGACATTGGCAAGATGTTGCAGATTCCGATCTTCCACGTGAACGGCGAACATCCCGAAGCCGTGGCTCAGGTTGTCAATCTGGCGATGGACTTCCGCCGCGAGTTCAAGCGCGATGTCATCATCGACATGTACTGCTATCGCCGTCACGGCCACAACGAACAGGACGAACCCCGGTTCACTCAGCCGCTGACCTATAAGCTGATCGATCAACGCGATGGTGTTCGCGAGACGTATCTGGACCATCTCGTCACGCTGGGTGGTGTGACGATGGATCAAGCGGAATGGGTCGCGGAAGAGACCCGCCGTGACATGGAAATGCAGTTGGAGCGTGGTACCTCCAGTGACTACAAGCCGCACTCGGATACGCTGGGCGGCCAATGGAAGGCTTATTGCGGAGGCGCTGACAAGGATACGCCGGACGTCGTTACCGGCGTGCCGGTCGAGCAGTTATCGGCACTGATGAAGAAGATGGTGGAGGTCCCGGCTGACTTCCACGTTCATCCTCGCTTGAAGTCAATGGTCCTGGATGCTCGCGTCGAAATGGCCGACGGCAAGAAACCGCTCAACTGGGGTGCTGCCGAATTGCTGGCTTATGGCAGTCTGGCTGTGAATAAGACACACGTACGACTGAGCGGTCAGGATTGCGGTCGCGGGACGTTCAGCCATCGTCAAGCGGTCTGGCACGACGTCGAGAACGGCAATACCTATTGCGGCCTCAAGCACTTGGCACCGGATCAGGCCCCTGTCGACATCTTCAACAGTCCGCTGTCTGAAGTCGGCGTCATGGGATTCGAATATGGCTACAGTCTCGATTACCCATCGGGTTTGATCCTGTGGGAAGCCCAGTTCGGCGACTTCGTGAACGTGGCTCAAGTGATCATCGATCAGTTCATAGTCAGTGCCGAAGAGAAGTGGAAGCGACTGAGCAGTCTGGTCTTGTTGCTGCCGCATGGATACGAAGGGCAGGGCCCGGAACATTCCAGCGCCCGTCTCGAACGATTCTTGGCGCAATGTGCCGAGGACAACATTCAGGTCATCCAACCCACGACGCCAGCGCAAATCTTCCACGCCTTACGTCGTCAGGTGATGCGTCCGATTCGCAAGCCGTTGATCGTGATGACTCCGAAAAGTTTGTTGCGTCTGCCAGAAGCTTCTTCCTCATTGGAGGACATGGCGACTGGCACGTTCCAGCGGATTCTGCCTGATCAGCATCCCAGCTTGAAGAAACCGAAACGCATTCTGCTGTGCAGCGGCAAGATCTACTATGAGCTGGCAGCAGAACGCGAAAAGCTGACGCGCGACGATGTGGCGATCCTGCGCGTCGAGCAACTCTACCCATTGCGTCCCGAGCATCTGGAAGCCGCCATGGCACCGTATGCCGCGGGGACTCCGGTCCATTGGGTCCAGGAAGAGCCGGAGAACATGGGTGCCTGGTGGTACATGCGAATCCACTTCGGCGAGCAATTGCTGGGGCGCTATCCGTTCTCGGTAGTCGCCCGCGGTGAATCGGCCAGCCCGGCGACGGGTTCGCACAAGAGCCATCACAACGAACAGCACAAGATTCTGGATCAGGCGTTCGCCGGGTTATAGGCGAGTGCTGGTTCGATAACGAATAGAGCGAAAGGCCCCATGAGTTTCATGGGGCCTTTTTTGTAGCCCGACTCTCCGAGTCGGGAACTTTTTGATTCATGCACCCGACTCAGAGAGTCGGGCTACGGAATCCCCGCTGGTAAAGGATTTTCACCAATCCTGGCAACTTGTTTCACCGATATTTCATGGTAAGAAGACCTGTGGATTGCATGTCATGACGATCAAGTTGCCTCTGCGGACTGTGCATGTTGCCGATTTTCAACGTGTTGGTAATTTGAGTCTTTTCGCAAATTATCTGTAAAAAAACTTGTCCGCAGTTTAACGGGATACTATATTCGGATGACTCAATTGAATTTTGTGTGAAGATTGCGGTCGTGACAGACCGCCGCTGACCAGTGAAGAATGTGGCGAATGGATCGCCCACCCGCCGACGTTGCTGCTGAGTTGACCTGCCTCGCGAAGTGCGCTCTCGCTGTGGACAGTCTGACGAAAGACCGCCTACCAGAAGAGTGGCACCCCGTTTCTTACAGGGTGAACCATGCCGTTTGATTGCGACCTGCCTGCCAGTGATTGCATCTTTGTTTCGGGCCTGACCCAGGCCTTGGAACATAAGTGGATAGCCAGCCAAGCCTATGGCGAGGATCTGGGAATGCTCCTGATCCGTGACTGGTGCCAGCGTCATTGGCGTACCTTCCAACGTTTTCGCCGCATCGAGCATCTGTTCGGCGAGTCCCGTTTCCATCAATTTCCGGCCTCGGAATTTGGCGTCTGGAAAGGTCGAGTCCGCGAACAAGGCTCATTGTTCGACATTATTCTCGGTGCGTTCGAATGTGGCATGGAGAATCTCGAATTTGTGAATTGGGCCTGCCTGCAACGGCTCCCTCAAGCTGAATCTTACGAGCTGTTTACGCTCCTCGATCCCAACTGCGTGCGGATGGACCAGGCCAAGATTCTGCAACTCGCGAAAGAGCGGTTGGTTCTCGCCTGAGTATCGCTGATTCCTCCACGCCCCCGTGGCAGACGCTGCCAGCGTCTGCGTCCCGATGGTGGCTGCTTCGAGCCCGGTGAAGAATCTAGGGACTTACGCTGCCTGGCTCCCCCGACTCAGAGAGTCATGCTGCAGCGCTCTGGATTCGTTTGAGACCTCCCCCTACCATGCGTGCGGAGGACTCCACGAGCTATGTACGAACAATTCTTCGCGGCCATCTCGGACTTTATCCACGACAACTGGATGAAGGTGTTGACCGGTTTCGTCCTGATGGGGCTGGGCTGGTTTTTTGGGAAGCGCAAGGCGCGAGCCGATTGGCGGAAGCGTGAGTTTTTTCACCGGTTGAATGTCTCGTTGAATCTGCTGATTCCGGGCGAGCCGCTGCAGATTCGCACGTTGCTCGAAAAGACGTGTGAAGATGTGTTCTTGAATATCGTGGCAACCGATGCAGTTGCCGCCGCAGCCCGGCAGACTCGGCCGGATAACCCACTGCTCCCTTTGCCGCAGTCGGATTACTGGCAGTATCTCAATGCGGTGTTGAATGAAGTCTCCGAACAGTTCTCGGTGGGCGAAATTCGCCGGGACCTGGGTTTGCCGGTCACGCGTGGCAAATACCTGATTTGCCTGACGTGCGAATGTGCCGGAGAAATGCGGACTCGCAAAGTCCGGGCGATGGTCATTCAGAAAAAGCATCTGGAGAATTTTCCCGCGGTGCAGCCGAAGCTGGAACATGCGTCGCACATTACGCGCTGGGAGACGTTGCGGGTTCTGTCCGAACAGTACAAGAAGAACCCGTGGCAGTTTATTGAGCTGGAATTATCGGTGGCGTGACGTAGCCCGACTCTCTGAGTCGGGTGTGTATTGAATGATTGACGAAAAACTCCCGACTCAGAGAGTCGGGCTACGGAAGAATATTAAGATGAATCAGGGACCGGCGATTGACGCGGACTTGTTGAAGACCGCAGTCGCGGCAGCTTTGGCCGGAGGCGCTGTCCTCAAGGAATGGTTCCACAAAGTCACGGCCACTTCCAAGTCGTGTGCAGCTGACATCGTCACCGAGGCTGATGTGGCCTCACAGCGTGTCATTCATGATCTAATCCTGCGACGTTATCCCGAACACAATTTCCTCGGCGAAGAGGGGCTGCAGCGAACCGACGGGAAGGATCCGTACCGCTGGGTCATCGATCCGCTCGATGGAACCTCGAACTACTTCCACGGCTATCCCTATTTCGCAGTCTCGATCGGTGTCGAGTTAAACGGCGAACTGGTGGTCGGGGTCATTTATGATCCGACGCGGGAAGAACTTTTCACGGCGCAGCTTGGTCAGGGTGCGTATCTCAATGACGAGCGGTTGCATGTCAGTCATACCGACCGGTTGGCTCAATCGTTGCTCGTCGCCAGTTTCCCGCCCGGTGTCACGGCGGACGCTCCGCCGATTCAGCAGTTTTTGAGGATTCTGCCGCATTCGCAGACAATACAGCGCACGGGTTCCGCGGCCTTGAATCTCGCCTATCTGGCGACGGGACGGCTCGACGGCTTCTGGTCGCACAGTCTGAAGGCCTGGGATATGGCGGCCGGGGTGTTGATCGTCCACGAGGCTGGTGGCAAGGTGACCCGGATGAGCGGCCAGCCGCTGGCTTTAGAGATTCCGGACCTTTTGGCCACAAACGGCTCGATTCATGACGCCCTGCGGGATCTGCTGAGTGCTCCGATTCAGTAGAGTCATCCGATCCGCCGGAACGCAGCGGCACACCCCTCTGAATCTCACTAACCGGTAGGGTTTCCCGCTTTCTCCCCGCTTGCGCAGGCGCTATGATAGAGTGTCTGGAATTGCGCCCCGATTTCGTGGGACGGGTCTCCAGGCCCGTCAGTCCGGCGTGCGATCGGATTCCGGTTACGGCTTTGTCAAAGCTAGGAATTGGGGTGCCACTGGCTGGGCCAGTGCTTTTTCGCGAGAGCTCATCAAGGCATCGTCCAAGATTGAAATGATTTCGCACGCCAAATGGGGACGGACGGGCCAGGAGACCCGTCCCACGGTTGCGTCCGCCTGTTTCTCCTGCAGCGAATAGTCTTATGAATGTGCGGCACGGGATCGTCTGGCTGACACTCTTCTGCGTTTGGAACGCGGCCGGGTTGTTGCACGCGCAGACGCCGCCAGGGCCCAAGCCCGAAGCCGCTCCAGGAACATCCGCTGAAAAGCCGACTCCCCCGAAGCCTGCCGGTAGTGACGTCATCCCGCTGAAGAACGCGAATGGTGAGGTCGTCCCCCTGTTGCGGACTCCCTTGCTGGAAGAAGTGCTGGCGGAATTAGCAGCGCGACGGCAACGCTTGGCCCCGGAACCGACTCAGTGGAGCGTCGCCGGAATTTCCCTGGTCGGCACGGCGGACGGCGATCACGCGGTCTTGCAGACGACGTTGCAAATTCAGCTCTTGGTCGACTCGAAGTGGATCAAGGTCCCACTGCGACTCACCGAAGCCACGCTGCAGGATCAATCCTACACGGGCCCCGGGGAAGCCACGTCCGGCGGGATCGATCCCGATCAGGGCTACCTGTGGTATTTGAAGGGGAAGGGGCTGCATGTCCTCAAGCTCAATCTCATTGTGCCGATCCGCAAGGAACTTCCGGCTCGTCGGCTGCAGTTGACTTTGCCGCCCACGGTGGTCAGCGAATTGAAGCTGCGCGTCCCGGTGCCGCGCCTCACCGCCAAGGCCGACGAACAGAGCCGGGCGCGGTTGATCCTGACCCCGACGGCTGACGGAGCGACCACCATCGAGATGCTCGGTCTGGGATCGCGGCTGGATGTGACTTGGCAGCCGCAGCCTGATTTGGGAACGGTGGAGACCGTACTCGAAGCCCGCACGGCCATCACGGCCACGGTCGACGGCCGGGCTGTGCTGATGGAAGCCAATCAACGGCTGGGGGCCTTGCAGGGCAACTTCAATCAGGTGCAAGTTCGCTTGCCTCGTGGCGGTGAGTTGCTGAAGGTCGAAGGGGAGCTCTACAAAGAGCACGCGGTGGATGCCAAGGATCCCTCGCAGGTGACCGTCACTCTGAAAGAGGCCGTGTCGAGTGCCTTCCCCGTGGATTTGAAATGGACGGTGCGCGTCGAGATCCCCGCGAAATCTGAACGCGTCCTATTGGAAGGTTTCGAAGTTGCCAAAGCCAAAATCCAGACGGGGCATCTCGCGCTGCGGTTGGTCGGTGACTATCGTCTCGAGAGGATTGACGGTCAGAATCAGTTCGTCCAGCGCGACAATCTGAGTACGCTCGAAAAAGCGCTGCCTCCCTTCCCCAGCCGCGAGGATGTGTCGAGTGCCTATTCGATCTTAAGGCAGCCCTTCCAGTTGGCGTTCAATCTGCAGCCGGAGAAACCGCATATCACGGTGAAGCCGCGGCTGTTTCTGGCGGTTAACTCGGATCGCATGGAGTTGTACGGCGAATATGACGTGCAGGTTTATCGCTGGGGTATTGAAGAGGTGAAGTTTGCCTGGCCCGGCTGGAAGGAAGAAGGCTGGAAGCTCGACCCGATCGCGCCGCCGAATCAAGTTGAAGAGACCAAGCTGGATGATCCGGCCGAGATTCTGGTGAAGCTGATTGAACGCAAGGTCGGGCCGGTGGTGCGTGTCAACGATCGCGCCTCGGCGACAGAACCCAAGCAATTCACGCTGTTGCTGCATGCGTCGCGGGCTTTGCCGGCGGGGCAGGCCGCGCAGGAATTTACGTTGCCCGGAATGCCCGGGGCCAATGTCATGCCGGCCGATTTTGTGATGGTACTGGCGGACAATCTGGAAGCCGACTTGCGACCGCTGGGTGAAACCGTGTCGAGCCTGCAGACGGTCTCTCAAACGAATCTGGTCCCGCTCCCCGCGAACTTGGTCGACTTGCGCCGACGCGATTTTCGGCTCGATGCGGCCCGGGCGAAGTTCTCGGTGGCGACGACCCTGCAAAAGCAGCGGATCGGGACTCAGACGGACGTGGAGCTCAGTCTGGATGGGACGGAATTGCAGTTGCAGCAGCGGATTTCCTATGACGTCGCTTATGAGCGCCTGTCACAAGTTCTGTTGATGGTCCCAGAAAAGTTGGACGGCCGGGTGACCTTCAGTGTCGCCGTGGATGGTCAGGCGGCGAATCTGGTCCCCATTATGCCCATCGATACCGGCTTGGTGGTGGGGACTCGTAAACAGAAGCGACTGGCCCTGGAAGCTCTGCGGATCGGGAAATTCGATGTGATCGTGCAGGGTTCGCTGCCGGTCAGTGCACCGATGGGGGGCGCGACGGCCACCACCGATGTCCCCCTGGTACAGTCCTACGATGCCGAGTACACCAGCGTGCGAGTTCGCGTGCAGAAACCCAAGCGGCAACGGCTGACAATCGTCGGTGAAGGTTGGACCCCGCAAGCTCCGCAGAACGGGGCGTCGGTCTGGTTGGCGACCGCGAAGCAATCGGCTCTCGACCTGCAAGTGGAACAATCCGACGGAGCGTGGCAACAGGGTGTCGCCGTACCACGGTGCCTGGTGCAGGCGGTGTTTTCTCCCTTGGGAGAGGTCTACTGCCAGGCCCAGTATCAGCTCGCGGGGCAACCGACTGTGCTGCGTGTCACGTTTCCCGCGGGGAGTACGCCGGGCCGGATTCGCTGGGGGCAGACTCCGCTGGAAGGGGTCCATATCCTGCCGACCGCGGGGACTCCGGGTCAGTATCAGTTGACTCTTCCCGAGACCGAATCAGAGGACTCGGAACGGCTGTTGACGATTGCCTACCAGTTGCCGAAACAATCACCGCTGGGAGTGGGCGCCGAACGACGTCTGGCCGTCCCGGAGATCATGTCCGACGGCACGCAGACTCAGACCTTCTGGCAAATCCTGTTGCCGGCTGACCAGCACCTGTGGACCTTGCCCGCAGGGTTGACTCCCGAGTTTGACTGGCAGCGCGTCGGCGGCTGGTGGAGTCGCCTCCCTCGGCAATCGCCTGCAGAATTGGAGCAATGGGTGAGTGGCTCGGCGCAGTCGAAGGCTTCAATCACCCCGGTGTTAGCCACCGGCAATCGTTACTTGTTCAGCAGCCTGGAAGGTTCGTCAGTGATGAGTTTCCGGACGCTCAGCGCTCCGTTGATCATCCTGATAGGTGCCAGTCTGGCGTTGGTGTTTGGATTCATCCTGGTCAATGTCCCGGCGGCGCGTCACGTGCTGACGTTCCTCTGGATCGGATTTTTGACGACGCTGGTCACGTTGTGGTATGCCGAACCGGTCCTGGTGCTCTTACAACCGGCGGGACTGGGGCTGGTCCTCGCGCTGCTGGCATCGGTGGCGCAGCGCTGGTTCAAGAAGTCGCGTGCGGAACCGGTGCTGACACTCGCCTCACCCAGCGAACAACTGGTCGCGACCTCATCACGTGAAGAAGCCATTCCAGTGGGCCTGCCGTCCGAGCAAGTCACGCAAAGCCACCCTGCGGCATATCCAGTGACGGAGGCGGGAATTGGAATGTAGGGACAGTCCGACCTGGCATGGTGAAAACTTATGATTGCAGAACGAATAGGATGGAAATTTCGTGGACGGTTTTTGTTTCAGTTCGTCTGCATTGAGCCCCAACGGGGCGTGCTAGGCCAGCCCAGGGCAACGCCCTGGGTTTACATAGTAATGGGAATTGAAAGCCCTGAAGGGGCGAACTAGGTACAGCTAACATCAAGGCTAGTACGCCCCTTCAGGGCTTGGTCTTACTGCTTATACTGTTCCCAGGGCGATGCCCTGGGCTGGCCTAGTACGCCCCTTTGGGGCTCAGAAGCTCCCCCAATCGTGGTCACAAAAGTCGTCTGAACAAACTCTCACTGCAATCTCAGGTTTTCATCACCCCAGACCCGACCCCTATTCGAGTTGAGCGCGTAAAAACGAATGTCCCAGACAAGAAGTGATCTCCTGACGCGGAATGGCGCACTCCCCTGGTTACGTGTGTGGAGCATAGCGTGCGCGCTTTTTTGTCTCACTTCCCAAGCCGCTCCAGCCCAAGTCCCTCCGCCCCCCAGTGAACTGGTTGACGAGGTCCGCTTACCGCTCGACAAGATCACCCCGGATTTATTACCCGACCGGGTCCCAGTCCCGCTGAGCGACTACCAGGCCCTAAAGAAAATCGCAGAGACCACGCGTGAGGCCCCATCGACAACGCGCCTGCTGAAGGCCCAATACAGTGCGGTCTACAAAGACCACCGTCTGACTGACGGTCAACTGACCTGGTCATTTGAGAATACCAGTCGCATCGCGCGGACTTGCACCGTTGAGCCGCTGGGAATTGCGGTCCGCGATCTGAAATGGGGTGACCAGCCGGCAGTCTGGGGCACGTCGCCCGCGGGGCGTTTCGAAATCTTGCTGGATCGACCCACCGGCGAACTTCTGGGCCGCTGGGAATTGAGCGGCAAGACGGTCGGCCAGCATGATGAATTCGTGCTCAATCTGCCGCGGGCTACTGTGTCGCAAGTGGTTCTCAAAGTCCCTGCAGGGGCAGTCGTGACGGCTCTCGATCATTCGGTGGTCGCGGGCGCGACGCAGGATGGCATCACGCCCTGGACCATTGCTCTGGCAGGCAATAAGGAATGCCGCATTGTCATTCATCAGGCGGCCCCCGCTGGGTCGGCGACGCCCCTGATCCTTGTCCAGCATGACGCACTCTACAAGTTGCGTCAGGACGGTCTGCGGTTTCTGACCAACTTGCGATTGGAAGTGACCCAGGCACCGGTGCGTGAGATTCCCATTTGGGTCGATCCCGAGCTCGAGATCTTTTCGATCACCTACGGCAATGAAATTCCGTTGCCGTGGCAAACAACCGCCGTCGACGGCCGGCAGCGTCTGCTGGTGCAACTGCCCGACGCGCTGTTGGGAACAGGTCGTGTGTTGAGACTCAGCGGAGTGTCTCCCATCAAGACCGATGTGGATTGGAAGCTCCCGAATGTCATGGTGGCGGGGAGTGCCCTGGTCGAGGGGCAGACCGTATTACAACTGACGCCCCCGCTGCAATTGCAGGATCTCAGCAGCACGGGATTTCGTCAGGTCGGGGTTGAAACCAGTGCCGCGCGGGATGATCTGCTGACCTTCAAGCAGTTCCGAGCGGATGGTGTCATGACGGTCAAATTGGGCAAACCGCGACCGCGGATTCTGGCGCGGGTGCTCAGCGATCTGCAGACCAAATCTCCCGACTGGACCTGTTTCACTCAGCTGCAGTTGACGGGTGCCGAAGGGGCCGCGTTCTCGGTGGAGTGCCGCATCCCGGCGGGCTGGGACGTCATCGATGTCCGTGATCCGAGTGCCCCGAAACTCGAATGGAACATCACGACCACCGCCGAAGGGCAACGCTTACTCTCGCTGCAATTCCTGGAAGCTTTGACCCCCGACCGGCCGCGCACCATCGAAATCGACGCCCGTCGCAGCGCGGCGACCGGCGATCAAACGTTCGTCGTGCCGGCGTTCGAGCCCTTAGGCGTTGACGACCTGGGGATGCTGGTCGTCGTCAATTCGGCCGCCGATGTGCGACCCGTTCTGGAATCGGGTACGTCCTTTGAACCGTGCGAGCCGGCGGACCTTGATCCGGAATGGCTGAGTTCCAAGTTCTGGAAAACACCGCTGACGGAACGGACTCCGGTTCCGCTCCTGCTGCGTTTGAACGGCAACACGGCCGAGGGACATTTTTCGTTGCAGTCGCTGCAGACACCAGTTGAGGTCTCTGCGGAAGTGCAGGTTGATGTCACATCAGTCCGGTTGACCAAGACCGTGCGCTTAAAGGTGATTCCCCGACATGGCAAGACGGAACGCGTGCTGGTTTATCAAAGTGAACCGGGACCTCAATTGACCTGGACGTTGCTGGGCACACCCGCCAAGCCGATCGAAGCTCGAAAGCTGCCGGCCTTTCGACACGCGGCGTGGGACTTGCCCACCTCGGGCGAATTGTGGGAATTGCGGTTGCCGCAATCTCAGTCGACTGCGTTCGAACTGGAAGGCGTGCGAGCTCGGGGATTGACTCCCACGGGCCGCCTGGGACTGGTGTTTGTCCCGCAGGCGCAAGCGTTTCATGGACGAGTGACCGTTAAAGCACCGGTGGACCTGGGTCTGGAACTGACCGCCTGGCACACCGAAGCAGACGGCATTGCGAACGCGGCCGCAGCTCCGCTGGAACGAGTGTGGACTTGGCATCAGCCGTCGGCAGCGCTGCAATTTCAGACCAGGGATGCGACCGCGTTGGCTCCCGCGCCCGTCATTCGTCGCGTAGCACTCCAGGCGCGGTGGACCGTGGAGCCGAACTCGCACGACTACTATGTCGCCCAATTGGAATTGGGGTCGGGATTCAACGGGCGTAAGTTTCAATGTACATTGCCCGATGAAGCCGAACTGACCGATGTGCAAGTCGATGGTCAGTCGCTCCAGTTCCCCCCGCCGGGGCGTGGCCTGCCGATCGTGTTGACCAATGTCACCGACGAGCAGATCGTGGCCATTACTTATCGCGCTCCCAGCCGCGGGCTGTTACATCCCCGCTGGCGTTCGGTGTTGCTACCGAAGCTCGATATCCCCGTCTTGCGGTGTGATCTGGAACTGCTGACCCCCGACGGTTTCCGATTGGGAAGTGAATCACGCGGGATCGTACTCAAATCGACGGCGAAGCAAATTTCGACACTTCAGCGGATGTTTGGTCCGCTGGGCCGATCCGGTCAGGAGTTGTTATTCAATCCGTTTTCGATCACGAGTTGGTCACGATTATGGGACCAACAATCGGAGGTTGAACCCCTGCCGCAGAGCCCCGACGAACAGATCACGGCAATAAAAAAGGTGAGTGGGAGTGTAGCGACCGACACGGCCGTCCCCTCTGAACTGACCGGTTGGAAAATCTGGCGCGGTTCGGCCGCCATGCTGCCGGAACGTGTCGAGCTGTGGCTGTGGTCGAACCGGCAGGCCACCAGCGCTGCGTGGTTGGGGTTCTGGACCTTCTTGTTGCTGGGGACCACGCTGCGGCTGGCACGCGTCCCCCATCGCGCGGGAATGGGAATGCTGGCATTGGTCGCGGAAATCCTGCTGACCTTCATTCTGCCACCGCTCCCCGCACAATTGGTGGGAGGTTGCCTCGCTGGCACCTTGCTGTCGTTCCTGTGGCCACGGAAACTCATTTGCCGATCTGCACCCGCGTCAGAGAATCAACCTTACATACCCCAGGGGAGCACGCATTCTTATCGCCCGATCTCGTCACGCATCTGGGCACCCCTCACAGTATTAATCCTGATCAGTCTGTGTGGCGGCTTAGCCTTCGCACAACCGGTCTCGCCAACCAATGGCAATGGTTCAGGAACAAGTTTGCCGCGAGTCATCATTCCCGTCGATGAACGCAACCAACCGCTGGGCCAGCAGCCGTTGGCGTATGTTCCCGAGCGTCTGCTGAAAGACTGGACGGCCCAGCAAGTCGCTCAACAACCACGTGCCGCGTGGCTGCTGCGGACGGGGGAGTACGTCTTACAACGTGACGCCACTCAGCAGATCGCCCTGACCGCGCGCTATGAAGTCACGGTCTTATCCGATGCCGCCGAAGTCGAAGTCCTGATCCCGTTATCCGGAGTCAACTTCGGTGGTGAGAAAGCCTGCCTTGTGGATGGCCAGCCTCATCCGCTGCTGACTCATCCCGATTCGAAAGCGTTGTCGATTCGCCTGCCAGGGGTGGTTTCGCCACCCGAAGCACCCTCGATGCCGGAGAACGCCGAGGCACCGAACAGTCCCGCGACCATGTCGGCTGCCAGTCGTTCGTTTCGCATTGAATTCCAGGGTTATCCTGTGATTCAGGTTGTCGGCGACCGGCAATGGATGGAGTTTACGCTGCCGCGTCTCCATGCGGCATTGTGGACGTTGCAGAATGATCACCCCGATTCCCCCTGGACGGTCAAGACGGATGAAACGGTCTATACGGTCGCCCCAAAACAAGTCTGGCCGCGCGAGTTGGGACCAACTACGAAGCTGCGGATCGAACCGTCCGCCCCGGTGACCACGACGGTCGCCAAGCCGGCCTTGGAGGCCCGACTGGCCTTGCTGGCGGACGTGCAGCCAGCCGTTAGCCAATTGCACTATCAAGTCAGTTATCGCGTGTTGCAGGGGCAGGTCTCGAGTGTCAGTTGGCAACTTCCTGCGGGCCTGGCTGTGCGCGATGTCTCGGGCCCCGAAGTGTTTGACTGGCATCTGACACCTGCCGCTGGGGGGGCCTCTCGTTTGCAGGTCGACCTTCGCAGTCCTGTTTCCGAAGGCTTCCGAGTCCAGGTGGAAGCGTTGCTGCCCAACGATGGTCCGCCGTCGCAGTTGATCATTCCCCCCGTGCTGTTGCTGAATCCCGCACTGGATCCCCTGCGTCCCGCGCAGGCACTCGTCGCGATTCGGACCCCTTCGGAGTTCGTCCCGGAAACGAGCCCGGAAGCCGGCGCGCAGATCGCGTCCGCCACGGTCGACAATTTCATTACTGAATGGGGAAAGACCGGCGTCGATCAGAAGCCGCAGTTGGCGTTTGCGTTGCTCGATCCTGCCCCGTTGAAGGTCGGCCTCAAGCCACTGCAGGCGCAGCGCGTGGTCCGCATGACGGCCATCGGGGTCTTGGGTAGCCGGCGTCTCCAATGGAGCGTCAATGCCACGATCGAAGTCCAGACCGCGGCCGCCTATACGCATCAAATCGAGATCGATCCACGCTTGACCGTAACGAGTGTCAGCATCCAGGAAGATGCGGCGAACCGACTGCTGCGCTGGACCCGGACCGGCAATGTCCTGCACGTCTTCCTGCGTGACAAGACGACGGGGACTCAGACGCTGACCTTACAAGGAACGATGCCGACGCAGGTGCCGCAGGAGATGGCGTTGCCGACCATTCGATTCTTAGATGCAACCGTCGTAGACGCCAAGCTGCAGCTCTACCAGGAACCCGACCTCGAAGTGGAACTGGCCGATCCCGACAAGTGGGAACGCCTTGAAGTCCCGTCAGAATTGCGTCTCGGGGCCGCCCGTAACTTGCTGGTAGGTCGTTTCAAGTGGAATCAGGACGCCGGCGCATTTGTGGTGCGCGCGGCGCAAAATGAGCCTGTGTTGAACTACTCGGCGGTGACTTCGCTGCAACCGCGCGACGGACGCTGGAAGTTGACCACGAATCTGCTGTTTGAAGTGCTGCAGGGACATGGATCGCAATTCTCCATCCGCGTTCCCCCGGAACTCCCGTTGGTGCGCGTTGATGCCGCCGATGTCCGGCAACTGCTGGAACGCGAAACAGATGGCGGCCAACGGATCGTCCTGATCCCGCAGGCCCCCATCCGTGGACGGTTCGTTGTCCAAGTTTCGGGTGAGGTCAACCTGCCCGCGGGTGGTCCGGTCGTCATCCCCGAGATCGTGGGATTGAACGCCACGCGCCAGGATCATTTCCTGGTCCTGCCTGGCGATGGTCAACTGACGGTGGACTCGCGCACGTCGGGAATGGTGGCCGAATCCCTGCCCGAAGAATTAGGCAAGTTGTTGCCCACGGAGCTGCAGGGGATCACTCGGCTGGAATATCGCGGTTCTCCGGGAACGTGGACGGTCACCATTCCGCGACGTCAGGAAGATCAGCCGCAAACCGGAGTCCTGTGGAGCGAAACCCAGATCTGGTGCGGTCCGACGCGGCACGTATCGGGCCGCACCTCGATCCTCCTGGGTCCGCAGGAGAATGAACAGGTTGATCTGCATATTCCGCTCGGCATCGACCTGCAGGGGGTCCTGCTGGATGGAGAATTCATTCCGCACACACCCAAGCTGCAACATCTGCGGATTCCCTTGACCTTCCCCCAGGCCGGCCACGCGATCACGTTGTATTGGACCCAGGACACCGCCTCGTTTGATCGGTTCTACAATCAAGCGGGATTCGTCTGGCCCCATGTTTCCGGGAAAAGTGTCAGGGAGGAATATGTGACCTTAACCCCCCCTTCGGGATTCCGTGTGTACGCGCAGCAGGGGAAATCGGTCGAACGCATTCAGGTCCAGCTGAGCGAACTCCAAATGATGCTGGAGTTGATGCAGCAACGGGCGGCCGGCAGTCCGGCACCGCAGGATTCGCAGTGGCTCTATTTGCATCGTCAAGTCGGCAGCCTGATCAAACGCCTGCTGACAGAACCGCAGTTGCGAAAACAACAGGGAGAATTAGCCGAACGATTTGCAAAACTGCAGACGCAGTTTGCTCCGTGGGAGCAGTCCACTGTCCCCATTCCCGTCGAGACTGCAGCGATTCCCGGCGGTCTGTCCCCCGCGATCTTGCGTTCATTTTCGAGCCTGGAAGGGAACCTCGCCGGACCGCATTCACTTCTGGTCAGGCTGACAGCGCATGACCCCGTAGACAGCAAGTTGCAGGTCTCAATCATTCATGAATCGCTGTGGAGCGTCACGCTGGGCGTGGGCTTGGCGATGGTCGTCCTGTTGCTCGTGTGGCCCCTGTTGCGCTGGAAGTTCCCGGAATGGCTGGCCGAACAACCGGCTGTCGCGTGGTTGTTGCTCGGAGCCATCTGGTGGCCCTGCCTGACCCCTTCGTGGTTGGGACTCGTGTGGCTCGGCCTGGCGGCATTCTATGGAGTGCGTCACGCTTGGCGAACGACTTCGTCGAAGAACAACTCACTACCAGAAGTCGATCAGAGCCTACCATCGATGCAGGTATAGGCTGCCTTGTGCGTCGTGGGACGGGTCTCCAGGCCCGTCCGTCCCTCTTTAGGGTTCTGCACTGAGCGCCGCTAAGAAACCATCTGGTTGATGTCGAGTGTGAACCACGAATCACACCAATGACACGAATCAGAATTCAAAAAATCACACGCGAAGGAAATGCAATCCTGCTTCTGAATTCGTGTCATTCGAGATATTCGTGGTTCAAAATAGATCCTTGCTCGCTCATCCAGCGATGTGCCACGAGTTCCAGCTTTCGATAGGTAGCTCTCTTAAATTCTCTTCTTCCTTCGTGTCCTTCTGTTCAAATCTTGTTTTTAACAGAAGGTCACAAAGATTTGCCAGATTTTCTGCGAAACGATTCCGGACGGACGGGCCTGGAGACCCGTCCCTCGATACGGTCACTCCGCACGAACTACATGCGTTGTTCCGGCGGAAAACAATCACTCAGAAACTCACGCTCGCCACGGCATCCGACCCGTCCACGCGATTCGAGAACCCGCTGGCGGCCCGATTCGATGGCGACATCCCGTTGCGGAATAATCGGCGTCTGGGTCGCAATCTCGCCATGCACTAAATCGGTGTGCGTATGAGTGTGCGGACGTGTGCGAACTCGTTTGCGTGGTTTTTTGGCCATTTTCCAGTCTCCCTCGATCCAACATTGTCTCTGATCGTCGCAGCGCAAAATCCCCGCCGGATGACGTGTCCGGTCGTTCAATACACCGGGGTAGAATGCCAAAGCCCGCGTTTTGATCAATGAGGTTGCGCCGCTGATTTTGCCTCGCAACGAATCCGCGCAACAGAATGGAACTCGATAGGCACCGACAATCATACCCACGAGCGAATTCAGTCTTCCAGAGGATTTTTAAAAATCTCAAAAGTTGGCAGCGAATTAAAGGACACAGCGAATGGGAGAGATCCTGTGTCATCCTAGTGCAGCCGCATTGATTCGCTGCCTCTTTTAATTCGCTGCCGTCTGCTTCGCTCTACTTGGATTTCACCTTGGCTTTGACGCAGCGCAGACCGATTTCGTCGCCCACATCCTTAGCCGCAAGTTGACGCCGTGCAGCACTCCGCAAATTCGGGTGCTTGTCCTTCCATGAACCACTTCGCAGCACGTGAGCCGCAGCGGGATCTTCGCTCATCCAGGCCGATCCGTCCCCCGGCGCTTTGGTGTAGTCGTCATGCCAGCTATCGGCGACGAACTCGGAAAGATAGCCGTGCATGTCATACAGACCCCACGGATTCGGCTTCAACGCGCCCACGGGGGGATCATTCCCGGCGGCGTTCCCTGTATGCCAGCCGTATTCATTCAGGAGGGATGCCTTGGGGTCCTTGTCGTCGGGCTTGGTGGCTTCGTCGCCAAAGCTGTAGGCTGTCGTCGTACCCGCTCGGCAGCAGTATTCCCATTCGGCTTCCGTGGGTAGCCGAATCTCTTCATCGGCCGTGATCAATTTTGCGTCCCGGAGCAGGGCGGTTGTCTTCTGACAAAACTCCTGGGCCTGCGCGAACGTCATCATCTCGACCGAGTTCCGCGGTCCCTTCCATTTGCTGGGATTGATCCCCATCACCGCTTCGTACAAGTTTTGCGGCACTTCATACTTGGCAATCGCGAACGAGTGGTTGAACGTGACTTCATGGGCAGGCTGCTCAGTGGCCGGACCCTTCTCTGATCCCATCTGGAAGGATTTGGGAAATTTTCCCTGCCCCGGTGTAATACTGACAAACTCGGCATGAAAAGTTTGCAACAGCTTGGTCTGCGCGTCGTCAAATCCCAATGAGAAGACTGTCAGTGCGACAATCGTCGTGGGCCAGAGAAGCGATTTCCGGGAATTGGCAGGTGTCAGCATGGTGCAGCTCGCAGCGTGGTGAGAAGATTTTGGGAGACAACTTCCGGTTTGCATCATATCAAGAATGACGCAGTCAGCAGTATCGTGGGACGGGTCTCCAGGCCCGTCCGTCCCTTACGATGTGAGCCACTGCCGATTTCGGTACATCATCCAAGGTTCGAAAAGACGAGATTTCACGCAAAGGCGCCAAGGCGCAAAGAATTCATCTCTTCATTCTTTGCGCCTTGGCGCCTTTGAGTGAGATCATTCTTTTTGAAACCGTTGACTCCCAAAGTCAGCTCTCGATTGCCCAACTCCGTCCTGCTGGACGGACGGGCCTGGAGACCCGTCCCACGGGATACGCACGATATGCTTTGGCTCAAATCTTGCTCAATCTGATCCAAGCGGCGGATTCCTGCGTTTACGCTCAGACTGGGGAATGGCAGTTTGACTGGGATCAGCAGTCATTTATAATCAATGTCAGGATGCCGCGCGAGCCGGACGACTGGTAAGATGGGACGTGGCGCTGCGCGAGTTGCCAGAAATTGCCGTCGTCCGTCGTCGGTTCATTTCACCGATTCTTTTCGTGGTACGCCACTGGACTTCAACAGAAACGACAGTACAGCGCATCATGTTGCACAAGTATTTTCCAGGTCAGTCGAAGCTGCATGGACGGTTCTGGTCGCGGTGCGTCCTGGCGTTGGTGACGTCCCTCCTTGTCATTCGGAGTGGAATGACACTGCCGGTCAACAGGATCGAAGCTCAGGAACCGGCTGCCGCCAAGGCGCTGGAACCGATCGGCCAGTTCGTGACGGTGGCCGGTACAATCGATGCCAAGGAATTCGGCAAGGTGAGCCGCGTCGCCAAAGGTCTGGAAGCCAAGGCCCGGGCTGAGAAACGCAAAGCGATCCTGGTCCTGGAATTCAGCGACGGTCCGAGCCGTTTTGGCGACGTTCGCGAACTGGCGAAATTCCTGTCCGAGCAACTGCCGGATGTCCGCACAGTCGCGTGGATCCCCAAGGACGTCATCGGCTACAACGTGATCGTGGCGCTGGCCTGCAATGAAATCATCATGCATCCCCGTGCCGGACTGGGGAACCTCGGTCGCGGCAAGCCTGTCGACGAGGACGTGAAGACGTACGTCGAAACGCTGGTCTCGCGGCGGAATAATCCCTTGCTGAGCATGGCCCTCGTGCATGGCATGATGGATCCCAAAGAAGAAGTCATCTGGGTGCGTCGCCAGGTGGGGGCGCCGCCCAACTTGGTCTCCGAAACCGAACTGGTCACCCCCGTGCAGTTTCAGCGTTTGATGGAAGCCAAGGCCATCATTCAGGATCACAAGACGATCAAGGCAGCTGGCTCGAACGGCTTATACAACGGCGGCCAGGCCCGCGCGGGGAATTTCCTCTGTTCGCAAACTGCAGAAGCCCGAGCCGACATCGCGAAGATCTACGGCCTCAAGCGCGAGACCTTGCGCGAAGATCCGACGTCGGGCAATCAACTGATCGCGCGGCGGATTCGTATTGAGGGAGTCATTACGCCGCTAATCGAAGAATTCATCCATCGCCAGATCGATCGCATGAAGAACGAAGGGGCGAACCTGCTGATCTTCGAGATTGATTCACCAGGCGGGTATTTGACCTCCAGCCAGAGCCTCGCAAATATCATCGCCGACCTGGATGACAACAAGACGATCCGCACGGTCGCTTATGTGCCGAAGCAAGCTCTCAGCGGCGCGGCCATGATTGCCTTGGGCTGCGACGATATCGTGATGCATCCGAATGCCCAGATTGGCGACTCGGCCCCCATCGAGATGCGAGCCGGGGGACCATTCGAACGTGCGCCGGAAAAAGTCTTGAGCGTCGTTCGAGACATCATGAAGACGCTAGGCGAACGGAAGGGACGTCCGACTGCCATCACGATTGCGATGGCCGACAAGGATCACGCGGTCTATAAAGTCACGAATAAGCAGTCGGGCGATATTTCCTTCATGTCCGAAGATGATATCCTCGCGGCGAATGGCGATTGGAACAAGGGACCCCGAGTCGACGAAACCGGCAAAGGCAACCTGTTGACAGTCAGCGGCAAGCGGGCTCACGACCTGATGATCGCCGCAGAACCCGTTGCCAACTTCGACGAGTTGAAACAACGTTACGGCATTCCCGCCGAAGAATCGGTGCCGGCAGTCGGCCCCACATGGGTCGATACGCTGGTCTTCCTGCTGAATGACGGCAAGGTCACCGGCCTGCTGTTTGTGATCGGTATCATCTGCATTTATGCGGAATTGCACGTTCCGTCGGGCTTCTTCCTGATCATCTCGTGCGTCTGCTTCGGCTTGTTCTTCTGGAGTCGATTCCTGGGTGGAACGGCCGGCTGGCTGGAAGTGATGTTGTTCATGCTGGGGCTGGCATTCATCGCACTGGAGGTCTTCGTCATTCCGGGATTCGGGGTGTTTGGGGTCTCGGGCGCGCTGATGATGCTGGCGTCTTTGGTATTAGCCAGCCAGACATTCTTTATCCCGACCTCCAGCGCCGATTATCGCGAATTAGCGGACCACTTGAGCACGCTGGGAGGCTCATTGGTAGGGGTGATCATCACAGCGCTCGCGCTGAGTCGTTTCCTCCCACGAATGCCGTTACTAAATCGCATGGTCCTGGTCCCGCCCGGCGGTGCTCCCTTCCCACGCACGAACGAACCACTACTGCGGCCTGATCTGGCGGCCGAAGCATTTGCCAGTCACCGGCTGCTCGGACCTTATGCCGACTTGCAGGGAGTCCGCGGCCATGCGGTAACAATCCTGCGTCCGTCGGGCAAAGCGCAATTCGGCGACCGCATGGTCGACGTGATCAGCGACGGACCGTTTATCGAAGTGGGCCGTGCAGTCCAGGTCATCGAAGTAAACGGCAATCGAGTCGTCGTCCGAGAAATGGCCTAGAGAGCTATCGCAGTTGTGGTAAACGAGAAGAAAAAGAGATTTGGAACACTAATCTTCGCTAATCAACACTAATAACTCCATTTTGGAAGTCGAGGTTTGTGGAGCTCGCTCAATATCAAGAGTTGTGTCTTGATCTGTATTGATTAGCGGAGATTAGTGTTCCAAACACTCTTCTTCCATCTTCAGTCAGGACTGCGGAAAAGCCCATTCTTAGCACTTTCCCTCGTTGCCGCGGAATGAATCCATGTCGATGCCAACTCCGCGGACCGATGGGCTAAGAGACTCGTCCCGCGAAAGCTGCGAGTCCTACCAAACCTCGCGCCGCAGCTTCTTGCAACTGGCGGGTGGCGGCTTCGGGGCCATCGCTCTCGCCGCGATGTTACGGGGGGATGGATTCAACGGCCGGGCATTCGCCGCAGCAGAAAAAAATCCTCTCGCCCCCAAGGAGCCTCATTTCAAACCGCGTGCGAAACGGATTATCTATCTGTTCATGCACGGCGGCCCCAGCCACGTTGATCTCTTCGATCCGAAACCCGATCTGATCAAATACGCCGGCCAACCGCTGCCCGAGAGCTTCGGTCCGGTGATGACGCGGCGAAAGGTCGCGGCCAATCCCCTCTTGCCGCCGATCAAACCCTTCCTGGCGCGAGGTAAGTCCGGCTTGGAGATCAGCGACTTTCTCCCGCATCTGGCCGAATGTGCCGACGACCTGTGCGTCTTGCGAAGTTGCCACGGCGACAGCGTCAATCATCCACAGTCAGTCTATCAGATGAATACCGGCAGCATCCTGATTGGCAAGCCGAGCCTCGGCAGTTGGGTCGCCTATGGCTTAGGGACCGAAAACCAGAACATGCCGGCGTTCGTCGTGATGCCCGATCCCGGTGGCGGAGCCAAAGGTGGCCCACCCGCGTGGGGTAGCGGTTTTCTCCCCGCGACGTACCAGGGGACAACCATGCGCCCCGGTCCGAATCCGATTCTCAACTTGCGGCCGCAAGCGAAGATCTCCAATACCCAACAGCGAGCCACCCTCGATCTGGTCCAACAGCTCAACGCCAAACATCTCGCCGAACGCGACACGGACACCGAACTCGAAGCGAGGATCAATTCCTACGAGCTAGCCTATCGCATGCAATCTGCGGCCCCTGAAATCGTCAATGTTCAGGAAGAGACGGCTGAGACCCTGGCGTTATACGGCATCGGCGAAAAAGACACCGACGAGTTCGGCACCCGCTGCTTGCTGGCTCGGCGGATGATCGAGCGTGGCGTTCGGTTTGTGCAACTGTATTCGGGCGATACCAACGGCTGGGACGCTCATAACAACGTCGCCGATAATCACGGTCAATATTGTCGCCGCACCGATAAGCCCATTGCCGGGTTGCTCCGAGATCTCCAACGCCGCGGCCTCTTCGAAGACACGCTCATCATCTGGGGCGGCGAATTCGGCCGCATGCCGATGAGCGAGCAGGGAACAGGCCGCGACCACAATCCGTGGGGCTATTCCGTCTGGCTCTCAGGAGCGGGCGTAAAAGGCGGCATGGCCTATGGTTCGACCGATGCCGTGGGCCTGCGAGCCGCCGAAAACAAGGTCCACGTCCACGACCTGCACGCGACGATCCTGTACCTGTTAGGCGTCGATCACGAGTCACTCACGTACTTCCACAACGGAAGAGATGAACGTCTGACGGACGTCGCGGGTCGCGTGGTGAAAGAGATTCTCGGATAGGAAATCAACTGCGCCGGGTGCAGATCTACGGAGCAGAGGAATTAGCCACAGAAGGACACAGAAGAAACACAGAAATGGAATTCTAGTTCTTCTGTTGTCTGTGTTTCTTCTGTGTCCTTCTGTGGCAAAAATCTCCTAAAAATCCGCATTTTTCGGCGTTCGCGGGAACGGAATGACATCGCGGATATTGGTCATGCCGGTCAGTAACAACATCACGCGTTCCAACCCCAAGCCGAATCCCGAGTGCGGCACCGATCCATATCGGCGCAGGTCGACGTACCACCAATAGTCTTCAGGATTCAACCCGCACTCCTGCATGCGTGAAATCAACACATCCAGACGCTCTTCACGCTGACTGCCGCCGATGATTTCGCCGACGCCCGGCACCAAGACATCCATCGCCCTCACGGTGCGGCCGTCTTCGTTGACTCGCATATAGAACGATTTGATCTCGCGCGGATAATCATACAGGATGATCGGCTTGCCGAATTTCTTCTCGGTCAAATACCGTTCGTGCTCAGACTGCAGATCGGTACCCCATTTGACGGAGTATTCGAACTTTTCACCGCACGACATCAGAATTTCGACCGCTTCGGTGTACGACAATCGCAGGAAGTCATTGTCGATGATGTTCCGCAGCTTGGCTAGAATCGTTGTATCAATCCGTTCATTAAAGAAGGCCATGTCCTCCGGGCACGCCGCCAGGACCTCGGCCACGATTGTGCGGATAAACGATTCCGCCAGATCCATATTGTCGGTGAGTTCGTAGAACGGCATCTCCGGCTCAATCATCCAGAACTCGGCCAGGTGCCGTGTCGTATTGGAATTCTCGGCCCGGAACGTCGGCCCAAATGTGTAGCAGTCCCCCAGTGACGTCGCGAAGATCTCCCCTTCCAGTTGGCCGCTGACAGTCAACGAGGCCCGCTTACCGAAGAAATCCTGCGTGTAATCAACGTGCCCATCGACCAGCGGTGGCTTGGCAGCGTCGAGGGTCGTTACCTGAAACATGGCCCCCGCACCTTCGGCATCGCTGGTCGTGATGATGGGAGAATTCACATACACGAAGCCGCGCGACTGGAAGAAGTTGTGAATCGAATTGCAGAGGGCATTGCGTACGCGGAAGATGGCCCCGAACGTATTCGTCCGCGGTCGCAGGTGGGCGATCTCGCGCAGGAATTCGAAGCTGTGCCGCTTCTTCTGCAGAGGGTATTTTTCGGCATCAGCAGTGCCATAGAGTTCGATCGACGTCGCGTGGACTTCCACCTTCTGCCCGGCCGCGGGAGATTCTTTCAACACGCCGACAACACGGACGCTCGACCCGGTGGTCAGGTGCTTGTTGTGTTCCGCAAAGCCAGTGACGGTGCCTTCGATGACCACTTGCAGATTGGCCATCGAACTGCCGTCGTTGAGTTCCAGGAAGGCAAATCCCTGTTTCGATTCGCGCTTGGTGCGGACCCAGCCGCGAATATCGACTTCAATCTCAACCGCTGTACTTTTCAGGGCCTGTGCGACCTTCAGACGTTGCATGATCAATTCCGTGACAGTGTGCTATCAATCCGTGGCCAACTGGATGAGACGGTATTTCCAGACGTTGCATTTGGCAACCCCAAACCCCGTAGGACGGGTCTCCAGGCCCGTCCGAGTGCCGTAATCACCGACCTGGCAAATTTTCGACTTTCCGGAGCCTCGCGCAGCGCACGGCTGAGATGTAGGAGAATTAGCGACTCTGTACTACAGGCAGCTCATGCACTGCGTGAAGCTCGCGAGGGATGAACGTGGTTCGCGCCGAAAGTTACGGGCTCGGACGGGCCTGGAGACCCGTCCTACGGACTTTCCTTCAACGTCGGGTCACGAGATAGGTGAGAAAAGACCCCAATCCCGCGAATTTGTACTCACCATCGACGTAGTGCTCAATGACATAGAAGGCGAAGTAGTAAAACCGGCAGCAGCACCAGACCGTCATCGCCAGCAACGCGGCATCCTTCCAAGTCGGATGTTCCAGCAGAAGCAGCCCGCCGGCGAGCAGTCCGCTGACCAGGAACAGAAACCCTTTGAGATAGATCCACAGCGGATTCTTGAGATCTCCGCCGACCGATCTCAGCGCCGCGAAGATGCTTCGCCGAGCCGGTTGGGACCCTGATTCGGGTGGGGTCTGTGGGCTGTTCATAGGAAGTCCCGATGCGAAGTCAGTGTTCTCGCGACGATCCGAATTGTCCGGGGCCTTACGGCACCCGGCTCACCTGTCTAACGTTTTCGCGGCTCATTTTCCGCATATTCGGCATGCTTCGACCATTTGCCAGAGCGCGTCACATTTCAAATTTGTTTAGCGACTTGAATCCCTCGACTGTCCCCCCTATCACATGTTACGCTGACCATGCTCATTTTGAGGGAAACTGATGAAGTACGCGCTGATAATTCCGGACGGAGTGGCGGACGAACCGCAGGAGAGTTTGGGAGGCCGCACGCCGCTACAGGCGGCACGGATCCCGCACATGGATGCGATTGCGAAAGCCGGTGCGGCCGGGCGGGCGGATAACACGCCCCCGTCGATGCCCTCGGGCAGCGACGTCGCGACCATGAGTCTCTTCGGTTACAACCCGCTGGAGTTCCACACTGGCCGGGCACCGCTGGAGGCCGCTGCGCAGGGAATCCAGCTCGGACCGCACGATTGGGCGGTCCGCTGCAACCTGGTGACCATCCATGACGGCACGATGGTCAGTTTTACCGCCGAACAGATCCCCAACGACATCGGCGCTAGGCTGATCAGCATCATGCAGGAAGTGTGCGGAAATGATCGTTGGGAGTTTATTCCCGGGGTCAGCTATCGCAACCTGCTGATCTACCGTGGCCGCCCTGGCGAACCGGCTCCGTTCGGTCCAGAAACGCAAACAACTCCGCCCCACGATTTGACTGACGGCCCTGTCTCGCACGCTCTACCCAAGGGCACCGGCAGCAACATCATGCTCGATTTCATGAAACGCAGCCAGGACCTGTTCGCGCAACGAGCCGTCCCCGGATCGCACGCGACACAGGTCTGGCTATGGGGCCAGGGCCAGGCTCCGGCACTTACCCCATTCCTGCCTCGGTTCGGCGTGCAAGGGGGCATGATCACCGCCGTCGATCTCTTGCGTGGACTGGCTCGCTTGCTGGGCTGGAAGATTTTTGAAGTCCCGGGAGCCACCGGTTACCTCGATACGGATTACGCCGCGAAGGGCCGGTACGCAGTGCAGGCCCTGGACGACGTTGATTTCATCGTCGTCCATGTGGAAGCAACGGACGAGGCCTCCCACGAAGGCAACGCCGCCGCCAAAGTGGCCGCGCTCGAGCAAATTGACGAACACATCGTCGGACCGGTCTTAGAGAAACTGAAGTCGATGGGAGATTACCGAATCCTGATTTCTCCGGACCATCCGACATTCCTGCGGACGAAAACTCACAGTTACGGATTCGTTCCGTTCGCAGTGTGCGGAACGGGCATCGACCCGAACGGCAGCGAGACCTACGATGAAGTCTCGGCCGCAAAGTCGCAGTGGGCCTATCCGGCCGGCTGGGATCTGATGGAGCGATTTCTGAAAGGGAAATGGTAGCAAACCGTAGCCCGACTCTCCGAGTCGGGTCCCTCACTCCGGCAGGGGTGAGGTCAAGGCGTAATAATTCGACGACGAACGCAACAACCATGAAACGCAGGACGCGAACCGCCAAGATTGAATCTCCCGATTCCACCATCGCCCCTCCGTCAAAAACCAATCTCACCCCGGCAGTCTTAAAGAAATTCCGCAAGGTCCTCCAAGCCTGGTACACCGAACACGGTCGCGAACTTCCCTGGCGGCTGACTCACGATCCCTACCGCATCTGGATCAGCGAGATCATGCTGCAGCAGACCACGGTGGTGGCGGTAATCCCCTACTTCGAGCGATTCCTGACGCGATTTCCGACAATCCACGAACTGGCCGCGGCCGAAGAGACCGAAGTTCTGCGCTACTGGGAAGGCTTGGGATACTACAGCCGCGCCAGAAACATCCATAAGGCGGCCCGGCACGTTTCATTAAGCCTGAGTGGCACCTTTCCTGAACTAGTGAACGATTTACAGGACTTGCCCGGAATCGGCCGCTATACCGCGGGTGCGATTCGTTCGTTTGCTTTTGATTTGCCTGCACCAATTGTGGAAGCGAATACATTGCGGCTTTATTGCCGTCTGCTGGGGTATGACGGTGATCCCCGCGCCCGTGCCGGGCAGGATGCGTTGTGGAACTTCGCCGAAGAACTTGTCCCGGAAGAGCAACCGGGACGCTTCAATCAGGCCTTGATGGAACTCGGTTCAGTCGTTTGTACCCCGACGAATCCCAACTGCCCGAGTTGTCCGGTCAGCTTTGCCTGCCAGGCCTTCTTGACCAACCGCCAGCGAGATATTCCCCGTCCAGCAGTCCGGCCCGAGATCACGGCCGTGACCGAGTTATCCGTCGTGCTGCGACGCGAGGGCCGCTTCTTACTCTATCATCGGGCGCCCGGCGAACGTTGGGCCGGGCTATGGGATTTTCCCCGTTTTGCCTGCGATGAGCTGTCTAAATCACCGAAACGTCAACCGGCGTGGATCGAGCAGAAGTTGTCTCTGGACCTTGGTGTGCAGGTAAAGGTCGACGAATTACTGACCGAGATCCGGCACAGTGTGACTCGGTATCGCATTACATTGCGATCATTTCTCGCCGATCATGAATCGGGAGAGATCCCTGAAGCCGCCGGCGAATACCGTTGGCTGACGGCAGATGAGATCCACAGCTATCCGCTTTCGGTAACGGGCCGGAAGTTAGCGAAACTATTGCCCGAAGCCATTGAAGAGGCGAAAAGATCCGGTCGGCTCGCTCCTAAAAATGGGCAGCTCTTTAGGAAATAATCTGCTTACGCCGGTTCACATAATCCCACACAACATAACGATCGAGATCTTTGCCTCCGGTAAAGAAGACTCGACCCTTGGTTTGTTCGGCCAGACGATGAGCGAATCGGATGTCTTCTTCCGATTGTGACCAACTCGACAACAGGAAGAGATTAATCACAATCCCCTCCCGCTTACATAGCGCCGCTTCACGCATGGTCGCGGCTTCTGTCCGCGGGTCGGGCGGATAGAGGAAGTAGAGATGCTTCCCTTCAAAGTGAGCCGTCGGCAAGCCGTCGGTAATTAAGATGATCTGCCGATTGGGTGTGTTCTGAGCCTGTAAGAATTGCCGCCCTAGCTGAAGTGCGTGTTGAATGTTGGTGAAGTGGGGCGGGATATCGTCTTCCGTGATTTCCGGCTGACTCATGTCGGCACGCAAGCGGACGACCGGGTCGAATATCGTGACTGGCTTCGGGAGCAATTTCACAATGTCGCTGACATGCCGTGGCCGAGCGATACTAAACATTTCGATGAATTGGAGGAAGTCGCCGGGGTACTCTCGACGAATTAGGGCATCCAGCGCCAGGGCCATCCTTTTCACATTGATATAAAGCCCGTTGTAGCGCATGGAGCCGCTCATATCGAGCAGCACCGACGTCGCACATTTGGGCGAGTTTCGCGTGCGGTGGATGACGATGTCTTCCGGTTTCATGCGCACCGGCAGATGCGGTCCGTCACGCAACATCGCGTTGACCAGCGAGGCCGGGATATCCATATTCGTCAGCGAATCGCCGAACTCGTAGTCCTTAGTCGTTTGCAGTTCGACTGCACCTTCGCCGACGATTGGACCGTTATGCCTGCCGGTACGCGATTCCTGCAGCTGACTAAAGATCCGCTCTAACAATTTCCCCTGAAACAAGCGATAGGCCTGCGGCGTTAATTGGTAGCCCTGCTTGGATTTCTCCAGGCCTTGTTGCTCGGCGAGATGCCGGATCTGTTCGGCCAGTTGTTGCTGCAGCTTTCCCAGTTCATCCAGCCCCTGCTGGTCGACGAACTGGGAGAGTTCGTCCATGTCGATAAAGGCGAGCTGAGCATTCTTGGCTGCATCCTCCAATTGCTTTAGCAGCTTGTCGATCAGCTCCAATTCGTGTTTGACATCAATGGCTTCCGGGACGGTCAATGGTTCTCGTCCGGTGAATTCATATTTCCTGGCGAGCGCATCAATCTCATATTTCTCGCCGAGCCGTTCGGACAGATGTAAGAGTTGAGTAGCAAATTTAGAACGCTCATCACCGGCCCGATACCACAACCGCTGCAGTTCACGGAGCTGTTCGTTCTTAACGGCCGAGTGAAATTCCGCAGCCAGTTTAGAGGGAGGCTTGGTGTTCTTAGCTTGGTCCAGAAACGCACTCTCGGCGAGTTTTTCAACGCGTTTTGTTTCGTAGGTCTCCAGGATGCGTCGCTTGGCTTCCAGCAATTTCTTCTTAATCGATTCGAGGCTCGCCCCCATGCCGGCGATTTGCGTGATATCCAACTTCACCGCATTGGCGAGCTGTTCTTCGGTGAAGTCCTCCATCTCGCCATACATCAACATGTGTTCGAAGGCGGACGAAACCATGTCGGGGGGCGTGGCGCTCGGGCTGGGGAATTCGACCGGGTCATACTTTTGATAAGTATGAATGATGCCGCCGAGCGAGTACGGGTCTGAGGGTGTTGGCATGGTATATACAAATCCTGGACTGTCACGTCGTAGCCGCTCTCGCCAGTAACGTAGGTCAGGCTGTGCCTGACGTCTTTCTGCGATCGGAGTCGAATTTGTCAGGCACAGCCTGACCTACATCTTACTTCCCTAAGTCATACCGAATCTTGCCGTGATGCTGCGAACGGGAAATCCGGTCTGTGGCATACAGGCCGGCCAGCACGAACTCGACACACGAAGCACGAATCGCTGGTGAACTCGCCGAATTCACTTCGAAGGCTTTTTCCCAAGCTGGCGGGACCCGTTTCAATCGTTCAGAGTATTCCGCCGATGGGAGCAAATCGCCGACTTCAATCTTCACCCCTTCGCTAAAGATCTTTGAAATCTCTTCTAACCCGTGCTTATCGACGTACTCTTCGAATACCCGACGGATGGCTTCATTGACGAGCGCGTCGAGCACCTGCCGCTCGGACATCTGATGGCTGCCCATCAAGTCGAGCTCTAACTTTCCGAGCGATGATGAATACAGATGCCCAAGATCGCTGATGCGTGGGACGGACGGTTTCTCATTTAAGCGTGCGCCGCGATGTCGGGCACTGGCGACCAGCGTGCGATAATTGGCGATACTGAACCGGGCACTGACGCCTGATTGCTGATCGATGTATTTCGATTTGCGGGCCCCGATGGTGATTTGTTCGATGATCTGCAGCATGAAGTGCGGGACCTGCACCGGGAAGTCGCCGCCCAGATCCAGGCCCGCTTCCTGCACCATGATCTCGATGCCCAGCTCCCGTTCAAGCGGATAGTGCGTGTGAATCACCGATCCAATGCGGTCCTTTAATTGGGGGATCACTTTTCCGCTGCGGTTGTAGGTCGCAGGGTTCGCCGAGAAGAGGATCAGCACATCCATATCGAACTTGACGGGATAGCCGCGGATCTGGACATCGCGCTCTTCCAGGATATTAAACAGTCCGACTTGCACGAGTTCATCCAGCTCCGGAAGCTCGTTCATCGCGAAGATGCCACGATGCAGCCGCGGAATCAGTCCAAAGTGCAGCGCTTCTTCGGCCGACATGCTGACGCCGCCGGCGAGTTTTGCCGGGTCGATTTCGCCGATGATGTCGGCGAACTTGGTTCCCGGGGCGAGGCGTTCCACATAGCGTTGGTCTCGCGGCCACCAGGCGATGGGGACTTCTTCGTCGGGATGACTCGCCAGGAAGTCGCGGCTGACTTTGGTAATGGGATGATAGGGATCGTCATGCAATGGCGAACCGGGGATGTCGAGATAGGGGATCTCGGGATCGAGGAAGCGGACGAGGGTCCGCATCAGGCGGCTCTTGCCCTGGCCCTTTTCGCCCAGAAACAACATGTCGTGCCCGGACAGGACAGCGATGTTGATTTCGGGGATGACCGTATCTTCGTAGCCAACGATGCCGGGATAGAGTTCTTCCCCCGAGCTGAGTGACTTCAAGAAATTGTCGCGGAGTTCGTGCTTGACCGTTTTCGAGACCCAGCCGCTGGCTTTGAGGTCTTTTAAATTCGAAGGGCGTGAGACTGTCGTCATCAATATTAAACCTTGCGGGTGATGGCATTGGTGCGCACTGTGTGTCAGAAGTATAGACAGGAGGGGAAGTGGCGACGAGTGGGAGATGTAGTCTGACGCTTGTCGTAGGACGGGTCTCCTGGCCCGTCCGAGTCCCGTAACAATCGGTTTTAAACAAATTCGACCCTCACGAGTGTCGCGCAGCGCACGGTATCCTACGGTGAAGCGAGCCCCAAACGCTTCAATAAGCCCAATTTGGGTGCCACTGGCTGTGCCAGTGGCACCCAAATTGGGTTTATTGAAGCACTTGCAGCTCGCTTACAATGCACGTCCTGCGCTGCGCGAAGTTCGCGAGAGATTGGTTTTTGAGGTCGGTTGTTACGGGCTCAGACGGGTCTGGAGACCCATCCCACGGTGTCTGCGACACTTGGATTTATGCCTTCGTGAGCCTCTGCACGGCTTCCAGATGGTGCTTCAGATCATCCTGCAACGGTTGCGATTTGGAATAGCCCAAGCGGCGGGAGAGGAATCGAAAGTCCTCCGTACCGCTGTCGGGGAGGGTTAAGTCGCGGGCATCGCCGCGGACCATACGCAGGGCATCGATCAACCGGCGCCAGAAGCGGTAGGCATCGCGCAGTGCCGAGACATCCTCGGCTGGTAAGACGGCGGTGGCTTCCAGGGCGGCTAGCGCCATCCACGTGTTCGTCGTGCGGAGGGATGGCAGCAGCTTTCCGTAGGTGATCTGCAGGCCTTGAATATAGTATTCGACATCGACCAATCCGCCGGGACTAAACTTCGCGTTGACCGTGCCCGCCGTGACGAGCTGCTGGACCTGCCGCTCGCGCATGCCGCGCATGGCTCGCATGTCGAAGGCCTCGCCGTGATAGAGCAGGGCGTCACGGGCGGCGACGATGCGTTGGCCGAATTCCTGGTCTCCGGCGATTGGACGTAGTTTCACGAGCGCTTGACGTTCGAACGGCCAGGCGGGGCCGCCGTGTTGAAAATAGGTTTCAAACGTCGCTAGCGAAACCGGCAGATCTCCGGCGCGACCATAGGGTCTTAAGCGCCAGTCGACTTCAAAAATGCCTTCTCGTCGCGTCCTGAGGATGAGCGATAGTTTTTCGACGAGCTTTAAACAGTATTCTTTATTAGAGATGCTCTCGGGCCCGGTGGTTTCGCCCGGTCCGGCAAACAGGAGCATCAATTCGATGTCGGACGCAAATCCTAGTTCGCGTCCGCCGCATTTCCCTAAGGCACATAAACTAATGGGGCAGGGTTGACGGATCTCATCGACGGCTGATTTCGAGGCTGGGGCTTCCTCATCGCGCGCGAGTTGCGGGACTCCAAAGCGACCCTGTAATTCTTCGAGGCACAGCTGCAACGAGCCGCGGACGACGACTTCGGCGACGTCGGTGAGTTCGTTAGAAAAATCGCCGAACTCTTTGATTTGCCCGAGAATGTGCCGCATGTCGACACGAAACATCTCGCGATCGCGAAACGCTTCCAATACTGCAACACGCTGGGCGTGGCCTTTAAAGTCCAGCAGTTGCTGTGCGAGTTGTTCGGCAAGTTCAGTCTGGGTGATGCGGCGCGAATGTTGAGCGACGTCCCGCACGACGGGGAACAAATTCGCGTACTGCATGCGCAGAAAATCGTTCCACAGAAAGTCACTGACTCCTAATAAGCGCGCGAGTGCATCCAAGACATCGCTTTGTTCGAGCGATGCGATTTCACTGGGCCAATCGGGCCGCGTTGTCAGTTGAGCCAGGAATTCACGGAAGTGCAATAAGGCCGTCACGGGGTTGGGGCTGTGCGGCAGCAAATGCGTGAAATGTTTAATTAAGACGGTTGTCGTGCGCAGTTTTTGCAAGGCGTCGGGGTCGGTGATTTTCTTGCCGGTTTCGTCGGTGACGTACAACGTATCGTTGGCGATGCCGTGTACGGTTTGTAGTTCGACGCAGCCGATGCTGACCCCATTTAAGGCGAGGGCGTGGGTTAGTTCATATAAGAACCCGGCGGTGTCCCGACCGCGGATCGTGAACACCGTATAACGTTCGGAGAGGGTGTTGTCGAAGTTGAGTTCGACAGGATATAAGGGGGCCTCGGAAGTGGATGTGTGCTCGATCGAGGCGGCGACTCGTTTGGCCAGGTCGCCTTGAGTCAGATGCCATTCACCGCGATGGAGCCGCCGCAGATAGCCGTGGAGTTCGTCGCGATATTGCTTCCAGACGGTATCATCGTTGAGCGTTGCTGCCGTGGAGGGGACGTGGCCGTTGGTTGTCTCGACGGTTGATCTGCGGACTCGGAAGACGTCGACAATCTTGGGGCGCGCTTCGTCGGCGGGGCTGTCTGAACCGTGATAGGTGAAGACTTGCCCCGACAAGATGTCGAATCCGTATTCGAACAGCAGGCCACAGATTAAGGAGAGCTCGCCGTGATAGTCGTAGGCGATGATCGTAATCTTCCATTCGTCCGGTCCGAGCGCGATGGGTTCGAGTACGATCAGATTCTCGTCACTGATCAGTTGGGCCAGTTCGGAATGGTGGACGATCTCTAACGGCGAGAAGGCCTGCGAGTACGAATGGACCATGCGCGCCAGATGGCGTTCGACGGCCGACACTTTGCGATCTTGGGGTTCGGGAGCGACCGGCAGCGGGTGGAGATAGCGTTGATAGACTTCACGGATGTGGACGCAGTGTTGCTCGAAGTGGCCGAGGAACGAGTTGATCGTGGGAAAATCGAGGCGTCGCGCGAGGTACTCTAATTCTTCCGGGTCGGTGGGCAACTGGTGCGATTGTTTATAGTGCAGCAACTGCAGCGCGTGCTCGACCTTTCTTAGAAAGACGTAGCCGTCGGTGAGAATGCGGTATTCGTCAGCCTGAAGCAAATCGGTTTCTGCCAGACGTACGAGAGCCTCCAACGTATTAAAAGTGCGAATTTCTGGTCGCGTCCCGCCGTGCCGCAATTGCAGATATTGGGCGACGAACTCCACATCGCGAATCGAGCCTACGCCTGATTTGACATTACCCCAGGTCGAACCGTGCCCAATAACTCCGGCTTCGATGCTTTCCTTGGTTTCACGCACATTCTTTTGTAGGACGTCGGGCGCCGTATGAAATAGGAAGGGCGGCAACGATGCGAGAAACTTCTTGCCTACGGCGAAATCACCGGCGATGACGCGTGCTTTTAATAATGCCTGCAGCTCCCACAGGGCAGCGTTGTTTTTCAGATAGTCCGCATAGCTCTCTAACGAGGAGACGAGCGGCCCGGCTTTGCCCCAGGGTCTTAGACGCATATCGACCCGATATAAGAATCCCGCGCCCGTCTGACGGTTGAGGCCCTGTATGAGTCGCTGCCCAACTTGCCAATAGTCTTGCGGGTTCGATTCGGCCAGGAAGATCAGGTCGATGTCGGAACTGTAATTCAGTTCTTCTCCGCCGAGTTTGCCCAGGGCGAGAATCGCCAAACCCTTCGTCGTCTGTTGCGAACGCTGGGCCGCCAGTTCGAGACACGCTTGCACGAGGCCATCTGCCAGCAAAGACAACTGGATCGTGACGGCCCGCAGGTCGACAATCCCAAACGCATCGCAGGCTCCGATCCGCAGGAGTTCCCAGCGCTGATAGCGCCGCAGGGCATCCAGTTGAATGGCTTCATCCAGCGAACCCGCGGTGCTGGCGAGGGCCTCGAGGTAGAATTCTTCGCGACACTTGAGTTCCGCGAGCTTTTGATGCTGTGTCAAGCGGGCCAGATAGTCCGGATTGGCGATCAGGATTTCCGCGAGAAACTGGCTGGAAACAAACAGCCGCAGCAGGATCTCGGTCGCTCGCGGCGTGGTATTGAGAAACCGGAATAACTCGACGCGATCGGGAACGCCTTGGGCAAATCGGGCGAACTGTACGACGGCCTGGTCAGGATTGGCCGATTCGGCCAGCAATCGCAGCAGCGCGGGGAGAACGTGGGCGAAATGCTCGGCGGCGTCGCCCGATCCGGCGGCGTCGGCGAGATGTTCAGCGCTGCGGCGGAGATCGGTCAGTCCGATTTCGGCGAGTTGTGTCTCCCAAGCGTGGCTGGTCGTCGGCAAAAGCATCAATAGTCCGTGGTCAAGATCGAGCAGGCCAGGGTTGGCCTGTTTATTATGGCTCACATTCAAGCAGAATGGGGTGGTTGCGTGAAGTCGGAGTCATTCGAGGTTTAGGAATTATTACTCACTTCGCCGGAGTCGGTCGATTCCGTGTTGGGGTTCGTCAACGAATACCGATCGGTAAAAACTTGCGTGGGGCGTACTCGACCGAGAGTCCGCATCTCGCCCAAGGCTGCGAGTTCTCCCGTCGGAGTCAACAAGGCGACTCTGCTGTTTGCGGATAGATGAGTCAGGACAATCAGGCGACCGTGTGCGACGTCCCAGAGTTCGAGGTCCGAGCAGCGATGTTGAGGCCAATGTTCGACAGCCCGCACTGGCGAATGCAGATGTGCGGCGATGTTCGCTTTTTGTAGATCATCGGGTGCGACGGCGTCCGTGGATACGAACGATCCGATACGACTGCGGAGGAGGGCGGTCATCATCGCGCCGCATCCCAGTAGTTCGCCCAGATCCCGGCCGATCGAGCGGACATACGTTCCCGATCCACACTCCATCAGGAGTTCTAGCTTGGGCCACGCGTAGTCGACGATCTCCAGTCGAGACACATGGACTTGCCGCGGAGCGATATCGACTGCCTGTCCTTGTCGGGCCAGCGCGTAGGCTCGCTGGCCGTCGATGTGAATGGCCGAAAACTGGGGAGGCACCTGCCAGATGTCGCCGGTGAATTGCGGGAGCAGCGCTTCGATGTCGGCTCGAGAGGGAGGTTGGGGGACATCGACCGTCGTGATTTCACCGGTGCTGTCGTCGGTATCGCTGCGGCAACCAAGCTGGAAGATCGCGTGATATTCTTTTTCTCGCTCCTGAGCACAAGTGATCAACCGCGTTGCGGCTCCTACCGCGACGATCAGGACCCCTTCCGCGAGCGGGTCCAGTGTCCCCGCGTGACCCGCTTTGGATGGTTTAACGAGACGCTCGACGCGGTTGACGACGTCGCGCGAGGACCAGCCAGCAGGTTTATAAACGTTCAACAATCCAGACGGCGGCGGCATGCGGTTCTCAGAAGCTTTCAACTAGTTCGAAGGCGAAAAACAGTGTCAGGCGAGCCCGGGTCTAACTCCCTGAGCTCACGTGTGCAGTACATCTTGCGGCATTACTCATCTGATTATCGCGAATAAGATACCTGTGGCAATGATGTTAACCCGAGTCTCTCAATTCGAACTCCGTAACAGGAGATATGCGAAGTTGTGATGACGAAGGGTCGCAAAGACGTTAGTTTATAGGTTAATGGATGATTCTCGCGGTTAGCGCTCTTGGATGTGGTGGGATGATGAGTCGATATTTTCGGATGGTGCTTGGTGTCGCGGTCTGTGCGTTGCCGGCAATTTTAGCCTGCGGACTGTGGGATGTCCCGGCGGCACGACTCACTGCGGATGAGGCCCGGGTGCCTGCCGCAAAACCGCACGCCCGGCCGATTGGCTTGGCCTACCTGCATGCGGACCAGCGATTGCTCGTTGCCAATCGTGATTCCGGAACGATCACGACGATCAATCCCGAGACCCGACAAGTTGTCAGTACCTGGCAGATTCCGGGGGCTGAGCAGCTCGCGGACTTCATTGTGTCCGAAAATGGCCAGTACGCGCTGACTTGTAGCACAACTCAGAATCGGGTGTGGTTGCTCAAGCGGCTCAATGATCAGGAATTCTCGGTGCTGGAGACGCTTTCAGTTCCCGCTGGCCCGGTGGGATTAAGCTGGCTGCCGGATGGAAAAACTCTCAATGCAGAAGTCACGATTGCCTGCCAGTGGGCCCGTGCCGTGTTGTTCGTGAAGTTTGCCCCGGAAGCGGAATCGGGTGCACGTTTGTTAGTTCGACAAACCGTCTCGCTCCCCCATGCACCTCGACGCATGCTGGCGGTGCAGGAGGGGGAACGGCTGCTGGTCGCGGATGCGTTTGGTAGTTCGATCAGCGTGATTAAGTCTGCTAACGGCACTTTAGAGCGCACGAAGAAGCTGCCGGGACATAATTTGCACGGCTTGGGGATGATGCTCGATAAACAACGTGTGATTGTTGCGCATCAGATATTGAACCCCGTGGCCGAAACGTCGCATGACGGGGTGTTCTGGGGCATCGTGATGACGAATAATCTCCGATTAATCCCTTTAGAAAACTTTTTAAGCGATACTCGCGAACCGTTGGAAGATGCGGATATTCATTTTCTGGGTGAACCGAAACATGGTGCCGCCGATCCCACGTCTGTCACCGTGGGCCGATTTGAGACGATGCTGACGACGCTGGGGGGTGTCGATGAGCTCGCGGTGGGCGTGCATCTGGATCATAGCTTTGACCGCATTAAGGTCGGCCGGCGACCGGTCGCCGTGGTCACTGATACGACCGGCAAACTGGCTTATGTGGCGAATCAGTTCAGCGATTCGATTTCAGTCATTGAGATTAATACGAGAAAAGTGCTCAAGGAAATTGCACTCCTCGAGCCGCAGGCTAATCAGGAAACGACGCTGGCCGAGCGTGGTGAGATCCTCTTCCACGACGCGAATTTGTCACTGGATGGGTGGTATAGCTGTCATAGTTGTCATAGTTCGGGGCATACTGTGGGGTCGCTGAATGACAATCTCGGCGACGGAAATTATGGGGCTCCGAAACGGATTCCCTCGTTGTTGGGAGTGGATGATACGGCACCATTTCTCTGGAGCGGACGCCGTGACGATTTGACGGAACAAACTCGCAAATCGATCACCACAACGATGCATGGTGCGGATCCCAATGATGAGCAATTGCGGGCACTGGTGGCCTATATGCGAGCCTTGCCGCCCCCGCCTAGGATTTCATCGGCGGATCAGGGTCAGGTGGCGCGGGGTGCTAAGGTGTTTGATTCGCACGGGTGTGCGGCTTGTCATGCGCCTCCGACATATACATCCGCTGATGTTTATGATGTGGGGCTGAAGGATCAGCACGGGCGGGGGAAATTCAATCCACCCTCATTGCGCGGCGTTCGGCACCGCGGCCCGTACTTTCACGATCACCGGGCAGCGAGTTTGCGGGATGTTTTTACCTCGCATAAGCACCCTCAGGCCGCTGAATGGCCGACCAATGAGCTGGATGATTTGATTGCGTTTCTGGAGAGTTTATAAGAGTGCTGGCAACTGTAAAATGGGCACTTGTGTTCATATTGCGGGTCCATGCATTCGGGATCTTGGCCACAGAATGACACAGAAGAAACACAGAATTTAAGAAGCGAAATTCATATTCTTTCTGTGTTTCTTCTGTGTCGTTCTGTGGCTAAATTCCTTCTTGGCAACAAGATCGCTGCATCTTGCTTCTCTGTAGTCACGTAAGTTCAAGTTAAATCTCACATTCGCTCCGCGGTTAGACAACGTATTACATCCGATGTTTACCTGGAATGTGACATGACCGACTCGCTGGATCGAATCTCCCCCAGTCAGCGCCCTCCGACCGCCGCGGCCGGCTATCACACGTGGTCTGACTTGCTGTTTGTGCATTGGCGAGTGCCGGTCAGTGTGTTGCGTCCGCTGATCCCGGCTGAGCTGACAATCGATACTTATGACGGAACTGCGTGGCTGGGGCTGGTTCCATTTCGCATGTTTGGTGTGCGGCCCTGGTGGTCTTGTTCGGTCTGGGGAATCTCTGACTTTCCTGAAACGAACGTGCGGACTTATGTCCATTTCCAGGGGCGAGATCCGGGTGTCTGGTTTTTTAGTCTGGATGCCGCCAAGCTGTTGGCCGTGACGTTAGCTCGGTGGGGATGGGGTCTCAATTATCATTGGGCGCGGATGAGCGTCCAGCGCGAGGGCACGCGGATTGCCTATCGCAGTCGCAGGGTGATGAGCGGCGTAATGTGCGATGCCGATGTGGAGATTGGCGAGGGATTATCCAGCGGCGTTGCATTGGGCGATACGATGGTCGCCCGCCCCGGAACTCTAGAGCACTTTCTTGTCGAGAGGTACCTGTTATACGCGCGGCGCAACGGAAAACTCTATCAGGGACAGGTCCACCATCGTCCTTATCCGCTGCGCTCGGCCAGCTTACTGAATCTTAATCAGGGACTCCTGGCGGCGAATCAACTCAACGTCGCCGATGATCCGTGCCATGTTATCTATAGTCCTGGTGTCCAGGTCGAAGTCTTTAATCTCTCGCGTATTGCCGACATTACGCCGCTGGCGTTGACATTAGCGACGGATGGCGAGGCGTGAGTTGATCACGCCAGTGGCCTCAAAGGGAGAGATTCTAACGGGCTGAAATGTGTAATTTCAAAACGTGCGTTGGGTTAGTTGGTCAGTCGCATCGTGACGAGCGTATATTGGTTTTAAGTCATGTGATTAGTCCGCTCGAAGCTTTTAGCTCACCCGCAATACATCGATTCGAAGTCGAATTAGTTGTTGCGTCTTGGATTACGAGGCTGTTAGCATCTTCACAGGTGACTAGCACCTGACTCTAAATTGTGGTTCTATGAAGTCAATAATATTGACAAATCTTATATTGTCTGCCCTTTTTGGGCTTCACAAACAGCAAGTGCTTGTTAATTTGACGGTTATAGAACACGAATCGCCGATCCCAGGAGGCTCAGTGTTATCCACTGAGGACCGGCTGTAGCCGGTCTCGACGTTATTATTGCAACTTGATCCGTTTGAATTCGCTGATACTGAGGTCTAGTTACTTGAAATGACTGACCGTGAGTTCTAAGATTTCGGATTGTTCTAAAACAAACAATTGGTAGTGGTGGCATTTAATCTTCTGAGACGCCTGGTTTGCGTCGCAGGCCACTGCTTCCTGTGTCTCTAGTGAAGTCAGGTGATCGATGGCAGCGGATTTAGGGAATTTGTCTATTGCGCAATTGCAGGCGTTGATCGACAGCCAGAAGAACAAGTTGGGCTCGCTCTATACGAAGCGAGATCAATTGACCAAGCAGTTGAATGCCTTGAACAGCGAGATCGCTGCTGCGGAAGGCAAAGCCGGGGGAGCCGCTCGTGGCCGTCCCGCTCACTTCACGAAGACTGCCGCTGTTGCGAAACGCCGTGGTGCCGCGACTGTGCAACGTGCACAGAACGACAAATCACTGAAGACTTATGTTGAAGAAGTGCTGGGCGCGACCAAGAAGGGTCTGACCATCGGTGAAATTCAGGATGCAGTCCTGAAGAATGGTTACACCACCAACAGCGCCAACTTCAAGAATACGCTGTACCAGTGCCTCTACCACAACGAGAAGTCTTTTGTTCTCGACAAGAAGACGAAGTCCTACAAGTTGGGTGGCAAGTAATTCTGACTGCTGTTCGCCCTTCGCCAATAGAACATCGGCGAATAGCACGTCATAAACAGGCCCCCGGGAAATGTGTCGCCTTGCGGTCTAGTGCCGGGTTGGCGATACGTCAGGGGAGTTCTGTCTCGTAGATGAGAAGCCGGTTCGGGAATTGTTCCTGAGCCGGCTTTTGTCATTATTGGCTTGTTTTGAGGTGGTGGTTTTATTGTGGTTGTCGATCACAAATGTATTTTACCCCTGCCGGGGTGCGGATCAGATCCACACCCACCGAACCCCCGATGGCTTGGTCGGCTCTGGTAGGATGTCTATACTTGTGCGACGTCGGTCTACAAGCAATCGCACTTGAACGAGACTGGAAGTCGGCGATGGAATCAGAAGCATTGCAGCTCGTACAGGATTTAATGGCCATCCCCGGCAAGAGTTGTCTGGAACGGGAAGTCGTGGAATTTCTGCGCCAAAAACTGTTGCAGGCCGGATTGCCGGAGTCGTCGATGATGATTGATGACTCGCAGACGCGCAGCCCTTATGGCGGCAATACGGGCAGCTTGATCGTCAAATTAGCCGGTCGCAAACGAGGCCCGCGGCGGCTATTGATGGCACATCTGGATACGGTGCCGCTGTGCGTTGGCTGCCAGCCGGTGCGCGATAATGACGTCTTTCGATCAGCGAATCCGGCGACCGCGCTGGGAGCCGATAACCGCGGTGGCGTGGCTGTCTTGCTACATTCTTTATTAGAGATTCTGAAGCAAGATCTCCCGCATCCGCCGGTCACCTTCTTCTGGCCGATTCAGGAAGAAATCGGTTTGCTAGGAGCGCGCCACGTTAAAGTCGCGGATCTCGGAAATCCGAAGCTGTGTTTCAATTGGGATGGTGGATCGCCGCAGATGGCCTGTATTGGGGCGACGGGTGCCTATCATATTGAGGTCCAGATTGCGGGGATCGCCAGCCACGCGGGCGTGCATCCCGAGCAGGGAGCGAGCGCGATTGCGATTGCGGGATTGGCGATTGCCGATCTGCAGCAGAATGGCTGGCATGGGCTTATTAAGAAGGGACGCAAGACGGGGACTAGTAATATCGGGGTCATTGCTGGTGGTGATGCGACCAATGTGGTGACCTCGAGCGTCAGGCTGGCCGCGGAAGTCCGCAGTCATGATCCAAAGTTCCGCGAACGCTTAATGAATGAGTTTCGTAAGGCGTTTGAGCGGGCCGCGAAACAGGTTCGGACGGATGCTGGAGAACCGGGTCGAATTGAGTTTAAAGCTGAGCTAAAATATGAATCGTTCAAGCTGGATGAAACCGAGCCGGCGGTGCAGGAAGCTCAGCGCGCGATTCGGATGATTGGTCTGCAGCCGTCGGTGCGGATCAGCAATGGTGGATTGGATGCGAACTGGCTGAGTTCCCGCGGCTTGCCGACCGTCACTTTGGGATGTGGCCAGCAGGATGTGCATACGGTGAAAGAGACGCTGCACATTCCATCATTTCTGGCAGCCTGCCGCGTGGGAGTGATCCTGGCTACGGCCGGAGTTTAGATCAACGTATATAATCATTGACGCAGGCGAGCCGAGAGTTTTTTGGGGACCAGAGTCCCGTTTGAGATTTCGAAGTTATGGCAACAGTCGCAGCAGATTCCTCCGTTACTCAGATCACCGATTTCGCGGCCTATGCGCAGCGTGTTGCGGGTCAAGCGGCCAAGGCCGGGCAAGCATTATCGACGATCACCGGGTCTCAAAAAAACCAGTGGTTGCTGGCTGCTGCCGCGGCTTTGCGAGCACGCAATCCCGAAGTGTTAGCTGCCAATGCGCGCGATGTCGAACTGGCCCCCGGTTATGGGTTGAATGCAGCGGCTATTGATCGATTGACGCTCAATCCGGCCCGGTTGGAGAGCCTGGCGAAGGCACTTGAGGAAATCGTCGCGCTGCCTGATCCGGTCGGCGAGATTCTGGATAGTTCGATTCGCCCGAACGGCCTGCAGGTGATGCGCGTGCGTGTCCCGCTGGGGGTGGTGTTTTTCATCTATGAATCGCGTCCGAATGTCACCATGGATGCCGCGGCTCTGTGTGTTAAAAGTGGTAGCGCGGTGATCTTACGCGGCGGGAAAGAGGCGTTTCACAGCAATCAGGCGTTATATGGATTGTTGCAAGATACGCTGCGTGACGCCGGTCTGCCGCCGCATGCGGTGCAGTTGGTTGAGACGACTGACCGGGCCGCGGTTGGTGAGTTTTTGAAGCGGCATCAGGAGATCAGCGTGACGATTCCTCGTGGAGGAAAATCGTTGATTGAGCGCGTGGTCGCGGAAGCCACGATGCCGGTCATCAAGCACTATGACGGCGTGTGTCATGTCTATCTCGACCAATCAGCCGAATGGGAGATGGCCAAGAACATCTTGATCAACAGCAAGTGTCAACGGCCAGGTGTTTGTAATGCGGCGGAATGCTTGCTGATTCATGCGAGTCTGGCTGCCGAGTGGCTACCCAAACTGGCGGCGGAACTCACGTCGCGCAAGGTGCAGTTGCGTTGTTGTACGCAATCTCAGCCGTTAATGCCGGGTAGCATTCTGGCGACCGATGAGGACTATCATACGGAGTACTCTGATCTGATTCTGTCAGTCAAAGTGGTTGCCGATCTGGACGGGGCAGTCGAGCACATCGCGGAATATAGTTCGGGGCATACCGAGACGATCGTCACGAGTGATCTGCGGACGGCTCGGCAGTTTGTCGCGCGGGTGGATTCGTCGGCTGTGATCGTCAATGCCAGTACTCGGTTCAACGACGGGGGCGAATTGGGATTAGGTGCCGAGATTGGCATCAGCACGGATAAGCTGCATGCTCGAGGTCCTTGCGGGTTGCGCGAGTTGACCTCGTATAAGTATGTGGTTTATGGCGATGGGCAAGTTCGTGGGTAGAGCCTGTCGGATGGGCATTCTTGCCCGTCTCCGAGTTTGACTGCAGCATGCTGAGGGGCAGGAGTGCCCGTCGTACGGTCTTGATTCCGAGCGGATGACAATTCCACCGAAAGTTGTCACAATACGCGCGATATTAGGTGGCGACATATCACAGATTGTTCATGGGTTGGTCGTTACAGCAGTGGTGCTGACAATCAGACGACACGACCCAATTCGAATTTAAGGAACTGGCGACGATGGCAATTTTGATTTCGGCTGTGCATGCACGGCAAATTCTCGACAGCCGTGGCAATCCGACGGTGGAAGTCGATGTGGAGTTGGAAGACGGCACCCTGGGCCGCGCTGCAGTCCCGAGCGGTGCCAGCACTGGTGCTCACGAGGCGTGCGAACTCCGTGACGGCGAAAAGAAGGTGTTCCTCGGTAAGGGTGTCCTGAAGGCCGTTGAGAACGTCAACCTGCAACTCGGGCCCGCACTGGAAGGCTTGGATGTTACCGATCAGGCGAATATCGATAAGACGCTGATCGAAATTGATGGCACTCCCAACAAGTCACGGCTGGGTGCCAATGCGATTCTGGGTTGCTCGCTGGCCGCTGCTCATGCGGCGTCGCGGGTCAGCTTCCTGCCGTTGTTCCGCTATGTCGGTGGTGTCGGGGCGAAGTACTTGCCGGTGCCGATGATGAACATCATCAACGGTGGTGCGCACGCCAATAATGGCATCGATATCCAGGAATTCATGGTCCTGCCGCTGGGTTTTGACACCTTCAGCGACGGTCTGCGTTGCGGTGTCGAAATCTTCCACAGCCTGAAGTCGGTGCTGGCTTCCAAGGGACTCAGCACGGCCGTCGGTGATGAAGGTGGATTTGCTCCGAAACTCGACAACAACGAAGCCGCCATCACGGTCATCCTGACCGCGATCGAGAAGGCTGGTTACAAGGTCGGCGAGCAAGTGAAGCTGGGTCTGGACGTGGCTTCGACCGAGTTCTTCAAGAACGGCAAGTACACGTTTGAGGGCAAGCAGTTGACCCCCGCCGAGATGGTCGGCTGGCTGGAGTCGATGTCGACCAAGTACCCGATTTGTTCGATCGAAGACGGTTGCTCGGAAGACGATTGGGACGGCTGGAAGCAACTGACCGACCGGATTGGTAAGAAGGTCCAATTGGTCGGCGACGACTTGTTCGTCACCAATTCGACTCGTCTGGCCAAGGGCATCGACGAGGGAATCGCCAACAGCATCCTCGTTAAAGTGAACCAGATCGGCACACTCACCGAAACCATCAACGCCGTGCAACTCGCCCACCGCAATGGCTACACCGCCGTCATGAGCCACCGCAGCGGTGAGACGGAAGACACGACGATTGCCGACTTGGCGGTCGCGTTGGGCACGGGGCAAATCAAGACCGGTTCGGCCAGCCGTACCGATCGTATCTGCAAGTACAATCAACTGTTGCGGATCGAAGAAATGCTCGGCAGCGAAGCCCGTTACGGCGGCGAATTGTGGACTCGCAAGTAAAATCGCGGTCGTCGGAGTTCATGACGATCCTGCGTTGAAATCCAAACAGCCCGGCAATTGCAGAATTGCCGGGCTGTTTGCTGCGCGGAGGACGATTTTAAGTAAACTTGGATAAGGCGAGCGTCCGGCGTAAGCCGGATGGTTTTTATGCGGTTACGGGGATATTAAAACTCGCCATTTTTGTCGGGTCGGTTTTCGAAGGGGGTTTCGATCCTATTTGAAAAGTCGATTTCTAAGGTAGATAGAGAGTCGCTAACAACCATTGGGCTCACGCCCAACGCTCGCCTACGAATTGCATTCGTAAGACCACGTATGAGAACCTCACCCTCCCATTTTGCTGCACAGGCTGAATTACAGGCCGGCTGGATTAGCTCGGTGGTAGGGTGGTTGTGTCTGTTTCTGGCGGCCGGTTTCTACGGGGCGGTCCATCTGTCCCCGCGGCTGCTGACGATGGTCAAGCTGCAGCACGAATACGACACCAATCATTTGCGGCTGGTCTCGCTGGAAAATCAGTTGCAGACCCTGGGCCACATGGCAAAGGCCTTGGAAGACGATCCTGATTTCGCGGCGGCCATGGCGCGGGTGGAATTCTCGGCCGATCGGCCCGGTGAGCAACGGATCGCAGTGGAACCACATCTCACGCAGGAGCCGCACGCGTTGGCTCCGCAACTGGAGGTGGTCGAGCCTCCCTGGCCGTGGTACACGCCGCTCTTAAAGCTGGTGGTGGAGTACCGCAATGTGAATACGGGCCTGTTAATTGCGGCTGCGGGGTTGATGCTGTTCTCGTTCATTCCGTTGCACGGCACATCGGTGATCGTGATCGGCGGCCGCACGGTGACTTATACCACCGGCTTGCTGGGGTTCTTGAAGAACCGCTATTATCAATCGCCGCGACGATGATTTGCGGCAGATTTGGACTGCGGTGATTCATCACCGCTTTTTGTTTGAGACGTGAAAAGTGTGCGAGTGAAGCACTTTTTGTGGATCGATTTATTCTCATCCAGTTTGTCCGTTTTAAATGTCCGATAGCGCGAAAGCGGTGATGAATCACCGCAGTCCACATGAGGCGGTCTAATGGCGCTCGATTTTCTTGATCGATATAGCCGCGGTAACTCGATCATCCATCGCTGGCCAACGTGGTTGAAACTGGTGCTGGCGATTTCGATCATTACCGCGGGGCTGTTCATCCGCGGTGAGGCTTGGCCGCTGCAGGGACTGTTGCTGTGCGTCGTATTTGCAGGACTCAGCATCGCCGGGATTCCGCTCAGTTATCTGTGGCATCGGATGCTGGGCTTCTGGTTGTTCGCCATCATGTTGACCATTGGCATCCCGGCAGGGCAGGGCTTTCGAGCTGGCTGGGATCTCGCCGCGACGATTCTGATGCAGAGCACGCTGGGTTTTCTGACGGGGCTGTGGCTGGTTAATGTCACGCCGCTTGACAAGCTGCTCTACACCTTGCGAGCGTGGGGTGTGCCTAAATTGCTGATCGCCATTCTGGCCTTCATGTACCGCTATTCGTATGTCGTATTTGACGAGTTAGACAGGATGCGAACAGCCCGCAGTGCCCGCAGTTTCGGTCGCGGGTCCTGGTGGTCGAATTGGACGTCGAACGCTCAAATGATCGGCATGCTGCTGGTGCGATCGCTCAGCCGCGCGGAGCGAGTCCATGGGGCGATGTGTGCTCGTGGGTGGTCGGGTGATATTCATTTGCTCGAAGATTTGTCAGATCGTTCTCCGTAGAGAATAGGTTAATGTCGATTGCTTCTGGCTTGAAAAACGCCGTGTTCTCCGTGTCTCCGTGGTGCCCATCAGAGTTTCACCACGGAGACACGGAGAACACGGATTTAGGACGAGTCTTAGCAGCGTCACTGGATTACTGAGGCCTTGCGATGAACTCACCGCGATCGTCTGACCGGACAACTCGGCGCCAATTCCTGGCGGGATCGGCTGCGGTCGCCGCGGCTGCGACATGTGGGTGGATGTCCCGCGCGGAGGACGGCCAGCGCGTGGCCCAGATTGCGATTTCTCTGGATCTGGAAATGAGTGCCGAGTATCCCCGCCGTGGGATGACGGAATGGAACTATCGTAAGGGGGACCTTGATGACGCCACCAAACGGTACTCATTGCAGGCTGGGGAATTGGTCAAGAAGTCGGGTGGCGTGCTGCATTTCTTTTGCGTCGGGCAGAGTTTCGAGCAACCGAGCGTCAACTGGCTGAAAGAGCTGGCTGCGGCGGGGCACCCCATTGGAAATCACACGTACGATCATATCTTTGTGAAGGCGGCCAAGCTGGAAGAACTGCAGTTCCGGTTCAAGCGTGCTCCGTGGCTGACCGGTGATAAAAGCGTTCCCGATTTGATTCGCGACAACATTGCCGTGACAACCAAGGCGATGAAAACGGCGGCGGGAATCATTCCAAATGGCTTTCGTACGCCGGGGGGCTTTGCGAACGGACTGGCTGATCGGCCCGACTTGCAACGCATGCTGCTTGATTTAGGGTTCACCTGGGTCAGTTCCAAATATCCGTCTCATCAGAGCGGTAAGCCCAAGGAAGCTCCCAGCGATGAGGTCTTCGCGGATATCGTGCGAGCTCAGAAGGAGGCTCAGCCCTTTGCTTATCCCTCTGGTCTGATCGAAATCCCCATGAGTCCGATCAGCGACGTGACGGCGTTTCGGACGAACTATTGGAAACGCGAATACTTTTTGAGGGCCATTCGCGAAAGTGTGACGTGGGCCATCGAGACCGGCGGCGTCTTCGATTTTCTGGCTCATCCGTCGTGTCTGGTCGTCGAGGATCCGCAGTTTGAATCGATTCAGTTGATTTGCGATCTGGTGAAAGCGGCCGGTCCGCGAGCCATGATTGTGGGTTTGGATCAGATTGCCAAGCGCGTGCCAAAATGATGATTGAGAGTCATTTTCCCGAAGTGAGCCGTGATCGAGGAAATGCAGAATATCTCACGCAAAGGCGCCAAGGCGCAAAGAAAAGAGTTTTCTGCTCGATTGAAGTTCATAACTTTGCGCCTTGGCGCCTTTGCGTGAGGTTAAATCCTCTGTCATAGTCGACCGATTCTCAAATCAGCTTGGACGCCATAAGTTCATTCTAATTATGGCTTTGTGCGACGGAAGCGACTCGGGATAGCAACCCCCGGGGTGTTCTGATATTCTTTGAAAGATTCCCCTTTGGGTTAAGCCTGCCTAGCATTCCGATAGCCGCCGTCACTGGCGTTGAGTCCCCGTTTTGAGTCGAAGAGAAAGTCCATGCCCCAAATTAATGCCGGAGATTTCAAAAAAGGCTCTAAGATCCTGCTGGATGGCGAACCCTACGACATGATCGAAGTGAACTTTGTGAAGCCCGGTAAGGGATCCGCGCTGTACAAGACGCGATTGCGGCATATGACGAAAGGGACCATCTACGACCGGACGTTCAAGAGTGGCGAAAGTGTGGAGGCCGCCGACATCCGCAAGGGGGACGGGCAGTTTCTCTATAAAGATGCCAACGGCTACGTCTTCATGGACCAGGAATCATTCGATCAATACACGCTGGCGTCGGAAACCGTGGGTAGTGCCGGAATGTTCTTGCAGGACGGGGCGATCTGCAGCTTGCTGTACTGGAACAATCAGATCATCGGCATGACTCCGCCGCAGCATGTGATTATGAAGGTCACCTATACGGAACCGGCAGTCCGTGGAAATACGACTTCCAACTTAATGAAGCCTGCCACCATCGAAAGCGGAGCCGTGGTCACCGTTCCGGCGTTTGTCGAAATTGGTGATGTGATCAGAATCGATGCGTGGACCGAAACCTACGTTGAACGTGTTCGAGACTAAAGTCGCCTTCACGCTTGGCGTGAAAAGAGCCGGATGCAAGTTGACGTTGATAATACGCCACGGTTTGCCTGCAATTTGAGTTGCGAGAAACGCGGCAATTCCTCACACCGACCGTGAGGGCTACCCTTAAAGTAAAATCTCTCCTGTTACTTGCCGTTGTACCCCAAGCTATGTCCGATACGCCCCACAATCAAAAATTGTTCATTGAGACCGTCGGCTGCCAGATGAATATGCTGGACAGTGAACTGGTCGTAGCGGCGTTGCGTAAAGAGGGGTATCAACTCACGTCGGAACCGGCCGACGCGGACACAATTCTGTTCAACACGTGCAGTGTGCGTGAGCATGCCGAGCACAAGATCTACAGCGCGCTGGGCCGCCTGCGATTCAGCAAGCGTGGTCGCCCCAATCAGGTAATCGGCGTGATCGGCTGCATGGCGCAGAAGGATCAGGAGCTGATTTTTCAGCGGGCGCCGCATGTGGACATGGTTGTGGGAACAGGGCAACTCGCGCAAATTCCCGAGATGATCAAGGCGGCTCGCGAAAAGCGTGAGCATCGTCTGGCGATCAGTCTCGACCGCCGCGATGCGACGCGTCAGGAGATCAGCGACAGTTTTCAAAGTTACGATCCGCTCCGCGATCCCGAGATGCGGCCTTCGCCTTATCAGGCGTTCGTGCGGATCATGATCGGCTGCGATAAGTTTTGTACGTACTGCGTCGTGCCGATGACCCGCGGTCCTGAACAAAGCCGCCCGCCGCGCGACATTCTGCGCGAAGTCACGCAGCTCGCGAATGAAGGGGTCAAAGAGGTCACGCTGCTGGGGCAGACGGTTAATAGCTACAAAGTCACGCAAGATGGCAAGCTGTGGCGGCTGTCGGATCTGATCATGGCGATGCACGATACGCCGGGGTTGGATCGCATCAAGTTCGTCACCAATTATCCAAAAGATATGACCGACGACTTGCTGGAAGTCGTGCGCGACATGCCCAAGGTCGCCCGCTATCTACACGTGCCGGCTCAGTCGGGCTGCAATGAGATCCTCAAGCGGATGAAGCGTGGTTATACCGTCGAAGACTATCGCGACATGATGCAGCGGATTAACGACATCGTGCCGGGTTGTGCGGTCTCCAGCGACTTCATTGTTGGCTTCTGCGGTGAGACTGACGAGCAGTTCCAGAAGAGCATGGGTCTGATCCGTGAGTTCCGCTTCAAGAACAGCTTTATCTTCAAATACAGCCCGCGTCCCGGGACCAAGGCCGACGATTTGCTGGCGGACGATATCCCGGAAGCGGTCAAACGCGAACGCAACAATTTGATGCTCGATCTGCAGAACGAGATCAGCGAAGAAGACAACGTCGCGTTCATCGGCACCGAACAGGAAGTCCTGGTCGAAGGCCCGAGCAAGACATCGCTCAAGCACGAAACCGATCCCGACAGCCCGGCGACCCAACTGGTTGGCCGGACGCGTTGTGATCGCATTGTGGTCTTCGAAGGGAACCGTCGCCTGATCGGTTCGTTGACGAAGATTGAGATCCACGACCTGACTCGCACGTCACTGATTGGCCACATCGTTACGCATGAAGTCCAGCACGGCAGCGCACCCTCGTTGCTGCCGATTCTGGGTTGATTCCTTTGTAGTTCCGCTGGCCTGCCCACTGACCCCGTCCGTTTGATTTCCCCTCCGCAGCAGTAAATTCGAATCGTTTGTCTGGCGACCGTCGCTGATGGATTTTCATCAGCGAGGTTCGTTCAACCTTCGATTTGCACATCTATTATCTGTTCCCCATTACCGACAGGTTCCAATATTTGGGGCCGGTCATCCTATTGGTTTTTGAGGTGGCAATTGCCATGAGAAACCGTGCGCCTTTACTAATCATGTTGATCTGTCTCGCCGGCAGCGGCCTGGGTGGCTGCTTTGCGAAGCCTCTCAATTTGAATATTACGCGCATGGGGCCGCCGTATCAGATTACGGCCTACCATCAGGGGCAGGTGATCGGGCAGCGCCCCGTCGATGCCATGTCCAATGAAGAGCAAATCATCGCGCGGTGGCTCGAAGCCAATCGTCGCGGATGGCGGCCCAGTTTGGGAAATCATCCTCCCGGGCGTGTAATCAAGGGCGATGGCTTCACGCTCAACTTCACCGAGGAATTGTGCATTCTCAATATTCCCCCGGATCCGCATGCCAAAGGGGTCGGCAAGGGGAAGACTGAACCCATCATCCTGCAAAAGCGTCTGACTCCTGGTGACTTGGAAATGACGGGCTTGCTGAACGCCGGCTTGTGATTTGGGTCGCCGAGGATTTTCCGAATTATCTCACGCAAAGGCGCCAAGGCGCAAAGTTCATGAGCTCAGACCGAGCAAGAATATCCTCTTTGCGCCTTGGCGCCTTTGCGTGAGATAAAACTCCCCAATTACGGAGGACACGCTCTCTAAATACATCACTGTCGCGGGAACGCTACGGTTGCTGCGGACCGGATCGTTCTACTCGGTCTCCGCGACAATTTGTCTTCTGAGGTTGGAAGTCTGGAATTCTCAGACAGTTTGTTTTAAGATGGCGAAGAGATTCATGGCCGCATTTCTCTTTCTCGCGGCAATCAAAAAGTCGGTGGAAGTGACTGTAGTATTTGGGTTTTCTGCAGGAGAGTAGGGGACATCCTCAGGCCGAGCGTTACGGCAGAATGGTCCCCGGTCAGAGGGGATGAGGGGGGCGTGCCTCGCTACGGCTGAGGCATGGGTAGTCAGTTTGGATGTGCGGGCGCTTCCGAAATGTGGGTTCTGGCCAAAACTGGTCTAGGATTCGCATCCCTGCGGGAGAGTCTGTGACTCGCTGCCAGAGGCGTTCTAGTTTGCGTCTTCGGCTCCGGGTCGTGCGTTCTTGTCCAAAACTTCGGTCAGCGTAAGGTTTGATTCTCGTTTTCCTCGTATAATGTGAGGAAGCTACGGAGAATTCCCCGCTGACTGTGCCTGCCTTGATTTCATCCCTATGGCTTGAAAACCCGTTGCTACTCCGGACCCCGGAATCAGGAATCCTCGCGCTGAGCGCGGGCTTTATATAGGAGCTTTCGGCTAATGCTGTTAACTGTTTTGCGGACGTTGTTTGCGTTCATTTGTGCCGGTGCTGTCGCTGCCTATTGCGGGGCTGCGGCCGGCGCGGACGTCAATTCCACGTCTTTTCCACCTATGGTGGTGAAGAATCCGCTGCTCTCGTTCGTGCTGCTGTTGCTGCTGACGCAGATCATCACATTCATTGACATCTTGATTCCCAAGAAGCGGCTGGAAGTGATTTCGGCGGTTTACTTTGGTTTGCTGGTGGGCTGGTTGCTGAGCCTGATGCTCATCCTCGGTCTCGATCCATTCCTCAGCCAGACTCCCTGGCGTGGGTTTGTGCAGATTATATTGTCGGTCTCGTTGCCTTATATCTGCATCTCCTTATTGATGCAGACGAAGGATGACTTCCGGTTCATCATTCCCTATGTCGAATTCTCGAGAGAGGTGAAGGGGGGACGTCCCTTCCTGCTCGATACGAGTTCGCTGATTGATGGTCGCATTGCTGACATCCTGGAAACCAAGATCATCGATTCCGAGTTGATCGTCCCCAACTTTATTCTGCAGGAGTTGCAGGACATCGCTGACAGTTCGGACAAGATGCGCCGCAATCGTGGCCGCCGTGGTCTGGATGTCCTCAGTAAGTTGCAAGCGAATACTCAGGATGTCGAAGTCCGCCTCTATGAAGCCGATCAAAAGGACATGAAGGGGGTCTCGGTCGATCAGCGGCTGGTGGCCTTGGCGAAGGAACTCGGTGGCCGAGTCGTCACGAACGACTTCAACCTCAACAAGGTGGCCAGCGTGCAGGGCGTGCACGTCGTCAATTTGAATGATGTCGCCAATGCTCTCAAGCCGCGTTACCTCCCCGGCGAGCAACTCAATCTGAAGATCATCAAGATGGGCGAAGGCCCGGGACAGGGTGTGGGCTACCTGGACGATGGTACCATGGTGGTCTGCGAACAGGGGAGCCATCTGGTCGGTCGCGAAACGGGGATCATCGTCACCAGCGTGCTGCAAAACAGCGCGGGCCGCATGATTTTCGGTCGCCCCGTGCCGTATGAAGGACCATCCACCAGCACGGTGGCGGGAACATCGGCCGCTCAGCGGTAAGAAGTAGAGCCACGTTCGCCAGAACGTGGGATAGGCTTTCAGCCTGTCATCAGCGACACGACTCAAAAACGAAACTCCGCCGTTCTGCAAAGATCGGCGGAGTTTTGTGTTTCCTGGACGATTGAGCATGGCCGCTCGGCGACCTCAAGAATAGACGGGCATCTGAGGTTGAACCTTCAGCGGGAAGTTGTCGACGATCAACTTCTTCATCGTGGCGGGAATGCTAGGGTCAGACATCCGCTGTGCGGCGAGCTCGTTGCTGGTCGGGAAACCGAACGGTAAATCGTAGAAGACTCCGGTATAGCCCTGGATGTCTCCGCGGTACGCCGTTCCCAGCCGATCACCCTTGGTCAACACTGTTCTCAGCAGATATGCGTCCTCGCGACCATCGTCATGCGCAATCAGAAATAGATTCGGAATTTCTGGTACATCACTGATCCAAACTTTAACACGCGCCACGACCGCACCTTTCCGAAAACGGATCGAATTCGGCAACAAGCCATCCTATTGGCTGCCAGCCAAGACAATACGTCCGGATTGTTAAAATTCGTGTGGGGATGGCGTTCAAAAATTGCATAATTAACACACTTTATGCGAGTTCCTGCAGCGCCCTGGAGAGGGACTGAATGCTGCCGGCGCAGGCTGAGTATTTTGCACAGAGTTTCAAGCCCAGCGGAGTCGATCACCGCCTTGGCTGCAAGATTCCATTTCCGTTACTTCCTGCAAGACTCTTGGTTGCAGAGTCTTGTAAAACTCACGCCTTGGCGGTCAAACACCCTCGTTAGCAGGGGCGCGAAGGGTCAAGCATCAGATGATCTGGTGATCCGCAGCGACACCCAAATATCGGATCTCAATTTTGATGCGTTCAATACGTTGAATGATGGGTGCGAGTTCCGCTTCCAGGGCCTCTCTTTTTTCAGTCAATTCCTTTAATTCCGCTTCCAGTTTTTCGAGCTGTTCCGCATGCATGTTTGCCCTTTCTCAGTGTAAGGAGCCAAGCCGCTGGTCGTGCCGTGACATGGGACAAGCAGGCCATGAGGGACCTGGAGACTCTAAAGGGGATGCTTGCCCGCAGATCCAAACGCCGCGCAGTAATTTTGCCCCTTTTATGGATGCTAGCGCCGTTGCTCGTGAACTCAAGTCCCACTCAAACCACGCCAGTAAAACGCAAAGGCCAGGCAGGAAATCCTGTCTGGCCTTTGGTCGTGTGTTGAGCGAACGAACTTACCGAAGTCTGTGCGACTTCGTGAAAGGTCTCAATTATTTCTTGGTCTTGTCGAGCGAAGTTACCGAGGGCTTGGCTTTGGCGGCCTTCTCCTTCGGTTGCTTCTTGGTTTCTTTCTTCTGAGCGTTGTTACCCTTACCCATGACATGACTCCTTGTTGAATAGAGTGACTGGCAAGTATCTTCAACGGCGCGTCCACTTCGCCGCTATTCACAGTATTTACTCGTGATCTGATCCGGATTCGAACTCAGGGCTTATGGCCTCGATTTCTGCCCGGCATTCGTTTGAGTGGAAACATTCGATTTTCCTGCGATTGTTCTATGTTATCGGCTACTGTGAGAGTTGCAACTATTCTCAAATCGCAGTTGAAGCCAGCAACCAACGCGCACAAACAGAACTCAGAGCACACGAGAGGAAGAGAACTGGCAGTTGAGATGCGATAGAAACCGCGAGTTCAATGCCTTCTGGGACAACCATTACCGAGTCACAACTCGGATCTCAGTAATGATTTAGAGAAAAGTGCCCCCACAAGGAATCGAACCTTGAACCTACTGATTAAGAGTCAGTTGCTCTACCGATTGAGCTATAGGGGCGATCGGCCGCGGCACAATCACCACGAACCCGAATTCTATTGCGACTTGAGGTCGCGTTCAAGTCAGTGGCGCGAGTTTATGACTTTTGACGTAACTCACTTCCAACTTGCGCCTTCTGACGCGACTTCTCATTGAGTTTAACACAATTGGTGGCGAACTCTGCGGCTGCTATTCACGCTGATTTAGACACTTGTGACGAAAACCGGTTCGCGCCCAGTATGTCGCCGAGCGAAGTGCATCAATCCGGGCTTTAATACTGCCGTGGGACATCGATTGTCTGAAATATTGCTCGTCGAATGAATGCTTGGTGATCGATGTCCGCAGGCGCTTCTGCTGTCAAAATGGCATCGTTAGTCTCCCTCAAGTCGTCTGGAACGATTTTTGTAGCGTTGTGTAAGCTCATACTGTAATGTCGGTTAGGAGAAATGAAATGTCGGCCGATTCACAAATGGCCGGCCATCGTTAGTCGGAATGAATTTTGCCACAGAATTCTGTCTGCCAGTTTCGTTGTCGTTTTGTCGTCGGGGGAATTCCCCAGGGATCTGTGTTATGGCCGTGTTTCGTTGGCGTCAGTCGTGGGGCAACCTGCGCGATCTCGAACGCGAATTCGACCGCTTGCTGGAAAGCATCAAGGTGCCTTTCCCCGGCTTGAGGTTGGAGCGTCAGTATCCCCCCGTCAACGTTTACGAACTCGACCAGGAATTTCTGCTCGTGGCCGAACTTCCCGGAATCAGCCCGGAGATTCTCGAACTGACAATCGCGAGTGGGATTCTCACGCTCAAAGGCGAGCGACGCGGTCCCGAAGGGGTTCCTGATGATCGGTTTCGCCGGCATGAACGGTTGCGAGGGAACTGGGTTCGCCAGTTGACGTTGCCGGATCGTGTGGATGAAGAACGTCTTTCGGCTGAGTTTGTGAATGGCGTGTTGAAGATTCATTTGCCGAAGCTGCCAGCGGTCAAGCCGCGGCAGATTCCGGTTGTCGGCGGGGAAACGTGAGCTGAAGTGGTTTCGATTGATGTGAGCACGATTGACGAGTGTGAGAGTGTGAGTGTGTGAGGGTACCGGGGGTAACATTGCGGTCCCGAAAACTGGAACTTTTATTACCCTCAGACTCCCCCACTCCGAAACTCTCACACACTCGCACCACGCAATTTATTGGTTACGCGCTACAATCGTCAGGCTTTTTCGGTCAGATGTTGACACAAGTCGGGCAGGAAAAACCTTACGTACGGAAATCGCATCGGAAATCGTATTATGGCAGAGCCAGAACTCACACCTTCGCCCCCAGTGCCATCACCAGCACCTTCGACGGGCATGATGACTCAGCCCGCTCAGGTTCAGGCCCAGCCGCAAGTCCCGGTGCCAGATCGGACTGTCTTCATGCCGCCGATCGACATTTACGATTCGGATGAAGGTCTGGTGTTGTTGGCCGACCTCCCCGGAGTGACGCTGGAATCGCTGGAGATCCAGGTGCAGGATCATCGCCTGACCCTGTATGGCCGCGTCAATCCCCCGCTGCCCACCGAAGCTCGGTTGCTGCATCAGGAATTCGAATGGGGCGATTTTCTGCGTTCGTTCATTCTGAGCGATGAAGTCGACCACGACCGCATTACGGCCAAGTTGAATCACGGCGTGCTGGAGGTGGTGCTGCCGCGGGCGACCAAGACCGCGCCGCGCCGGATTCAAGTGAATAAAGAATAGTGGTATCGTGGGACGGGTCTCCAGGCCCGTCAGTCCGGTTTGCCGCGCATTTGCAACACGTCTACACGAGATCGGACTGATCCAATCACGCGAACTTCGGGAGAACGAGGTTGTCGTTGAGCTTGGTGGACGGACGGGCCTGGAGACCCGTCCCACGGTTTCATCCGCCTCTTCAAGATGATGAAGGATTCCCTCGTAATGCAGCGCGCTACGACCGACGTCTTGTATTTCGAAACCGGTCCTCAGAACCCCGTCACGATGAGTGTCCATCCTGGCGAAGAGTTTGAGGTGCAGACGCAACTCAATCGCGGCCCGTGGTTCGAAGGACATCCGCGCGGCGAGGAATATCGCAAGAAACTCCGCGGTGGGAATCCTTCCAGCGGCTGCATTGAAGTGCGCGGTGCGGTCCCCGGCCAGATGTTGTCGGTGGAGATCGGCGATATCGCCCTCGACCCGATCGGGTTCACGAATTATCGCGGGAATAACTCGGCGATGCCCGGCTGGATGGGGGCGAATGGCATTGGGCCGCAGCATAAAGTCGTGCTGATTGAAGATGGCAAGTTTCGCTGGGACGAGCGTCTCGAGTTACCCGTGGAGCCCATGATTGGCTTTGTGGGCATCTCGTCGGAATACGAAACCTTCGCCAACACCTGGGCGACGCGCTACGGCGGGAACTTCGACATCCAGGAAATCACCACCGGGGCGACCGTTCATTTGCCGGTCGCAGTTCCGGGGGCTCTGTTGCATATTGGCGATATGCACGCGCGGCAGGGAGACGGCGAGATTTGTGGAGCGGGTGGCATCGAGGCCAGCGGCGTCGTGGGGGTCCGGACTCAGTTAAGCAAGCTGCCGGAATCGATGTTCTGGCCGCGAGTCACGAACGCGACGCACATTGGTGTGGCCACGCAGGCTCGTCCTGCTGAGGATGCGTTCCGGATTGGCTTGGAAGAGATGGTCCGCTGGCTGGTGGAGGACTATGCTTTCACCGCGGGCGATGCCTATCTCTACCTGGGGCAAGTGTTGGAGGCCCGTGTCACGCAATATGTGAATCCCACTTACACCTATTTCCTGAAGGTCGCCCGAAAGTATCTCCCCGCACCAACACAGACGCGGATCTGGGGATAGTCGCCTTCACGGTAATTCACGATGCCCGGTACTTCGATCTATCTGGATAACGCCGCAACTAGCTTTCCCAAGCCCGCGTGCGTCTATGATGCGATGGATCGATACCATCGCGAATCAGGCGCGGCGGTTGGTCGCGGGGCGTATCGGCAGGCGGTCGAAGTGCAGGGGGAAGTCGACCGCTGTCGTCAACGAGTGGCTCAGTTGTTCAACGCCGAGAGTCCCCAGCGCATCATCTTCACGTTTAATTGTACCGACAGCCTGAACCTGGCCATTCATGGAGTTCTGCGGCCTGGGGATCATGTTATCACGTCGGTCCTCGAGCATAACTCGGTCCTGCGGCCTTTGCACGAACTGGAGCGGGAGGGGCGAATTGAATTAACGCTCATTCCCGTCGATGCAGCCGGAGTCGTCAATCCCGATGATTTTCGTAACGCCGTTCGCCCCAATACGCGGCTGATCGCGTTGACCCATGCTTCGAACGTGACCGGAGCCATCCAGCCGTGTGCCGAAGTGGGCCAGATCGCTCGTGCGGCGGGAATCATCTATCTGATTGATGCCGCACAGACCGCAGGGCACTTGCCGATTGATGTGCGTGCTCTGTCTGCGGACATGTTGGCGTGCCCTGGTCATAAAGCCTTAATGGGGCCGCTGGGGACAGGCTTGTTATATATTCGGCCGGGTATCGAAAATGAGTTGCGCAGTGTGCGGCAGGGTGGCACTGGGACTCGGAGTGAAGTCGAGTTTCAACCGGCCACGATGCCTGATAAATACGAAGCCGGTAATCACAACGCTCCCGGATTGATTGGTTTATCAGCGGCGTTGAAATGGCGGATGGAACAGCCGCAGGGTGCTTTAGAGGCGCATGAGCAGAAAATGCTGGAGCATTTGTTAAATGGCTTGAAGAGCATTCCTGGCGTGGAAATTCACGGGCTGCAAACCACGGCCGGCCGCGTGGGCGTCGTGAGTATCTCCCTTGCCGACCAGGATCCCCAGATCGTAGCGACGTTGCTGGATCAAGTGGCGCAGGTGCAAGTGCGGAGCGGTCTGCACTGTGCTCCCGGGGCGCATCGATCCCTCGGAACGCTGGAGCGCGGAGGGACCGTTCGATTCAGTATCGGAGCGTTCACTACGACTAGTGAAGTGGATTTGGCCTTGGACGCGCTGCGACAGCTCGCAGAGAGTCTGTAGGATGGCCGCCCCGGCCGTCGTCCTTTTGCCTTAGATCGTGATGAGCTCCGGCTCGACATTGATCAAAATGTTCTTAAACCCCGGTGTTTTTGATTCCGGATCAACATCGCGCGGGATCAGCACGTTCGCTTCCGGGGTATACATCATCGCGTTGCCCGAACGGACGTCGAAGGGGCGGACTCGTTGAAGTCGCATCTCTCCGGTGGTGTTCCAGACACGAACCTTTTGATCGGTTTTTAGTCCCAGCCGTTTGATGTCCTCGGGGTTCAGCAGAATCAGATCGCGGCCTTCCTGGTTGCGGTACAGGTCGACCTCTTCATACACGACCGAGTTGAACTGGCCCTCGGAGCGGATTGTCATCATGCGGAATTGATTCGGCCCGAGTTCCGGTGCAGTGGGGATGGGGATCGCGTGGAACTTGGCCTTACCGGAGGGTGTCGGAAATTTCCGGACATCCATCTGCCGGCCGGCGATGTGGAACTCCTTGCGAGTCTTCGAGATTTCCTTGATCGGCTCGAAGCCGGGGATCATCTCGCTGATCAATTGGCGAATGGCATCGTGACTTTGGAGTTGCTTCCAGTTGACCGGACCACTTTCTCCCAAGACCAATCGTCCAAGCGACGTCAGCACCGAGACCTCACTGCGCGGGCCGGGGTAACGAGCCGGTCCGCCGTCGCTCATGCGGACGTAGCTGAACATCGACTCTTGCGTCGTCGGTTGCGATTCTTCGTCACGCGGCAGCACGGGCAAGACCAGAGTTTCTTTGCCACGGCCCCAGGCATGTCCCGTATTGAGCGTGGTCGTCATGTAGGTCACCAGCCCGATTTGAGCCAGCGCTTTTTCTGCGTACGCCAAGTCGGGGTTGCTGCCGTACAGGTTGCCTCCCAGGCACAGAGCCACATCCATTTCGCCTCGTTCGGCGGCGTTGACGCAGGCCATCGTGTCGAGGCCCGGCGACTTCGGAACTTCGACTCCTAAGCGTTGCTCGAACTTGTCGAGGAGTGCCTTCTTGAGTTGCGGGGTGACACCAACCGAGCCAATTCCCTGGACATTGCTATGGCCGCGAATGGGCATCAAGCCGGCGTGCGGGCGACCGACCATCCCGCGGAGCAGGGCCAGGTTGGCGATCATCTTGACGTTGCTGACGCCGTGCAGGTGATGGGTGATGCCCATCGTCCAGCCGAAGACGACGTTGTTGGCCTTGGCGTACATGTCGGCGACACGGCGGATCTCGTCACGGGTGACGCCGGATCCCTTGATAATCTCTTCCCAGGATGTGGAGTTCACCTGTTGGACAAACTCTTGAAAGCCTTCGGTGGCGGTCTCGATGAAGTCGGTGTCCTGGACCTTGTTATCGAGCAACTCTTTGGCCACGCCCGTCATCAGGGCGATGTCGCCGCCGATGTTGGGTTGCAGGTAGAGGCTGGCGACCTTGGTGCCGAACAACAGACTGCGGACGTCGCTGGGGACGCGGAAATTCACCAGCCCGAGTTCCTTCGCCGGGTTGATGACGATGACGTTCCCGCCGTGTCGCCGGATCAACATCAAGCTGCGCATCAATCGCGGATGATTGGAGGCCGGATTGCCGCCGATCAGCAGATAGAGGTCGGCCTTCTCGAGGTCCTCCAGCTTGATTGTACCCGTGCCGGCCCCGACACTCGCCGCGAGACCCACGCCGCTGGCCTGATGGCAATAGTACGAGCAGTTGTTGACATAGTTCGTGCCGAAGAGGCGGGCGAACAACTGCAATAAGAATCCGGCCTCGTTGGATGACCTGCCGCTGGCATAGAAGAAGCTGCGCGTCGGTCCGGCCGCACGCAGCTTGGCCGCCATGATCTCGTAGGCCTCTTCCCAGGAGATCTGGCGATAGTGTGTATCATCTGGACCGGCGTAGATGGGAAACACCAGCCGGCCGCTGGCTTCCATCTGGGCCGAGCTGAAGGAGCGGAGTTCGCGGAAGCCAAAGCGGGAAAAGAACTCGGGGGTAATCCCGGCCTGCATGTCCGAGACCATCGCCTGGAACGACTTTTTGCAGACTTCGGGGAAGTAGCCACCTTCATTGACCATGCCGCCGAGCTGGCCCCCCATGCCGAGGGCGCAGGTCTTGCAGGTGTTCTTGCTGCGCATGGCTTTCCAGAGCTTCATCCAGCCCACGCGATTGGCCATCTTTAACGTATAGCCGATCGCCTTCCAGCCACCGCCGCTTGTCATTGGCTTCATTGTTGGTTGCTCAATCTTCAGGTCGCGAGTCATCAATCAAAGTTGCGGGGAAACGATTATCGTAGCAGTCAATGGATTCCGGAGTCTATGCCTGTCGGTGGCGCGGACGCTGGCAGCGTCCGCCACGGGGGTGCGGTTATTATCGCCCGATTTCGCCGATCAACTTCTGGACATATTTTCCGAGGATGTCGGTTTCGATGTTGACCGTATCGCCGACCGTTCTTTGTCCCAAAGTCGTCACGGACAGAGTGTGCGGGATCAAGGCGACGCTGAATCGTTCGGGTTCGACTTTGACCAAAGTGAGACTGATGCCATCGACCGTGATGGAACCCTTCTGAACCATTTGGAGAGTCAGCGGATGCGGGACCCGGAACCACATCGTCGTCCATTCTCCATCCTGTTCAATCAGATCGACCTGTCCCGTGCCGTCGACGTGGCCTTGGACGAAATGCCCTCCCAGTCGGGCACCGACTGCCACGGCGCGTTCGACATTGACGAGGCTTCCGGGACGGAATTCGCCGAGATTGGTTTTGGAGAGCGTTTCGGTCCCCGCTTGAAAGTCGAAGGTCCCTCCATTGATCGCCACGACGGTCAGGCAGCAGCCGTTGAGGGCGATGCTGTCTCCCAGCCGTGCTTCGCTGGCGAATTCGGCAGGCATCTCGAGCACCAGACGTACGGCGGCGCCTTCGGGGATCACGCCACGCACTGTGGCCTGGCCTTCTACTAGTCCGGTAAACATTGAAGTATAAGTCCTGCGGTCAAGTTGCTTGATGAGGCGAGCGTCCGGCGTAAGCCGGATGGTTTTTACCGACTTTCGGCCACATTCGGCGTGATCCAAACCTTGATGGTAGGTGCAAAATTTTATAGACGAGAAAACAAATTCCGTGACTCGCTAACAACCATTGGGCTTACGCCCAACGCTCGCCTTAATCATCTGGACTAATCAGCTTCCACAGGCAATTCGACGCACACCAATTGCGTGTCGTTGCGGGCATACACTCGGTTACCCGCAAACGCGGGATGGGCCCAGGTCGGTTCGATGATCTTGGTGCGGGCTGATTCGTGGTAGCCTTCCCGGTTGAGTCGGGCCAGAATCAACTCGCCTTCGGAGTTGAGGATGATCGTGCGATCCGATTTTCCCACGTCGAGCCAAACCAGGTTGGCTTGCGGGTTGCGGCCGCGCGGGGTCATCTGGTGCTGATCATCCCACAGTTTCTTGCCGGTCGCGAGTTCGAAACAAGTCAGGCCGAGTTGTTTGTCCAGCAAGTAAACCAGGCCGTCGCGATACAGCGGTTGCGACATCAGCCCGCGGAGGTTTTTGGAGTCTTCCCAGGCGAGCTTGGCATCGCTGAGAGTGTTTCCCAGTCGGATCGCCTTGGAACCTTCCCAGTAGCCGCAGACCAGCAAGAGTTGGTCGTGGTAGATCGGTGTGGCGATCGAGACCCCGTAAGTAACTTCATAGGGGACTCGCCAATGTTCGCGGCCAGTGCGCGGGTCGAGACCCAGGATGTGTTTCGGCGACCACAGGACAAGCTGTTTGCCGCTGGGGCTGTCGATCACGATCGGAGTGCTGTAGCCGCACGGATCGTTTCCCGAGCGCCAGACTTCCTGGCCGGTCAGTTTGTTGAAGGCAATCAGACAGCCGTTTTCGAGTGCTCCTGGGTGAATGATGACGAGATCTTCAAAGATGACTGGGGAGGCGGCGACGCCCCATTCGGAGAGTTTCACCTTGTAGTCCGTTTGGGGATCTTTCTGCCAGATGACCTTACCGGTGGCGGCATCGAAGCAGTAAGCATGGCCGACAGACCCGATCGTATAGATTCGACCATCGTCGATCGTCGGTGTAATCCGGGGTCCGTTGGGATAATCGAGACCCTTGTAACTGACAGAGTATTTTGCCGTCCAAATCGGTGCGCCGGTCTGAGAATCGAGGCAGTGTACCCTTTCCTCAGATTGCGGCTCCTTTTGAAAATCCATCAGATAGAGTCGCGAACCCTCCACGGAAATCCCGCCGTAGCCGCCGGCGATGTCTCGTTTCCAGGCTGTCTTAAGACCATCTGCCGGCCATTTTTCAGCGAGTCGTGGGCCATGCCAGGTGCCGTCTCCGCGGGGACCTCGCCATCGCGGCCAGTCCTCGGCGTGGGTGGTGGAGGCGAGCAGACTGATTAGCAACCATAGGATGCACCATGGTCGCAATTGATTCGAATGAGGTGTCATGGATGGGGACTCGTGCCAGATACTGGTGAAACGCTTCGAAAAAGATTGCGCTGGTGAGCCCCTTCCCGTCAGGGTATTGGTATCTACGCAAGCGACGAAACCGCGGAAATCACCGAAAATATGATGGAATTTCGCTCCCCTCGCCCTGGTACTCCGGGGAGAGG